>NZ_JBFTQU010000004.1:0-371056 GCF_056399165.1 Stenotrophomonas sp. 01N47
AAGAGAAAAAAGAAGAGCAAAAGCAAAAACAAACGCGGCCCGGTGGCCGCTTTTTTCATGCGCGCAGAACCCACGAGCGCAGCGACCCGCTGTTGCTCTTGATCTTCTTTTTTCTTCTCCGTGGGCTGGCCGCACACGGAAACTGTCAGGGGCCGGGCGGATGGGCTGGGCAGGGGACGCCGTGAACCCACCGCCCCCAGCCAAACCAGCGCTTTCTGCGACCAACCCACGAGGGGCTGCGCCGTTCGCAGGAACATCACTTCGCCGGCGACACCCACATGTCGATGACCGCACTGAACACTTCCGTGCCCGCGCGGTCGCGCACGCTCACCGTCACCGGCAACGCGTAGCCTTCCGCTGCCACCACGATCGGCTGCGCCGGCAACGCCACCGCGTGCAGCGTGCCGCGCGCCTTGGCCAGGTACTGCACCTGCATGCCCTTAGGGATCCAGCGCATGCCCTTCGGCAGCGACGCGTCGACCATCAGCCCGGCGGTCAGCTCGGCCAGGTTGCACATCGCGATCGCGTGCACCGTGCCGATGTGGTTGCGCACCCTGCGGCGGTCGGCCAGCGTGCCCTCGCAGCGGCCGATCTCCAGGCGCGTGATGCGCGGGGCGATGCTGGCGAAATAGGGCGCCTTGAAGCACACCGCGCGCGAGAACAGCCAAGTACCGGCAGGCCAGCGCTGCAGGCGGTGATAGAGCGAAAGCAGGGGCGTGGACATGGCGGTTTCCGGTCGGCGGACAAAGCGACGGCGGGCCAGGCCCGCCGTCGAGGCAACGCGTGTCGCGGGCGATCAGGCCGCCTGCGAGTGCGGGTCCTTGTTCTGGCGGTCGTAGTAGCTGGCCGCGCGCAGTTCGTGGGTGTCGAAGTCGTCCACGGTGATGGTGTCCAAGGTCAGCGTACGCAGCTCTTCCAGCAGGCTGCGCTCGTCCTGGGTGATCACGCCTTCGGCCACGGCCTCGTCGAGCTGGCTGTTGAAGTCCAGCGCCTCGATGCCCTTGCTCTTCAGCGCCTTCAGGAACTTGCGCTCCACCGGCTCGGCCATGATCGCCTTGCTCAGGTAGCTGTTGATGCGGCCACCCGGGTTGTTCTCGCACGGGGTCAGGAACACGCCGCTGGCGAGGCGGTCGCGGGCTTCGTTCGGGGCCATCAGCAGCGCAGCCACGCGACGGCTCAGGCGGTCGCCGGGGGCCTCGGCACGACGGCCCAGCGGGAAGATCAGTGCCCACATCAACCAGCCGATCGGACGGATCGGGAAGTTGCGCAGGGCGGCCGACAGCGATTCCTCGATCTTGTGCACGCTGTCATGGAAGGCCCAGGCCAGCAGCGGCTGGTCCGCCTGCGGCGCGCCTTCGTCGTGGTAGCGCTTGAGCATGGCGCTGGTCATGTAGACATGGCTCAGCACGTCGCCCAGGCGGCCGGACAGCGATTCCTTGAATTTCAGCTTGCCGCCGAGCGTCATCATCGAGATGTCGGCCATCAGCGCCAGGTTGGCCGAGTAACGGTCCAGCTTGCGGAAGTAACGGCGGGTATAGGCATCACCCGGGGCAGCGCCGAAGCGTGCGCCGGTCAGGCCGAACCAGAACGAACGAACGGCGTTGGAGATGCCGTAGCGGATGTGGCCGAACAGGCTGCGGTCGAAGTCCTGCAGGCCGGCACGGGTGTCCGGATCCTGCGCGGCCTTCATTTCCTTCAGCACCCACGGGTGGCAGAGGATCGCACCCTGGCCGAAGATCAGCAGGCTGCGGGTCATGATGTTGGCGCCTTCCACCGTGATGGCGATCGGCGCGGCCTGCCAGCTGCGGCCGGCGAAGTTGCGCGGCCCCAGGATGATGCCCTTGCCGCCGATCACGTCCATCATGTCCGAGATCACTTCGCGGCTCATGTTGGTGCAGTGGTACTTGGCGATCGCCGACGGCACCGACGGCACGTCACCGCGGTCCACAGCAGCGGCGGTGGCCTGCGACAGCGCGCTGATCTTGTACGCCTTGCCACCGATGCGGGCCAGCGCTTCTTCCACGCCTTCGAAGCGGCCGACCGACAGGCCGAACTGCTTGCGGATGCGCGCATAGGCACCGGTGACCGCGGCACCGGCCTTGGCACCGCCGCTGGCGGTGGAGGGCAGGGTGATCGAGCGGCCCACGGCCAGGCACTCGTTGAGCATGTTCCAGCCCTTGCCGGCCATCGCAGCGCCACCGATCAGCTGGGTCAGCGGAATGAACACGTCCTTGCCGCGGATCGGGCCGTTCTGGAACGTCGAGTTCAGCGGGAAGTGGCGACGGCCGATTTCAACGCCGGCGGTCTCGCGCGGCAGCAGGCCCAGGGTGATGCCGATGTCGCGGGTCTGGCCGATCAGGCCATCCGGATCGTACATGCGGAAGGCCAGGCCGATCAGCGAGGCGACCGGCGCCAGGGTGATGTAGCGCTTGTCGAAGGTCAGCTTGACGCCGAGCACCTGCTCGCCGTTCCACTCGCCCTTGCAGACGATGCCATAGTCGGGAATCGAGGTCGCGTCGGAGCCGGCGAACGGACCGGTCAGGCCGAAGCAGGGCACTTCACGGCCATCGGCCAGACGCGGCAGGTACTGGTCCTTCTGTTCCTGGGTGCCGTAATGCACCAGCAGTTCACCCGGGCCCAGCGAGTTGGGCACGCCGACGGTCGAACTGACCACCGAAGACACCGAGGCCAGCTTCTGGATCACCTTGTGGTGGGCCAGCGCGGAGAAGCCCAGGCCGCCGTATTCCTTCGGAATGATCATGCCGAAGAACTTGTTCTTCTTGATGAAGGCCCACAGTTCCGGCGGCAGGTCGGCATGGACGTGGGTGATTTCCCAGTCGTTGACCATCGTGCACAGCTGTTCGACCGGGCCATCGAGGAAGGCCTGTTCTTCGGCTGTCAGCTGCGGCTTGGGGTAGTTCAGCAGGATGTTCCAGTCCGGATCACCGGTGAACAGTTCGCCTTCGAAGCCGACCGAGCCGGTTTCCAGGGCGATGCGCTCGGTCTGCGACAGCGGCGGCAGCACCTTGCGGAACACCTTCATCATCGGGCCGGTCAGCAGCGGCTTGCGGATGAACGGCAGCAGCAGCGGCACGACGATCACGGCCAGTATCGCGGCAGCGACGATCGTGGCGGTCTGGTTGACGTAGGGGATGAACCAGCAGGCCACCAGCAGGGCCACGCTGATCAGCGTCCAGGTCAGCAGGCGCATGCGGTGGTAGGCGACGAACGCGCCTGCCAGCAGCAGGGCGAGGAAGGGAATGACGAGGCTCATGAGCGTGCTCCGGTGACGTGCTCGTTTATGGCGGACGAAGCTGCAGCATCCGCTGCGGGCAACACGTCCAGATAGTCCAACACAGTAGCGGTAAAGGCGTCGTTGTCATCACCGGCGACCATGTGCGTGGCCTGCGGCAACTGTACGTGGCGTGCGTGTGGCGCCAATGCCAGGAATTCGGCCACCGTCTGCGGGGTGACCAGGTCGCTGCGGCCACCGCTGACCAGCAGCAGGGGGCACTTCACCTGGCGCGCGGCCTCGGCCAGTGCATCCTGGTGCTGCTCGCTGTCGCGGGCCAGCTCGGCCACCAGGCGGGGGTCCCAATGCCAGCGCCAGCGGCCATGGCCATCTTCGCGCAGCAGGGCGCGCAGTGAATCCTCGGATTTGCGCGGGCGGTGCGGCACATAGGCCGAAATCACATCGGCAGCCTGCGACAGCGAGGCGAATCCTTCCGGGTGCGCGGTCATGAAGGCGAGGATGCGTTCGACGCCAGCGGTATCCCAGCGCGGGGTGATGTCCACCAGCACCATGGCCGAGAACAGCCCGGGCCAGCGCGATTCGGCCAACAGGCCGAACAGGCCCCCCATCGAGGCCGCCACCAGCACCGGCGGTCGCGGCTGCTCGCCGGCAAGCACGATCAGGTCATCGGCGAACTGCTCGCCGTGATAGGCCAGATCGGCTGCATTCCAATCGGAATCGCCATGACCGCGGGCGTCGTAGGCCAGCGTCTGCAGGCCAGCGGCCGACAGTGCTTTGGCCGTGGTTGTCCAAGCATGGCGGGTCTGGCCAAAGCCGTGTGCGAACAGCACGCGCCCGCGACGGCCGGAGGTGCTGGCAGTTGCAGCCAGCGAGGCGCCGTGGGCAGCCTCCAGGCGCAGGTCATGGAATGCAGCGGGAGTAGGGGACATAACCATACTCGTTAGTATGGATTGCTTCTGCAGGAAGTCAATACTGCACGGTATGGTGCGCTGCAGGAATCCCTTCTGGCCCGGTTGTCGACGGTTTCGGCCGCAACCGCGTACTGCAACGAACCCCGGCGTATGGTTAAATCAGCAAATGAATCAACCTGACGCTTCCGCCGGCGAACCGCGTGCCGGCCGCAACAGCCGCCTGAGTGCCGAAGACTGGGCCCAGGCGGCCCTCGATCTGATTGCCGAGCAAGGTGTCAGCGCCGTCGCGGTGGAGCCGCTGGCGCGCCGCCTTGGCGTGACCAAAGGCAGTTTCTACTGGCACTTCCCCTCGCGTGATGCGCTGCTGCAGGCCGCGCTGGAACGCTGGGAACTGTTCGAGCAGGAACAGGTGTTCGGCAGCCTGGAAGACGTGCCGGACCCGCGCGTGCGCCTGCGCCAGCTGTTCCAGATGGTGGCGCACGAAGTACAGCCGCACATCATCTACAGCGAGTTGCTGAAGGCGCTGGACCATCCGATGGTGCGGCCGGTGATCGACCGCGTGTCGCAGCGGCGGCTCGATTACCTGATCGCCTCGTTCCGCCAGGCGGGCCTGAGCTCGACCGATGCACGCCATCGCGCACGCCTGGCCTATGCGGCGTATGTGGGCTTCCTGCAGTTGTCGTTGCAGCTGCAGCAGCCCAAGCAGGCGCGCGAGGACTTCGAAGCGTATGTCGAACACCTGATCGACACGCTGATTCCGAACGGCTGAGGCGTTCTTCATCGCTGGATGCAGAAAGGCCGCGGCAATGCCGCGGCCTTCTTCTTTGGTGTTGACGCCAGCAACGTACGTACAAAAAACAACGGCCCCTTTCGGGGCCGTTGCTGCATCAGCTGATCACTGGATCGATCAGAACTTCTGCTTGTACTGCATGTACATGTAGCGGCCCGGCAGGTCGTACTGCGGGTCGAACATGTTGTACGAGGTCGAGTACGAGACCGGCGGCTGCTTGTCCCATGCGTTGTTCAGACCCAGCATGATCGTGCCCTTCCACGGGGTGTTGTAGCGCACCTGGATGTCGTGGTAGGTGGTCGATGCCATGTGGTTCTTGCCGTTCTGGCCGTCGGAGCAGTAGCCCACCAGGTCGGAGTCGCGCACCGGATCGAACGGACATTCTTCGGTCATGCCCGACTTGTAGCGCAGACCGTAGTTCACGCCGAAATCACCGTAGGACCAGTCGACGTACAGGTTGGAACGGATGCGCCAGTACGGATCCTGGTCGAGGTAGCGACCGGCACGGCCGTCGACCGGAGCATCTTCGGTGGACTTGGTGTCCCACTTGGACAGATAGGTGCTGTCCCAGCTGACGGTGAACTGGCCGAACGAGGTTTCCGGCAGCTTGTACAGGACGCCCACATCCCAGCCTTCCACCTTGTACGAGGACAGGTTCTGCAGCGGCATGTCGACGTTGGTGATGGTATAGCGCTGGGTCGCGGTGCCGTAGGTCGGGTCGCGGGTGATCAGGCCGCAGTAGGCTGCCTGTTCCTGCGGTGAACCACCGTAGCAGCGATCCATGATGTCGCCGATCGCCGGACGGGTGATGGCGTCTTCGACCTCGATCTGCCACCAGTCCACGGTTACGTTCAGGCCGGTAACGAAGCTCGGGCTCCACACCAGGCCCAGCGTCTTGCTGGTCGAGGTTTCCGGCTTCAGATCAGGGTTGGACTTCCAGGTGAACGCTTCCGGCGTCTGCTTGTTGGCGCCGCTGCCGGCACCCGGCTGCTGGAAGTTCGCCGGTACGCCTTCAGCAGCGCACTGCGCAGCCACCGCACCGGTGCGACGACCGCTGGAGGCCGAGCACGGATCGGCATAGGTTTCGAACGAATCGGCGTCGCCGCGATACAGGTTGTTGATGCTCGGCGCACGGAAGCCTTCGGAGTAGTTACCACGCACCATCAGGTCATCGATCGGCTTCCAGCGGAAACCGAACTTGTTGTTGGTGGTGTTGCCGAAGTTGCTGTACTTCGAGTAGCGCGAAGCCACGCTGAAGTCGAGCAGCTTGGCACCCGGCAGGTCAGCCAGCACCGGGATCGACAATTCCAGGAAGAACTCGTCCAGGTCGTAGGCGCCCTTGGTCGGTGCCGCGCCGTTGCCGGTGCTCAGGCCAGCGGCAATGAACGCGTCCGGATCGAACTGGCCACTTTCCTTACGGCCTTCATAACCTGCTGCGAAGCCCAGCGCACCTGCCGGCAACTGCACGATTTCACCGGAGATGTTGGCGTAGTAGCTCTTGGAAACCAGGCTGGCCGAGTCATGCGCGGTGAAGGAGGCGTAGTCCAGTGCTTCCTGCGAGATCGAGCCCAGCCCGCCCAGCGGATTCATCGGCACACAGCCCGGAATGACAGCGCCGGCTGCGGTCAGACAGACGGCCTGGCCACCCTGCATTGCCGACGGGCCATAGGCTTCGTTCAAGCGCTGGACGTTGAACAGGCCGTAGGTCAGGTCGTTCTGGTCGGTCTTGTCGTAACGGTAGCCGACGTCCCAGTCGAAGTTGCGGTCGGCGAATTCGAAGAAGCCCTCGAAACCACCGTAGAAGTGCCAGTTCTTGACGTTCTGGTTGAACGAACGGCCGCCGGTTTCATTGAAGCGGCGATTCACGCCGGTCAGGTCCTCGCCGAACGGGTTGTACATGCTGCTGGCGCTCAGGCGACGGCCGGTCACCGGCATCGCCGCGAGCAGCTGCTCGGACTTGCGCTCGTTGTACATCGCCTCGGTACGGAAGGTGATGTTGTCGGTGACGTTGTAGGAACCGGTGGCGAACAGCGAGGTGCGTTCCTGCGGGGTCAGCAGGTAGTTGTCCGGCGAGGTGTTGTAACCATGCACGTCGCTGTCGAACGGGGTCTGCACGCCGTTGATGAGTACATAGCGCTCGTCATCGCGGATGTAGGAGCCCGGGATACCGGTGCTGCTCTGGCCGCCGAAGAACGGCGGGCCACCGGCTGAGATCTTGCGATCACCAGCCATCACGGTGCCTTCCTTCACGTAGGACACGCCGAGCACCAGCGACGCGCGGTCGGTGGTGGTGCCGATGGTGAAGTCGGCCGCTTCGCGCTCGCCGTCGCCCTGGCTGTACTGGCCCTTGTAGAAGTTCGCTTCGGCGCCGTCGAAGTTCTGCTTGGTGATGATGTTCACCACGCCGGCGATGGCATCCGAACCGTAGATGGTCGAAGCGCCGTCCTTCAGGACGTCGATCCGCTCGATCATCGCAACCGGGATGGTGTTGAGGTCGACGCTGCCATCCAGGCCGGTGGTCCAGCGACGGCCGTTGACCAGCACCAGGGTGCGTTCGGCACCGAGGTTGCGCAGGCTGATGCCGGACGTACCGTCGCCGCCATTGTTGAAGGTACGGTTCAGTGCGGCACCGTTGGCGGCAACGCGCTGCAGGATGTCGGCGACCGAGGTCACGCCCTGCTTCTCGATGTCGGCGCGGGTCAGGCTCAGGACCGGCTGCGAGGTTTCGATATCGGTGCTCTTGATGCGCGAACCGGTTACCGAAATGCGATCCAGGTTGGTCGCTTCCTGCGCCTGGGCTGTTACGGACGTCGCCGCACCGGCGATCAGCGCGACGACGACAGCGTCACGCAGCTTGTTGGACTGGAAATTCATTGGCTCTCTCTCTCCAAGAAATCTTGGCTGGGGTAGTGCCTGCGCGGCGGGGCCAAAAAAGAAGGCTCCAAAATCGCGAGGCTGAATCGATAGTAACGGCCCTTCGCCAAAAATTAAAGCTGTGTTAATTCACACTGTGGTTACACATGAATGCGCCTTGATTTCTTTTATTTCAACGAGTTATCGGGATGTGCGAAGAGGCGCAACCGCGCCTGCCTGCCCTTGAAGCACAAAAAAGTTTCAGTTGATGCATGTCGTGATGTATCCGTTTGTAACGGATGAGTGCTTTTCGCACTTGACAGATGCGTCCAGAAACAATTCGGGCGCCCCAGGGCGCCCGATGTTGAACACTGCTTGTTACCAGTCGATGAGCGGCTACAGATCCTGCTCGTAGCGCACGTACGGCACGGTGCCGTCATCGTTGCTTTCGTTGCGCGGGGAGAACGGGTTCTTGCCGCGGCTGATGACGTTCTCCGCGCCGACGGTGAGCTGGCCGGACCACGGGGTGCGCCAGGTCAGGCCGATGCCCAGGCCTTCCCATTTGCCGGGCTTGCCGGGAACGTCAACCACGCGACCGATGATGCTGCCACTGAAATTGCCGTAGCCGGCGCCCAGGCTCAGGCTCTTGCTGTCCCAGCGGTCGACGATGGCCGGCGAGGCGTCAGCCAGGGGTACCAGGCGTGCCTTGGCATACGTGCCGGCGATGGAGACAAAGCCTTCGCGACCGATGTTCTTCTGTGCGAACACCGTCAGGTCATTCTGTTCGGCGCGCAGCGAGGGAGTCTTGCTGGGCGTCGCCAGCCAGGCGGGCAGGGTCTCGCGGCCAGTGCCGGCAGTGATTCCCAGGCGGCCGGTGCCACGGTTGAGCGCGGCGGTGCCGGTCAGGCGCCGGTTGGAGCCGATGGCGTCGTCCTCGTCGCCCAGGCTGGCCAGCATGCAATGGCTGGCCAAGCCGCTGATGCTGGAGCCGCTGCTGCTGTTGCACAGCAGGCCCAGCGAGTCGCCCGAGGAAAGGCCGAACGCAGCATCGAGCGAATTGCGGCCGAAATGCCAGCGTGCGCCGACGGCCTGTTCACCGGTCGGTTCCAGATACAGCAGGGCCTCGACCTTGCCACTGCCCTTGTTCCAGACCGGAATCACGGTGCGGGTGTCCTTGCTCTGCGCATGCACGCCCGTGATCGCGCCAAGGGCGATCAGCAGGGCCAGCGGTAGACGCAGGAAGGTACGCATCGGACCAGTTCAGACAGGGACGGACAGTGAAAGTTCCCGCTGGGACGGGAACTCGATCCTAGGGTGTTTATGAATTCTTAACAAGCCTTGTTCCTCCCCAGATACAAGACTCATTCGTTTTTACTGAAGACGTTCAGGTGCCGGTACAGCCCCCTGGGCACCGTGGAACAGTATGCCGAACTCCGTCAACGGAAAGTGATACTCCTGTCCGCAGAATTCGCAACGTACGTCCACCGCGCCGGTGTCTTCGGCAGCGGCACGGGCCTCTTCCTCGCCCAGCGAGAACAGCATCGAGGCGACCCGTTCACGCGAGCAGGAGCAGGCGAAGGACAGGGCCTTGTCACCCACCAGCTCTGCCTTCTCCTCGTGGAACAGGCGGTGCAGCAGTTCCTCGGCAGGGGTGGCCAGCAGCTCGGCCTTGCCCAGGGTGTCGAACAGTGCGCTGGCGCGGGCCCAACCGTCGTCGTCGCCCTCGTCGCCAGGCAGCTTCTGCAGCAGCAGGCCGGCAGCGCCGTCGCGGCCGGCGGCCAGCAGCAGCCGCGTCGGCAACTGCTCGGACTGGCGGAAGTAGTCCTCGAACGCTTCATCCAGTTCCGGCGCGGTCAGCGCGACCAGGCTCTGGTAGCGCTGCGGTTCGCGCGGATCCAGGCCCGGATTCTCGATGGTGATGGCCAGCAGGGCACCCTGGCCCAGATCGGTCAGGTCGCGGGGGGCGTCACCGCCCTCGGCCAACTGGACGATGCCGCGCAGGGTGCCGGCGGCGGTGCATTCGGCGAACAGGGTGCGCAGCGCGGTATTGCTGCGCAGCTGGATCGACAGGCGGCCGTCCACCTTGGTGTGGCCGGTGAACAGCGCCGACGCCACGCAGGCCTCGCCGAGCAGCTCGGTTGCACTGTCCGGATACTCGCCGTGGGACTGGATGTCCTGCCAGGTGGTCTGCAGGCGCACGTGGACGCCACGGACACCGGCGTCGGGGAGCAGGAAACGGATAAGGGAATCGGATTGGGCGGTCATCGGCTCACATCGCGCGGAAACAGGGATGGTTGCCGGATAATGCGCCGACAACCAGGCATAAGAAGGATGCACCAGTAATGGGGGCAGGGGGAGAGCAGGACAAGGTAGTGGCCGCCGCCGACACGGCGCCGCGCAGGCGCTGGCGCTGGAAGCGGCTGCTGTGGCTGCCGGTGCTGTTCGTGGCTTTCAGCTGCCTGCAGGTGCTGGTGCTGCGTTTCATCGATCCGCCGCTGTCCACGGTGATGGTCTGGCGTTTCGGCGAGGCACTGGGTGAAGGTGACTGGTCCTACCGGCTGCACTACCAGTGGCGGGACCTTGACCAGATGGCGCCGAGCCTGCCCATCTCGCTGGTGGCCGCCGAGGACCAGCGCTTCCCTGACCATAGCGGATTCGACCTGCAGGCCATTGAAAAGGCGCGCGACCACAACGCGCGGGGCGGACGCCTGCGCGGGGCCAGCACGATCAGCCAGCAGGTGGCCAAGAACCTGTTCCTGTGGCAGGGCCGCAGCTGGATCCGCAAGGGCCTGGAGGTCTGGTACACGGTGCTGATCGAAGCCTTCTGGCCGAAGCAGCGGATCCTGGAGATGTACGCCAACATCGCCGAGTTCGGCGACGGCGTGTATGGCGCACAGGCGGCGGCGCAGACATTCTGGGGCAAGGACGCCGTGCGGCTGAGCCCTGCGGAGAGTGCACGTCTGGCGGCCGTGCTGCCGGCGCCGCGCCGCTACAACGCGGCCAAGCCAGGCCCCTACGTGCAGCGGCGTGCGTCGTGGATCCAGCGCCAGGCAAGGCAGCTGGGTGGAGCGGGGTATCTGGCGGAAGACTGAGGGGCACGAGCGGTGCTGGTGGTACCTCGGTATTCGTACGGCAAGCAGGTGCCTGGAACCGTTGACTGACGGGCTGCGCGCCCGTCAACCACGTACAATCGCGCGATGACTCGCGAACGCCTTACTTTCGTCATCGCCGCGCACAACGAGGAACTGGCACTGCCCCAGCTGCATCCGCGGCTGTGCGCGGTACTGGATGGCCTGGTCGGAATCGATGGGCACATCCTGTACGTGGATGATGGCAGCAGTGACACGACCTGGTCGTTGATCACGTCGCTGGCCCAGACTGACCCGCGGGTATCGGCCCTGAAGCTGTCGCGCAACTTCGGCAAGGAGGCCGCGCTGACCGCCGGCCTGGACCAGGTGCGCGAAGGCGCGGCGATGATCCTCGACGCCGATGGCCAGGACCCGCCGGAACTGGTGCCGCAGTTCGTCGAGCGTTGGCGGGAGGGCTACGACAACGTCTACGGCACCCGCCTGGTGCGCGACGGTGAAAGCTGGAGCAAGCGTGCGACCGCGTCGATGTTCTACCGGGTGATAGGCCGCCTTTCGCGCACGCCCATTCCGGCCGATACCGGCGATTTCCGTTTGTTGTCGCCGCGCGCGCTGAGCGCACTGCGCGAGATGCGCGAACGCCACCGGTTCATGAAGGGGCTCTTCAGCTGGGTTGGTTTCCGCCGCGTGGCGGTGCCGTACCACCGGCACGCCCGCTTGGCCGGCACCAGCAAGTTCAGCCTGTGGCGGCTGTGGAACTTCGCACTGGAAGGCATTACCGGTTTTTCGACGGTCCCGCTGCGGGCGGCCACCTACATGGGGCTGGCCACAGCGGGCGTTGCCTTCGTATTTGCCATCTGGGTGATCGCGAAGGCGGCGATGTACGGCGACCGTGTGGCCGGGTGGCCGACCATGATGGCGGTGATCCTGTTCCTGGGGGGCGTGCAGTTGATCGCGCTGGGGCTGATCGGTGAGTACCTGGGGCGTCTCTACGAGGAATCCAAGCAACGGCCGTTGTACCTGGTTGACGCATGGTTGGCCCCTTCCGTGGCAGACTCGGACCTGCAACCCACCCTGGGAGGGCAGGCAGATGACGTCGGTACGGCAACTGTTGGACGGCAAGTCCCCTGAAGTGCATGCGGTCGCGCCTGGCGCGGCGGTGATCGATGCGATCCGGCTGATGGCGCAGAAGGGCATCGGTGCGGTGCTGGTGATGGACGGACCCCGGCTGGTCGGGATCCTGTCCGAGCGTGATTACGCACGCAAGATCGTGCTACACGATCGTTCGTCGCGCGATACCGCTGTGTCGGAAATCATGACCGCGAAAGTAGTGACAGTGAGTCCCGCTGAGCAGGTGGAACACTGCCTGCAACTGGTGACCGATTACCGCATCCGCCATCTGCCGGTGGTCGAGGGCGGGCAGGTACTGGGGGTGATTTCCATCGGTGACCTGGTGAAGTCGGTGATCGATGCGCAGCGGCGCGAGCTGGATCAGCTGCAGCAGTACATCGTGGCGGGGTGAGTTCTGTCGCTGGCGGGCCTGCGGCCCGCCGGCCCGCTTTTTCAAGCAACTGCCAAAGCCAAAGCCAAAGCGGCGCCTTCCTGATACGCCGGGGAGGCGTCGGGTGCGGCTGGGCAGGACACGCCGTAAACCCATCCCTGGGGGCTCGGTCGGCGCATCCATGCGCCTCACGGTCCTGCCCAGCCGCACCCGATGCCTCTGGACACGTTCCTGCGAGCGCGGCGGTATCTGCCGTTGGTAGATGCCAACCTTGGTTGGCACTGCTTTTGATTCTGCTTTCTTCTTTTGATCTTGAATGCCTGCTCTCGTTTCGCGCGCGCAGGAAACTGTCGGGAGGGTGACGGGTGGCCCAGGCAGGACCGTTGGCGCCATGGATGGCGCCATCGAGCCCCATGGGTGAGGGCGCTTTGCTTGCGAAGCACTGCTTCGCAAGCGGCCGAACGCACAGCCGCCAGCGGCTGGGCCGGACCGCGGAGCGGGGTTTACGGCGTGTCCTGCCTGTCGCCTTGCTCCGGCTTGCCGCATTGAAATTCAAGGCGCCGAACACCCGCTCTACTTCGCGTAGTGCCCACCGCAGTCGGCATCCTTGCCCGGCCCCAGTTCGATGGTGGCCAACAGTGCCGCCGGCGGCGCGATGCTGCCCAGCGTCAACGCCACCGCACCCCGGATACCCAGAGCCTTGAAGTCCGGGCGGAACGACGGGTCCTTGAAGGTGCCGCCGATGCGCAGCGGCGAGCGCAGCACCAGGATGCTCCTGTCCTTCGGCCGTGGCTTCAGCAGCAGGTCCAGTGTTTCATCGCGCAGGCTGACATCGCCCTCGCCGAGGATGATCGTATCGGTGGTGTCCACTGCCATCGACCGGGTATGCATCAGGCCCTCGCGCACGCCGAAGTCGGCGAAGGCGCAGCGCAGCGGAATCTGTTTGTCGCCAGTGAACAGGAATTTCAACGACTCGGTGATGTCCAGTCCCGCCACTTCCATCAGCAGGTTGCCGACATGACCGCGGCCCATGCCCAACGCCACGTTGCCGCTGCTGCTGCCGAGCATCGCCGCGATCGAGTTGCCGTTGCCGGTCAGATCAATGGCGCCACTGATCCCCCCCTTGGCCTGCTCGGCCAGCTTGGCATCGGGGAACAACTGGCCCAGCTGCACGCCGCGCACGCTGGCTTTCAACGAGGTTGCGATCTGCGGGCGACGTGCGTCCATGCGGATCGTGCTGCGGATGTCGCCGCCAGCAACGCCGAAGTTCAGCGGGTCCAGCCGCAGTACACCATCATCCAACAGCAGGTGTGCATCCATGTCGTCCAGCGGCAGCTTCGGCGCATTGATGCGCTGGGCCTTCCAGCGTACGTCGGCATCCATCGCGCGAAGCTTGCCGAGGTTGTACGGGGTGGCAGGCAACACCTTTGCGCTGGCGGCCACACGTGCGGCCTCGGCCCGCTGTTCTGCATTGGCGGTCTCGCCGCCACCGGTCTTCGGGGGGGCACCGATGAAGCCTGCAAGGTCATCGAAATCGAGGCGGCGCGACACCAGGTTCGCGGTCATCCGGGGGCGTTCCCTGGAGACATCGAACTGCACATCGCCGCCCAGGTCGCTGTCGCCGACTTTTCCGGTGAAGCGCTCGTAACGCCACACCTGTTGATCACGCTTCAGCCGGCCATCCAGTGCGTAGGGCGGGGAGGGCGGAATGGCGATGCCCAGCAATGGATACAGATCGGCCAGGTCTTGCCCGCTCAGCGCGAACTGCAGGTCGAACACCTGCAGCTGGAACGGGTTGGTCAAGGTGCCAGTGGCGACGGCATGGGTCGCGCCAGCGCGGCCATCCAGATGGATGCGGAAAGGATGGGCGCTGTCGGTCAACTCCAGCGGCGATTCGGTGCCGCCGCTCAGGATGAAGGGATTGCCCCGCCAGCGGCCCTTGCCGGCCACCAGCAACGGTGGTGCAGCGTCGACCTGTTTCGGTTGCCCGCTACGCACGTTCACCAGGATGTCGGTGCGGCCGAGTGCGTCGAGGAACTGCAGGCGACCATCGTCGATGTGCAGGCGCTTGAGCTGCGGTGTGGTGCCGCCCCTGCTCTCGCCGAGGAAGTTCCAGTTGCCCGGGTCGCCCTTGCGTGGAGCCGTCTCGAGCAGCACGTCAGGGCGGGTCAGGCGGATCTCGGGCAGTTGCACGTTGCCGCGCAGCAGGGGCCACACCCGCACGTCGATCTCGACCCGGTCTGCGCTGGCCATGCTCGGCTGTTTCGCCCAGGGCGCATTGGCGAAAGTGAGGGTATCGGCGCGCACGGTGGTGATACGGCCGAGGTCGACATCCAGGTTGCCGATGTGCAGGGCGCGCCCGGTGCGCGCCTGTACCGCACGTTCGACCGGGCCCTTGAACCAGTTCCAATCCCAAAGGGCGATGAGGACCAGGATCGCCGCGAGCAGGAACACCAGCACGGCCAGCCAGCGCTGCCCGCGTGGGCCGGGGCGACGCAGACGCCAGCGCGACGCCTTGGAATCAGCAGGAGCAGAGGCAGCATTCACACCACCATGGTTGCCCCGTCGGGGTGGACGGGGCGCGAAGCGATCATATGCATCGTGTGCAGAGCCGGTGCCTGCTCGCCGGCCAGGGGCCTGGCGTTACCCTCAATACGGGATCACAGCACCTGTCGGGTCACGGCGACGAAGTGGCAGACGCTGCCACCGATCACGAACAGATGCCAGATCGCGTGCGAATAGGGGATGGATTCGCGGTGGTAAAAGTACGTGCCCAGCGTATAGGACAGGCCGCCGCCGAACAGCCAAGCCAGGGTGCCACCATCGATCGAGGCCCACATCGGCTTGATGGCCACCACCACCAGCCAGCCCATGGCGATGTAGATCACCGTGGACAACAGCTTGAAGCGGCCGGTGTAGAACAGCTTGAACACCACGCCGCCGAGCGCCAGCGCCCAGATCGCGGTGAACATGCCCCAGCCCCAGGGGCCGCGCAGGCCGATCAGGGTGAACGGGGTATAGGTACCGGCGATCAGCACATAGATCGCGCAATGGTCGAACACCTTCAGGCGGCCCTTGGCCTGCGGGTGCTGGATGGCGTGGTACAGCGTGGAGGCGGTGTACAGCAGCAGCAGGGCGATGCCGAACACGATCGCGCTGGCCAGCTGCCAGCCATCGCCGTAGATCGCAGCCAGGGTGATCAGTACCGCGCTGGCGGCCAGGGCAAGCACCGCGCCCAGCCCGTGGGTCAGGGCGCTGGCAATTTCTTCACGGATCGAAACAGCGGAAGTCGTGGACATGGCATGGGCATCGTCTGCAGGGAGGGGGACCTGCACCCCCCTATCATCGCCGCGATGGCGGGCGCGTGCACCCCCGCCACCGTATGGTCGCTGCAATCAGTTACCGGTGACCGTATGCGCGGCTTCGCGGGTCGCCGAGAAACGCACGTCCGGCGCACGTTCCTGCGCCAGCTGCAGGTTGACCCGGGTCGGCGCCAGGTAGACCAGGTGGCCGGCGGCATCGAGGGCCAGGTTCAGCGCGTTCTTCTCGCGGAACTCCTCCAGCTTCTTCTCGTTGCTGCAATGGACCCAGCGCGCCGTGGTCACGCTGACCTGCTCGAAGGTGGCTTCCACGCCGTATTCGTCCTTCAGGCGGTAAGCGGCCACATCGAACTGCAGCACGCCCACCGCACCCAGGATCAGGTCATTGCTGGTCAGCGGACGGAAGAACTGGGTGGCGCCTTCCTCGGACAGCTGTGCCAGGCCCTTCTGCAGCTGCTTGAGCTTGAGCGGATCGCGCAGGCGGGCGCGACGGAACAGTTCCGGGGCGAAGTTGGGGATGCCGGTGAAGGTGATCGCCTCGCCTTCGGTGAAGGTGTCGCCGATGGAGATCGTGCCGTGGTTGTGGATGCCGATGACATCGCCCGGCCACGCCTCGGCGGCGATTTCACGGTCGCTGGCCATGAAGGTCAGCGCATTGGCCAGCTTCATGTCCTTGCCGGTACGCACGTGCAGGGTCTTCATGCCGGCAGTGAACCGGCCCGAGCAGACGCGCATGAAGGCCACGCGGTCACGGTGCTGCGGATCCATGTTGGCCTGGATCTTGAACACGAAGCCGGTCAGCTTCGGCTCCTGCGGGGCGACTTCGCGGCCGGTGGTGGAGCGCGCCTGCGGCGACGGTGCGTGCTCGACGAAGAAGTCCAGCAGCGGCTGCACGCCGAAGTTGTTCACGCCCGAACCGAAGAATACCGGGGTCTGCTTGCCGGCCCGGTAGGCCTGCAGGTCGAACGGGTGGCTGGCACCCTGCACCAGTTCCAGTTCGTCGCGCAGGTCGGCCAGCATGCGCTCGCCGATCTTCTCGGCCAACCCGGGCGAATCGATCGACGGGAAGATGGTCGAATCCTGACGGGTGAAGTTGCGGCCCTGCTCGTACAGATGCACTTCGCCGGTGATCAGGTGGACCACGCCCTTCAGGCGCTGGCCCATGCCGATCGGCCAGGTGACCGGTGCGCACTGGATGCCGAGCACGCTTTCAACCTCATCCAGCAGGTCGATCGGCTCCTTGCCCTCGCGATCGAGCTTGTTGATGAAGGTCATGATCGGGGTGTCGCGCAGGCGGCACACTTCCATCAGCTTGATGGTGCGCTCTTCCACGCCCTTGGCCACGTCGATCACCATCAGCGCCGAGTCCACCGCGGTCAGCACGCGGTAGGTGTCCTCGCCGAAGTCGGCGTGGCCCGGGGTGTCGAGCAGGTTGATGATCTTGCCTTCGTACGGGAACTGCATCACCGAGGAGGTGACGGAGATGCCGCGCTCCTTTTCCAGCGCCATCCAGTCCGAGGTGGCGTGGCGGGCAGCCTTGCGGCCCTTCACCGAGCCGGCCATCTGGATCGCGCCTCCGAACAGCAGCAGCTTTTCGGTCAGCGTGGTCTTGCCGGCGTCAGGGTGGGAAATGATGGCGAACGTGCGGCGACGCGACGCTTCGGTGGCGACTTCGGACATGGCAGTGGCGCCCGCACGGGGCGCTTTTCAAAGAGATAAGCGCCCGATTATACCGGCCTGCCGGCGTCGGCGGGTCAGCGCCCGGCGCTGGCGTCGCCGCTGCCCTCACGGGCGAAGTGCAATTCGCCCTGCGGGGCGAGGATGCGCACCGGCACCGAACGCAGGCCCATGCCCCGGTTGAGCTGCACCACGAAGTGCAGGTGCGGGGCGGTGCTGTAGCCGCTGTTGCCGGACAGGCCGATCGGCTGCCCAGCCTGCACGGCCTGGCCGGGACGCACGCGCATGCCGCCGGCCTGCAGGTGGGCGTACATCGCCATGCTGCCGTCGCTATGCAGGATACGAACGAAGTTGGCGCGTCCGGCATCGCGTTCACGGTCCAGGCCATTGCCGCGGAAACCGTCCTGTACCTGCATCACCGTACCCTCGCGGGCGGCCAGGACCTGCGTTGCTTCGGACAGGGCAAAGTCGATGGCGTCGCGGTTCTCCTCGTCATCGTGGCTGAACCGGCCCTGCGGCGCCTGGTCCACGCGCAGCTGGGCAGCCTCGAACGGCAGGCGATAGGCGACGTCTTCGGCGCGCGCGGCCGGATTGCCCGGCACCGACTGCAGACGAAGATCCAGTGCCTTGCCGTTGGCAGGAGAGGGAAGATGGCCCACTACCAGGCTGCCGGTGGCCTGCACCAGTGACTGCAGCGGCAGGCCCTCGACCTGTGTGCCGGGGGCCGCGCGCAGCTCGATCTGCACCGGGCCGGACAGCGGATTGTCGATCCGCGCCTGCCACTGGTCGCCCAGCGACTGCAGGCGGAGATGGGCCATCGGCGCCGCTTGCGGCGCCGCCTCGGCACTGGGCGCAGCTGCAGTCGTTGGCACCAGTCCCCAGCCCTGGCGCCAGTCGGCGGCGTTCGCGGGGGCGCTCGCCAACAGGGGCAGCAGGAGGCAGGACAGGGGCAGGCGGCGCATCGGAGGCTCCAGCGACATGGACCGACGGGACTCTACGCAAGCTGTCGGGACGGGGGAAGCGTGGGGGCTTCGCATTCATCCATCTCTTTATCCGTATGAAGGGATTGACATGCCCGAAAAGGACTGGCATCGTGGCTCCACCATCGAGACCGGCAGAGGGACAGGCCCTTTGAAGCCGGGGCAGCCCGCAGACGCGAAAGCGCCTGCGTAGGTGCCAAATCCTGCGGGGACCGTGGCGTCCACCGAAAGATGGTTCGAACCTGCACCCAACGTGCACTTCGAACGCGAGCCCCGCGAAGGCTCGATGGCCGATTTCCCTACCGGAACCCGCCATGAGCTTCGCCACCAGCACCGTGCTTCGCCCCGAACCCTTTGTCCCCGTCAGCGTGCCGGTCGATGACCGCGTGCACGCCGAGCGCGGCGAGTTCGCCGCTGTGCTGTCGATGCGTCATGCCGGCCCTTGCCCGGTACGCCTGCGCTACGAGTGGGTCGGTCCCGTCAACGCACCGGTGGTGGTGCTGGCCGGCGGCATTTCCGCGCACCGCCATGTGGCCTCCAATGCGCAGTTCACCGAGAAGGGCTGGGCCGAAGGCCTGGTCGACAGTGGCCGCGCACTGGATCCGCAGCAGCTGCGTGTGCTCGCGTTCGATTTCATCGGTGCCGACGGCGCGCTGGATGTGCCGATCGATACCGCAGACCAGGCCGATGCGTTGGCACTGCTGCTGGACCACCTCGGCATTCGCGCGCTGAAGGCATTCGTCGGCTATTCGTATGGTGCGCTGGTCGGCCAGCAGTTCGCGATCCGGCATCGTGCCCGGGTACGCCAGCTGGTGCTGGTCAGCGGCGCACATCGCCCGCATCCGTATGCAGCTGCCTGGCGTGCGCTGCAGCGCCGTGCCGTGGCGCTGGGCCAGCTGCAGTGTGGCGAAGACCACGGCCTGGCACTGGCCCGCCAGTTCGCGATGCTCAGCTACCGCACGCCGGAAGAATTCGGCGAGCGCTTCGACGCAGCACCGGAAGTGGTCAATGGCCGCGTCCGTGTCGCCGCCGAAGATTACCTCGACGCCGCTGGCGCGCAGTACGTGGCGCGCACGCCGGTCAATGCCTACCTGCGCCTGTCCGAGTCGATCGACCTGCACCGCGTGGACCCTAGCGCGATCCTGCCGCCGACCGTGGTGGTTGCCGTTGAAGGCGACCGCCTGGTTCCGCTTGCCGACCTGGTCGGTCTGGTCGAGGGACTGGGCCCACGCGGCAGCCTGCGCGTGCTGCGCTCGCCCTACGGTCACGACGCCTTCCTGAAAGAAACCGATCGCATCGACGCGATCCTCGCCACCGCCTTCCGCACTTCTGGAGAGTCCGCATGAGCCTGCACGCCGCTGAACCGTCCTGTTGTCGCACCACCGCCGCCGTCCGCGCCGGCATCGATAGGGATACCGCCCATGGCGCGGTCACTCCGCCGATCGTGCTGTCGTCGAACTTCAGCTTTGAAGGCTTCGGCAACAAGCGCCAGTACGACTACACCCGCAGTGGCAATCCCACACGCGACCTGCTGGGTGAAGCGCTGGCAGAACTGGAAGGCGGCGCTGGCGGTGTGGTGACCGCCACCGGCATGGGCGCGATCAACCTGGTGCTGAACGCACTGCTGCAGCCCGGCGACACCCTGGTGGTGCCACACGATGCGTACGGCGGCAGCTGGCGCCTGTTCAACGCGCTGGCGAAGAAGGGCCATTTTGAACTGGTCACCGCCGACCTGACCGACCCGCGCGCGCTGGCCCAGGCCCTGTCCACGCAGCCGAAGCTGGTACTGGTGGAAACCCCGTCCAACCCGCTGCTGCGCATTACTGACCTGCGTTTCGTGATCGACGCGGCGCACAAAGCTGGTGCGTTGGTGGTGGTCGACAACACGTTCCTGTCGCCGGCATTGCAGCAACCCCTGTCGTTCGGTGCGGACCTGGTGCTGCACTCCACCACCAAGTACATCAATGGCCACAGCGACGTGGTCGGCGGTGCGGTGATTGCCCGCGATCCCGCCGTGCACGAACAGCTGGTGTGGTGGGGCAATGCACTGGGCCTTACCGGGTCGCCGTTCGATGCGTTCCTGACCCTGCGCGGCCTGCGTACGCTGGATGCACGCCTGCGCGCGCACCAGGAAAACACCGCCGCGATCGTGGCGCTGCTTGATGCGCATCCTGCGGTGGCCAAGGTCTACTACCCGGGCCTGGCCGATCATCCGGGCCACGCCGTTGCCGCGCGTCAGCAGAGTGGTTTCGGCGCGATGCTGTCCTTCGAACTGGCCAGCTGTGCCGGCGATGATCCGCATGCTGCTGTACGTGCGTTCGTCGATGGCCTGCGTTACTTCACGCTGGCCGAGTCGCTGGGAGGCGTGGAAAGCCTGATCGCACACCCGGCGACCATGACCCACGCCGCAATGACTGCCGAAGCACGCGCGGCTGCGGGCATCAGCGAAGGCCTGCTGCGGCTGTCGGTTGGCATCGAAGGCGAGCGTGACCTGCTGGCGGATCTGGGCGCTGCACTGGCACGCGCCGAGGCGGTGATCGATGCGGTGGCGCGCGGCAAACAGGTGGCAGACGCATGAGCGCTTTGCCTGTCGAGATTCCGCTGCTGGGGACCGGCCGCCTGGCGCTGCTCGGAACCGGCACCGTCGGTTCCGCCTTCGTACAGCGCTACCAGGCGCTGCAGGCGCGTGGGCTGGAACTGCCCAGCGTGCAGTGGCTGGCCAATTCACGCACGGCGCTGGCGATCGACCGGGATCTGGCGTTGCCGCTGGAACTGGCACGCCGTGCGCCGCGTGATGGGCAGAGTTCGCCACCGTGGGCCAGCGCTGAAGGGCTGGAGCGTGGTGACGTGGTGGTCGATGCCACCGCCAGCGAAGATGTAGCGGCGCGCCACGTGCAGTGGTTGGCGCGCGGTGTGCACGTGGTGACCGCCAACAAGCTCGGCCGTGGTGCGCAGCTGTCACGCGCGCAGGCCATCGCCGATCGTTGCGCCGACAGTGGCGCGCGTTACGGCGACAGCGCCACCGTCGGCGCCGGCCTGCCGTTGCTCAGCAGCCTGCGCGCGCTGGTTGCCGGTGGCGACCACATCCATGCCATCGAGGGCGTGCTTTCCGGCTCGCTGGCGTGGCTGTTCAATCGCTATGACGGCCAGTCGCCGTTCTCGGCGGCGGTGCGTGAAGCGCTGGCGGCCGGCTACACCGAGCCGGACCCGCGGCTGGATCTTTCCGGCGAGGATGTGCGCCGCAAGCTGTTGATCCTGGCCCGCAGCAGCGGATTGGCGCTGGACGCGTCGCAGGTGCAGGTCGATTCACTGGTGCCGGATACGCTGGCTGCGCTGCCGCTGGAAGATGCAGTGAATGCGCTGGAGCAGCTGGATGCACCGCTGCAGGCGCGTTGGCAGCAGGCGCGCGACAACGGTCGGGTGCTGCGTTTTGTCGGGCGCGTCGATGGCCAGGGCGCGCAGGTGGGCCTGCGTGAGCTGGCTGTCGACCATCCGCTGGCGCAGGGCGCGGGCACCGACAACCGCGTGGCCATCCACAGCGATCGCTATCGCGCACAGCCGCTGTTGATCCAGGGACCGGGCGCTGGCGCGGAAGTGACCGCAGCCGCGCTGCTGGATGACGTGCTGCGGATCGTGGGGTGAGCGGCTGATCGACGCACTGCAGCCAGGCATGGCCTGGCTCTACCGAGGGCGTGTGTAGCGCCGGGCCATGCCCGGCGGTTATGGAACCTCAACGCGCTTTGAGCACCTTCAACAACGCCGCATTGAACTGCTTCGGGTCCTGCACCTGCGGCGAATGGCCCAGTGCTGCGAACTCGACCAGGGTCGAGCCGGGTATCGCCGCCGCTGCCGATTTGCCCAGTGCCGGGTAGTTGCCCAGCGTCGCCTTCAGTTCGGGCGATGCCTGGTCACGGCCGATCGCCGTGCGGTCCTTCTGGCCAATGAACAAGGTGGTCGGCACCTGCAGGTTCTTCAGTTCGTAGACGACGGGTTGGTTGAACACCATGTCCGACGTCAGCGCCTGGCTCCAGGCCACCTGCTGCTTGCCCGCGCCTTCGTACATGCCCGACTGCATGCGCGCCCACGGTTCATACGCCGGCTTCCACTTGCCGTCGTAGTACACCTCCAGCTGGTAGCGGCGGATGCTGTCATAGCTGATGTTCATTTCGCCGGCATACCACGCGTCCACGCTGCGCCAGGGCACGCCCAGCGCCTTCCAGTCTTCCAGCCCGATCGGATTGACCAGCGAAAGACTGCGCATGTCCTGCGGATACATCAGCGCATAGCGGATGGCCAGCATGCCACCCATCGAATGCCCGACTACGTGCACCGGCACGTCACCCAGTTGCAGCTGCTGCAGCAGCGCATGGGTATTATCGGCCAGCTGCCCGAAGGAATACTGGTAGCGCTCGGGCTTGCTCGATTTGCAGAAGCCCACCTGGTCCGGCGCGATCACCCGGTAGCCTGCCGCCACCAGCGGTTTGATCGTCTCCTTCCAGGTCGCTGCGCAGAAGTTCTTGCCATGCAGCAGCACCACCACGCCGATCGGCTTCTTCTTCGGCGCGACATCCAGATAGGCCATTTCCAACGCCTGGCGCTGCGATTCCAGCGCAAGGGTCTTCACCGGATAGCCGTAATCGAACCCCTCCAGCCGCGGCCCGTAGGCTGGCGCAGCGAGAGCGGACAACGGAACGCAGGCAAGCAAGGCAGCAGCAATCACGCGCATGGGACATTCCGGGGCAGGGGATGTCTGAGCCTAACCGGAAAGCGGGGACGGTGTTGTCCGACAAGGAAGCACTCTGCAGAGCCAGGTCGATGCCCGGCCCTGCAGTGGAGCCAGGCCATGCATGGCTGCGCCAATCATCAGCACTCGATGACGTTCACCGCCAGCCCGCCGCGGCTGGTTTCCTTGTACTTGTCCTGCATGTCGCGGCCGGTATCGCGCATGGTCTTGATGACCTTGTCCAGCGACACCTTGTGCTTGCCGTCGCCGCGCATGGCCATGCGCGAGGCATTGATCGCCTTCACCGCACCCATCGCGTTGCGCTCGATGCACGGAATCTGCACCAGGCCGCCGATCGGATCGCAGGTCAGGCCCAGGTTGTGCTCCATGCCGATTTCCGCCGCGTTCTCGATCTGGCTAGGGTTGCCGCCCAGCGCCGCGACCAGGCCACCGGCGGCCATCGAACAGGCCACGCCGACCTCGCCCTGGCAGCCCACTTCGGCGCCGGAGATCGAGGCGTTTTCCTTATACAGGATGCCGATCGCCGCCGAGGTCAGCAGGAAGTCGAACACCCGCTGTTCGTTCGCGCCCGGGCAGAAGCGGTCGAAGTAGTGCAGCACCGCCGGCAGTACGCCCGCCGCGCCGTTGGTGGGTGCGGTGACCACGCGGCCACCGGCGGCGTTTTCTTCGTTCACGGCCAGCGCGTACAGGTTGACCCAGTCCAGCGTGGTCAGCGGGTCGCGCATCGCCGCTTCCGGCTTCGACGACAACTCGCGGTACAGCGCCGGTGCGCGGCGGCCCACTTTCAGGCCACCCGGCAGCACGCCTTCCTCACGGATGCCGCGCGCCACGCAGGCCTGCATCGCGCTCCAGATCTCGCGCAGGTTGTCGCGGATCTCGTCTTCGCTGCGCCAGCATTTCTCGTTCTCGAACATCAACTGGGCGATGCTCAGGCCGCTGCGGGCGGTCTGCGCCAGCAGCTCGTCGCCGCTCTTGAACGGGTAGGGCAACGGCGTTTCATCAGGCACGATACGGTCATCGGCCGCGTCGTCCTGGTTGACCACGAAGCCACCGCCGACCGAATAGTAGTCGCGGGTGGCCAGCACTTCGTCATCGGCGTTGTACGCGGTGAAGCGCATGCCGTTGGTGTGGTAGGGCAGCTTCTGCCGCTTGTTCAGGCCGAGGTCGCGCTTTTCGTCGAAGGCGATCTCGTGCTGGCCCATCAGCATGATCCGCTTGCTGCTGCGGATGCGTTCCAGCGTGGACGGGATGATGTCCGGGTCGATCAGGTTCGGGCGCTGCCCTTCCAGTCCAAGCAGGATCGCCTTGTCGGTGCCGTGGCCGCGACCGGTCAGCGCCAGCGAGCCGTACACATCGGCACGGATGCGCGCGACCTCTCCAAGCTTGCCCGGGTCGAGCAGCCAGCGATGGATGAAGCGCTCGGCGGCCCTCATCGGCCCGACGGTGTGCGAGGAGCTCGGGCCAATGCCGATCTTGAAAACGTCGAACGTGCTGACAGCCATGGTTGCCGTACTGCGGGTACCGGGAGAGACCGCTATTCTAGCGGTTCACGCCGCACTTCCATGACTGCGGCGCAGCATTTCCGCCAAGGGAGCAAACCCCGGTGTTGACCCTGTTCCAGCGTGACGACTGCCATCTGTGTGACATGGCCCTGGCCGAACTGGCCAAGGCACGGGCGCCAGAGTTCGAATCGGTGTTCCTCGATGACCAGCCGGCGCTGGAGGCGCGCTATGGGGCGCGGGTGCCGGTGCTGCGCGATGAGCGCGGTGGGTGGGAGCTGGACTGGCCATTCGATGCGGCCACGGTGCAGGCCTGGCTGGCCACCGAGCGGTAGTGCCGGCCGCTGGCCAGCGGCTGCCTGGGTCCATGTAGTTGCCGGCCAGCGGCCGGCACACTACAGGAGGTGGCCGGGGCCGTGCCCCGGCCCGTTGCTCATTTCGCGTCGAACTTCACGATCGTGCTGATCGCGGTTTCGTCCGGGATGGTCTTGGTATCGGCCCAGTCGCCGCCGCCGACACCGAAGTCCAGGCGCTTGACCGTGGCTTTGCCGGTCAACACAGGCTGCGCGCCGGGCTTCCAGGTGAAGGTGAAGGTGACCGGCTTGCTCACGCCGCGCAGTTCCAGCGTGCCATCGGCGGCGAACTGGTCGTTGCCGAGCGCGCGGAAGCCCTTTGCGGTGTAGCGCGCGGTAGCGAACTTGCCGACGTTGAAGAAGTCCGCTTCCTTCAGGGTCGAGTCGCGGTCGCTGTTGCCGCTCTTGGCGCCGGCCAGGGGAATAACCACGTCCAGCGAACCTGCGGACGGATTGGCCGGGTCGAAGCTGAGCTTGGTGGCAAAGCCCGGGAAGCTGCCGGTGAACACTTCACCATCGTATTTGGTGGCAAAGGCGAGGAACGAACCGGCACCAGGTGCCTGGGTGTAATCGGCGGCGAGCACCGGTGCGGTGGCGAGCATGCCGGCAAGGGCGGCAGCCACGGCGGCCGGGGTGGTCAGTTTCAGGTTCATTGGTCAGTCCTTCTGGGGAGGGGCAAGCCAGCCACGCGGCAGCATCCGGGACAGGGTGGCATCGCGCTGGAACATGTGGTGGTAGAAGGCAGCGCCGGCATGGGCCAGCACCACCGCGATCAACAGCCAGAAGCCGTATTCGTGCAGGGTATGGGAAACCGCCACGACCTGCGGGTCCGGTCCGCTCAGCTTGGGCACGTCGACCAGCCCGAACCAGCGGAACGGGCGCAGGCCACTGGCCGAGTCGTACAGCCAGCCCGACAACGGGATGGCGAACATCAGCACGTACAGCAGCACATGGGTGGCGCTGGCGATGCGCTCCTGCCAGCTGGGCACGCCCGGTACCGGCTTGGGGGCACCGGCATACAGGCGCCAGCCCAGGCGCAGCACCACCAGTGCCAGCACGGTGATGCCGATCGACTTGTGCGCGGTATAGACCCAGAAATACTTGGGCGTCTTGGGCAGCTCGCCCATGGTCAGGCCGACGATGCCCAGGGCGAGGATCAGCAGTGCGATCAGCCAGTGCAGGGTCTGGCTGACACTCCCCCAGGCGGCAGGGGTGTTCTTGGCGGTCATGAAGGGTCCTTGGTGGCCGTCTGGCTGTCGGAGTGGGGTTGAGGCATGGGAGTTCCCGGAGCGTCGCTGCGGTCGAGGGTGGCTTCAGCCTCGATCCGCACCTGCACCGCATCGCCGATCACGCCAGGCCAGGCGGTGATGCCGAAGGCGCGCCGGCTCAGCGTCGTCGTAGCGGAAAACCCCGCAGTACGCCGGAACGGTGGTAGCGGGTAGCGTTTGATCTGGTTCAACGTCACTTCCAGCGCGACCTCCTGGCTGACCCCGCGCAGGGTCAGGGTGCCCAGTACGCGTGCATGGCGGGCGTCGATCGGTTCGACATGGCGGGAGACGAAGCGGGCGGTGGGGAAGCGGTCGCCATCGAGCAGGCTGCGCGCCAGCGTGGCCTGGTTCCACTTGGCATCGCCAAGGTCCAATCGCGCTACCGGAATCTCGACGTCCAGCGTCGCCTCGCGCCAGTTGTCGCTATCGAAGTGCAGTTGGCCCTGGCTTCCGGAGATCGTGCCCAGTGCCTGCGAGTAACCGGCATGGTCGATCGCGAACAGCACCCGGGTGTGCACCGGATCGATGCGGTAGGCATCGTTGCCCGCCCAGGCGGGGGCGATGGCAAGCAGCATCGGCAGCAGGGCCAGGCAGTGGCGCATCGGCGGGGGCTCCGGGAAAAAGACCGTTCGATCATACCCACAGCCCCTGCGCAACGCTGTGTGCACGGCTGCAACAGTTCGTGGTGCCGATGTGGCCGGAAACAGGCTGTTGCAGCGATGGCTGCAGCCCTGTGTGACAATCGGCACAGGACAGGGGGTTCAGGATGACGAGCGGCTGGCGCCGGTGGTGCCAAGGCATTGCAGGAGCAGGTCTGGTGCTGTTGGCGCTTTCGGCTGCAGCGGCGACCTTGGACATGGCCGGTGAAACACCGCGCCTGCGCCGTTTCGGCGCGGCCGAGGGATTGCCCTCGCGCATGGTGGTGGCGCTGGCCGAAGACCGACAGGGCCGCGTGTGGGCCGCCACCGACGGCGGCCTGGCCCGCTATGACGGTGGGGAGCTGCGGGTCTGGCAGCACGACCCGGCACAACCGGATTCACTGCCCGGCAACGAGATCGAAACCCTGCTGATCGACCCGCTCGACCGGGTGTGGGTTGGCATCAACGGCAAGGGAATGGCCCGCCTGGATGCCGACCGCGAGCGCTTCAAGACCTTCGAGTCCGTCACCGAAGGCTGCCAAGGGCAGTTCTGGACCTTGGCCTATGCCGAGAACGCGCTGTGGATCGGCAGCAGCAGCCATGGGGTCTGCCGCTTCGGCGAAGACGGCTCGTTGCGCCATTTCCAGCATGATCCGGCACAGTCCGGCGGACTGCCGAGCAACACGATCTTCAGCAGTCTGGTCGACGCGCAGGGACGGCTGTGGGTGGGAACCGAAGCCGGTGTGGCGCGTTGGAACGGCCACCTCTTCGAGGCCGTGGCACCGCGGGAACTGAAAGCGGTCAGTGTGCTGCGGCTGAGCCGCGATGCCGATGGCGCGATCTGGGTCGGTACACAGAACGACGGCCTGTACCGCATCGATGCGCAGGATCGGGTAACGCGACCGGCCTGGTCCGACAGTGCCCGCCTGCGCTCGGCACTGGTCCTGGCCGACAGCCACGGAGGCTACTGGGCGGGAACCTCCGATGGCCTGCTGCGTGGTGACGGCGAGGTGTTGCGCAGGCTGGAAGGGGACCGTGGCAGTGGCTTCCTGACCGGCCATAGTGGCGTGCTCGACCTGCTGCAGGACCATGAGGGCGGGCTCTGGGTAGCACTGTTGACCCAGGGTCTGGCTTACCTGCCGCCCGACTGGCGACGCTTTTCGACCTGGTACCAGTTCGACGGCAAGCCGCTGGACAGCCAGTACCTGTTGAGTGCTGCCAGCGACGGTCGCAGCTACTACGTCGGATCTGCCCATGGCGTTTACCAGATCGATGCACAGGGGACGTTGAGCCTGCTGGCCAGCGACCGCGAACTGGGCAGCGGCGCGGTGTGGTCGGTACTGCCGCGTCCCGACGGCAGGCTCTGGCTCGGCCGCGCGGGGCGCATCAGCGTCTACGATCCGGCCACCGGTGTGCTGCGCGACTGGCGCATTGGCGGCGGCGCCGATCTTCGGCAGCGGATCGACCTGATGCGGCAGGCGCCCGATGGCACGGTATGGGTCTCGGTAATGAACCTGGGCCTGCAACAGCGAAGTGCCGATGGCCGCCTGTTGCGCAGTTTCGACGGGGCTACGCTGCGAGGCAGCACTGATGCGCCGGTCGAGCAGATCCGCTTCGATGCTGCCGGGCGGGCCTGGGTGGTCGGGGAGATGGGCATCTGGCGCGAACAGGGGGAGCGCTTCGAAGCAGTACCTGGCGTTTCCAAGGGGCCCATCTACGATCTGGTATGGATCGATCCCCGGCAGATGTGGATCGCACGCCAGGGCGCGTTTGAGCGTTACCAGTGGGATGGCCTCAGCCTGCGCCTTATCCAGCGCGTCGATGCCAGTGCCGGCGTGCCGCCGGTCAGCATGGGAGGGCTGGCCCTGGCCGGCAACGGGCAGTTGTGGGCGACGACGCCCCGTGGCCTGCTGCGCTGGGATCCGAAACAGCGTCGCCTGCAGATCTTCAACGAGCGCGACGGCCTGCTCGATGCCGAGTTCACCGGACGCCCGCCGGCGATCGCTGCCGATGGCCGGGTACTGGCCGTTACCCAGACCGGTATGGTGGGCTTCGATCCGAATGCCGCCGACGCCGAACTGCCACCGTCGCAACTGGTGATCGCGCAGGTTCGCGTCCGTCGCGATGATGCGCGCGGCTGGCAGCCCCTGCCGACCTCCGGTCTGCTGTTGCTGGGGCCCGATGACCGTGATCTGCAGATCGATGCGCGGCTGCTGTCCTACGCCAGCCCGCAGGGCAACCGCTATCGGTTCCGGGTGGAGGGATACGACCAGAACTGGGTCGAACAGGGCGGGGATGGCCAACGCACGTTGTCGCGGCTGCCACCCGGGGCCTATTCGATCGAGGTGCAGGCCGCATCGGCCAGTGGCCCGTGGACGCCCTCGCAGCAGCTGCACATAAAGGTATTGCCCCCCTGGTGGCGCAGCAGCATGGCGATCTTCGGCTATGTGATGCTTGGCTCGCTGTTGCTGTTGGCACTGCTGTGGTTGATCCGCAGGCGGTTGCGGCGGCGGCAGCAGTGGCAGTTGACGGTGCACAAGCAGCAGATCGCCGAGCAGGCATCGCAGGCCAAGAGCCGCTTCCTGGCGACCCTTGGCCACGAGGTTCGCACGCCGATGACCGGCGTACTGGGCATGAGCGAACTACTGCTTGCCACCGAACTTGACCCGGTGCAGCGCAGCTATGCCGGCTCGATCCAGCAGGCCGGCAGCCATCTGCTGCGCCTGGTCAACGACGCGTTGGACCTGGCACGGATCGAGGCCGGCCGACTGGAACTGGACATCCGGCCGTTCGACCTGGGCGGACTGCTGGACCAGGTGCAGGCGCTGATGCAGCCGATGGCGCAGCAGCGCAGGCTGGCCTTCCAGCGTGAGGGGGACCTGCCAGGCCCGATCTGCATCAGTGGCGATGAGATGCGCATCCGCCAGATCCTGCTGAACCTGCTGGGCAATGCGATCAAGTTCACCGAGCGCGGCCATGTCGGTCTGGCGGCGCGCCTGGACGAGAACGGCGGCATGGTGACCTTCGAGGTCAGCGACAGCGGGCCGGGCATCAATGCCGAGCAGCAGCAGCGCCTGTTCCACCGCTTCGAACAGGCGGATGGCCCGCGTACCGCCTCGCGCTATGGCGGCAGTGGGCTGGGCCTGGCGATCTGCCAGGAGCTGGCGGTGGCGATGGGCGGCCGCATCGATGTCGACAGCCAGCCGGGACGTGGTGCACGTTTCGCCGTGCGGCTGCCGCTGCCATGGAGCAGGCAGCAGGCCTCCAGCGATGGCGAGGTGGCGTTGCCGACGCTGCCTGCACTGCGGATCCTGCTGGTCGAGGATGATGCAACCGTTGCCGAGGTCATTGCCGGCCTGCTGCGCAGCCGGGGCCATGAGGTGGTGCACGTGCTGCATGGCCTGGGCGCGCTGTCGGAGATTTCCACCGAGGGCTTCGATGTCGGCCTGCTCGACCTCGACCTGCCTGCACTCGACGGCACCGCCATCGCCCGCCAGCTGCGCGCGCTGGGCTACGAGTTGCCGTTGGTGGCCGTTACTGCGCGCTCGGACACCTATGCCGAGACGCAGGTGCTTGCGGCCGGATTCGATGGTTTCCTGCGCAAGCCAGTGACCGGCGATCTGCTGGTTGCGGCGATCGCCCAGGCGCGCAGTAAACGCCAGATCATCAGCTGAGTACGGCATCCTGCGGCGTGAATCCCGCAACTTTCGGTTTACCATGCCGACGCCCACGGCGTGGGCATCATCAACAGCAGCGTGAGGAGGCCATCGGTGGTGTATCTGCGGGCAGTGACGCTGCTGATGCTGCTGCTGTGCTGCCTGGCGCCCGCTGCCGCGCAGCCGGTGCCGCCTTCGCCGCGGCAGGTCACCGTGTTCGATGGGTTGCCATCCAACACCGTCAACCGCATGGCCGAAGACCGCTACGGCTACCTGTGGATTGCCACCAACGATGGCCTGGCCCGCTACGACGGGCGCAACTACCGCATCTGGCGTTCCGAGGACGGCCTGCGCGACAACCGCATCTGGAGCGTGCTGGTCGATGCCCGCAACGAGCTGTGGATCGGCACTGAAAATGCCGGCCTGGTGCGGATGTCGGCCGACCGCCGACAGCTGCGCTTCTATGACCGCAGCAGCCAGCCGCTGATGGGCAGCAACACGATCTGGAGCCTCGCTGCGACGCCGGATGGCGCGATCTGGTTTGGCACCCACGAGGGCGGCCTGTATCGACTGGACAACAATGATCGTCTGCAGCGGTTCCTGCCCGAAGCGAACAACCCGCGCAGCGTACCGGCCGCATCGGTACCCTACCTGGCCACGCTTGCCGACGGCAGCCTGTGGGTCGGCACCAAGCATGGCGTGGCGCGCTGGACCGGCACCGATTTCGAACGCATCGGCGGCGATCTGGTGCCCAGCCTGCTGATCAATGGACTGACCGCCGAACCGGATGGCAGCCTCTGGATCAGCACGCTGGCCGGGGCCACCGTGCGGCGCCCGGATGGCCGTTTCGAATCCGTGCCCTGGACATTGCCGGCCGGCGACCAGGTGCTGGGCATGATGCTGCGCGACGAGCAGGGCGGGCACTGGCTGGATACGCGCAGCGGCCTGGGCCGAGGCATCGATGGCCGGTACCAGACAGTCCCGCTGTACAGCGCCATCGCCCGCGGCCTGGTGCGGCCGAACTGGACCGGCGCCTATGAGGACCGCGAAGGCGGCATCTGGCTGGCCAGTACCAATGCCGGCCTGTGGCACCTGCTTCCGCGCTGGTGGCAGTTCTCGGTGTTCTCGCGGCTGGAGGACGATCCGTCCTCGCTGCGCAATTCCTATGTGCTGGGTACCAGCCCCTCCAGCAATGGTGACGTGTGGACCGTCGGCAGCCATGGCGCGCTGGATCGTTTTAATCCACGCACGGGCGTGATCGAGCAGCACCGCACCTTCGTCAACGGCATGCACTGGCTGACGTCGGTGCGCGAAGACCGGCAGGGACAGGTATGGGTGGGTTCGACCGACGCCTTGATTCGCTACGACCCGCGTCGGGGCGAGCTGCGGCGCTGGGGGCGGGATTCCGGTGCGGATGCGACCATGGAGGGCAACATCGAGGCGATGATGACCTGCGATGGCGACAGCCTGTGGTTGATGCTGGCAGCGGGCCTGCAGCAGCGTGACCTGGATGGGCATGTGCGCCGGCAGCTGGAAAACGGCCGGGATGGTCTGCAGGCCGGTCAGCTCAATCTGGACGTGGAGTGCGGTCCGCAGGACCGGATCTGGCTGGCAAGCAGTCGCGGCCTGCTGCAATGGCAACCGGATGCGCAGCGCTTCCAGCCGGTGCCTGGTGCGCCGGCCACGGCGGTGTATGCGCTGCACGTCGGCAAGGACGGGCAGGTCTGGTTGTCCGAGGATGGTCGCCTGTCGCGGTATCTCTGGAGCCAGGGCCGGCTGGAAAGGCAGGCGGTGGTGGGCGCCGAGCAGGGCTATCCGGCGATTTCCGCTACCGGCCTGGTGGTCGACGCGCAGGGCGTGGCGTGGGCCACCAGTGCCCGTGGCCTGGTGCGGGTGAGTGCCGATGGCGAAAGCGTGCGTCTGTACGGGGTGCACGATGGGCTGCCCAGCCAGGAGTTCCGCGAGCACACCCTGATCGCCACCGCCGCTGGGCGCATGGTGGCGGGTACACCCGCCGGTGTGGTGGTGTTCGATCCCGAGCAGGTGCGGCCTTCCACCCGGCGCGCGCCGCTGGTGATCGAGCGGGTGGAAGTGCGCCGCAACGAGCAGCTGCTGGACCTGACCCATGACACGCCGCTGCAGATCGCCGATGGTGACCGCGACCTGCGTATCGTCGCGCGCTTGTTGTCCTTCGCCGATTCGGCTTCCAACACCTACCGCTACCGGTTGGCCGGCTACGACCCGGATTGGGTCGAGGTGGGCCCGGCAGGCGAGCGCCTGTTCTCGCGCCTGCCACCCGGCGCCTATCGGCTGGAAGTACAGGCGCGTTCGGCCGACCACGTGTGGTCGCGGGTGCAGACCCTGGAATTCCACGTGCAGCCGCCATGGTGGCGCAGCTTGTCCGGCCTGCTGGTGCTGGCCTCGATCGGGTTGCTGCTGACCAGCTGGTTTGCCTGGTTGTACCGGCGCCGGCTGCAGCGCCAGCACGCCTACCAGCTCGCCCTGCACAAGCAGGATCTCGCCGAACATGCATCGGCGGCCAAGACGCGCTTCCTTGCCAATCTCGGCCATGAAATCCGCACGCCGATGACCGGGGTGCTGGGCATGAGTGAACTGTTGCTGGCCTCGCCGCTGGATCCGCAGCAGCGCGGTTACACCCAGTCGATCCGGCATGCGGGTGAGCACCTGCTGCATCTGGTCAACGATGCGCTGGACCTGGCGCGGATCGAATCGGGGCGCCTGGAGCTGCAGTCCAATGCGTTCGCGCTCAATCGCCTGCTGCAGGATCTGGCCGCGCTGATGGGGCCGCTGGCTGCACAGAAGGGCCTGCGGTTCGTCCTCGACAACCAGTTGCCTGCAGGGCTGCAGGCGACCGGTGATGCGATGCGGGTGCGGCAGATCCTGCTCAACCTGCTGTCCAACGCGGTCAAGTTCACCAGCCGCGGCAGCATCACGCTGCACGCGCGTTGCGAGGAAGGGCCGCGTGGATTGCATTTCGAGGTGCGCGATACCGGTCCGGGCATCAGCCAGGAGCAGCAGCAACGGTTGTTCCGGCGCTTCGAGCAGGCTGACGGCGCGCGCACTGCCGCGCAGTACGGTGGCAGTGGCCTGGGCCTGGCGATCTGCCGCGAGCTGGCACTGGCCATGCAGGGCCGGATCCGGGTGGAAAGCCAGCTGGGCAGCGGTACCTGCTTCGGTGTCAGCCTGCCGTTGCCGCTGCAGCAGGTTGCCGCCGGCGAAGATGGTGCCGGCAGTGATGCCGCCGCTGCTGTGGTCAACATGCCGCCGCTGCGGGTGTTGCTGGTGGAGGACGATGCGACCGTGGCCGATGTGATGTGTGGCCTGCTCACCACCCGCGGCCATGAGGTGATCCACGCTGCCCATGCGCTGGCCGCACTGCGTGAAATCAGCGCGGGTGATTTCGACGTCGGTCTGCTCGATCTGGATCTACCGGGCCTGAGCGGTTTCGAACTGGCCCAGCATCTGCGCAACCAGGGTTACACGCTGCCGCTGCTGGCGGTGACCGCGCGCACCGACCCTGATCTGCAGCAACAGGTGGAAGCAGCCGGCATCGGGGGGTTCCTGCGCAAGCCGGTGACCGGTGAGCTGCTGGTGGAAGCGATCGCCCGCGTGCTGGGGAGGTAGGGGTTCGGCAGGGCTGCGCCCTGCACCCGCCGAATCAACGGCAACGGCAACGTCAAAAGCGGGCGATCCGTGGGATGGCGGGGTGGGCCCGGTGGCGGGGGACGCTGCAAGTACGTCCCTGTAAGCTCGGTCGCGCCATCCATGGCGCTCACGCCCCCGCCACCGGACCCACCCCGCCTTCGACAGATTTTTGCGATCTGTCGGAACGGCGTTCTGTGTTGCTGTTGGTGGGCGGCACGGGAACGGCATGGGGTCAGATCCGTTTCCCGCAGGAAAACGGACCTGACCCCAGAATTATTTCGATATCTGACAGAGATTCATCCACGCATGGCGTGGATCTACCAGACGTCGGGAAACTGTCGGAGGTGGGGCGGTGTCGGATTGCGGGGTGTCAGCCGCATGGATGCGGCTGCCAAGCCCCCATGGATGGGTTTACGGCGTCCCCGCAATCCGACACCGCCCCGCCATCCCACGGAATACCCGCTGTTGCTGTTGTGCTGTTGCCGTCGCCCTTGCTTCGGCCTCTGCAGGTGCAGGGCGCAGCCCTGCCGAACCCTCTACTCCGCTACTTCTTCTACCTGGCGCGGCTCGGGCTTGGTGTCGGGCAACTGCCAGAAGATCAGCGTCGACGTGAGCGTGATCGCGCCCACGCACAGGAACGTGGCATGCAGTGCCGCCGTCGCGCCATGGCCTTCCAGCTGCGTGCCGAACGCGGCCAGGAGGCTGCCCGCAGCGGCGGCACCGAAGCCGGCGGCGAGCATCATCACCATCGACAACAGGCTGTTGCCGGAACTGGCGAACTCGCGGTCGAGGTCGCGCAGGGTGACGGTGTTCATCACGGTGAACTGCAGCGAATTGACCGCACCGAAGAAGGCCAGCTGCAGCAGGCGCACGGACAGGTGCTGGCCCGGTGTCATCAAGATGAAGCTGGCCATCGCCAGGCCGACCAGCACGGTGTTGGTCATCAGCACGCGGCGATAGCCGTAGCGTTCAACCAGTTTCACCGCCAGCTTCTTCGACACCATGCCTGCGGCGGCCACGGGCACCATCATCAGGCCGGCGTTCATCGGCCCGAGGCCAAGGCCGACCTGCAGCAGCAGCGGGATCAGCATCGGCATGGCACTGCTGCCGATGCGTGAGAACAGGTTGCCGAGAATGCCGATGCGGTAGCTGGGCACGCGGAACAGTGCCAGGGAGAACAGCGGCGCCGTTGAGTTTGCTGCGTGCAGCCAGTAGCCGACCAGCGCGGCCAGGCCGGCCACGGTCATCAGCATCACCAGCGCGTGTGGTGTGCCGAGCCCGGAAATTCCATCCAGTGCCAGCGACAGCACCACCATCGCAAAGGCCAGCATGGCGTAGCCGCGAAGGTCGAACCGGGTGCGGTGGCTGGCGTAGTGGTCGGGCATGATCTTCATCGCCGCGATGAAGCCGATGACACCGATCGGCAGGTTGATCAGGAACACCCAGTGCCACGAGGCGATCTCGACCAGCCAACCGCCCAGCGTGGGGCCGATCAGCGGACCCACCAGTGCGGGAATGGCGATGAAGCTCATCGCACGCAGGAAGTCCTCGCGTGGCACCGATCGCATCACCGCCAGGCGCCCGACCGGCAGCAGCATCGCGCCGCCGATGCCCTGCAGTACGCGCGCGGCCACCAGCTGATGCAGCTGCTGCGCCATCGCGCAGGCCAGCGAGCCGAGGGTGAACAGGATGATCGCCACCAGGAAGGTGCGACGGGTGCCGTAGCGGTCGGCGATCCAGCCGGAGGCGGGAATGAAGGTGGCCACTGCCAGCGCGTAGCTGAAGACCACCGACTGCATCTGCAGCGGGCTTTCGCCGAGGCTGGCCGCCATCGCCGGCAAGGCCGTGTTGACGATGGTCGAGTCCAGCATCTGCATGAAGATCGCCAGCGAAACCAGCCACAGCAGGGGACGCTGGCGGGTGTAGGTCGATGGCGCTGTGGACATGGGGCGTGGCCGGTGCAACGTGGGGGCGCCATGATCGCGCACTGCGGGTCACGGCGCGATCAACATCGCGCCGTGACCGCATGCGGGATGTTCAGCGTTGGCTGTGCGCGTGCACCGCGTCGACCAGCACCTGTACATGGGCCGGGTCCATGTCCGGCGACATGCCATGGCCGAGGTTGAACACATGGCCCTCGCGCGAACCACCGTTGCCGGCGGCATAGGTGTCGAGCACACGTGCGGCCGCTGCGGCGATCGCATCGGGCGTGGCATACAACGTGGTCGGGTCCAGGTTGCCCTGCAGGGCTACGCGGCCACCGGTGCGGCGCAGCGCTTCGTCCAGGTCCAGCGTCCAGTCCAGGCCGAGCGCATCGGCGCCGGTCTGCGACAGCGCTTCCAGGTGCAGGCCGGTGCCCTTGCCGAACAGGATCAGTGGCGTGCGCTCGCTGCCTTCGCCGCGCTCCAGGCTTTCGGCGATACGCTGCAGGTAGCGCAGCGAGAACTCGCGGTACATCGCCGGCGACAGCACGCCGCCCCACGTGTCGAACACCTGCAGTGCCTGCGCACCGGCGGCGCGCTGCGCGCCGAGGTAGGCAATCACCGCGTCGGTGGTTACCTCCAGCAGGCGGTGCAGGGCCTGCGGATGGTTCAGCGCCATCGCCTTGATGCGCGCGAAATCCTTGCTGCCGCCGCCTTCGACCATGTAGCAGGCCAACGTCCACGGGCTGCCGGAGAAACCGATCAGCGGCACCTGGCCATCCAGTTCGCGGCGGATCAGGCGCACCGCGTCCATCACATAGCCCAGATCCTGCTCCATGTCCGGTACCGCCAGCTTGGCGATGGCCGCTTCATCGCGCACCGGGTGACGGAACTTCGGGCCTTCGCCTTCGACGAAGTACAGCTCCAGGCCCATGGCATCGGGAATGGTGAGGATGTCCGAGAACAGGATGGCCGCGTCCAGCGGGAAGCGGCGCAGCGGCTGCAGGGTGACTTCGCAGGCGATCTCCGGATTCTTGGCCATGGCCAGGAAGCTGCCGGCCTTGGCCCGGGTGGCGCGATACTCCGGCAGGTAGCGGCCGGCCTGGCGCATCAGCCAGACAGGGGTGCAGTCCACCGGTTCGCGGCGCAGGGCGCGCAGCAGGCGATCGTTGCGGAGAGGGCTGGTCACAGTGGGCATTCCTTGGGCGAAATGGGCAGCGGCGCAGTCAGTCGCCGTGCGAAAGAATCTGGAAGCCCCGATGCAGTTCGGCATCGCGGGCCTTGTCGTAGGCGTGGCGGGCTTCGTCGGCCGTCAGGTACAGCTCGCGCCGCAGCTGCGAGCGGGCGCCGACGCGGCCGGATTCACGCAGCAGTTCCCAGCCGCCGAACAGGTCCGGGACCAGGGTCAGGCGCAGGAAGCGCGGTGCCTGGGCACCGTCGGCGGGTTGTTGCAGGTGGACGTGCATGGTGTCGATTGTAGCGGGGGTGGTGTGACCCCTGCCGCAACGCTGACCTGGTAGTGCCGGCCGCTGGCCGGCAACGTCATGAAGGTCGGCGGTGTAGCGTGGATGCCGGCCAGCGGCCGGCACTACCGCTCAGTGGCCGCCCAGCACCTTCAGTACCGCCGCTTCATCCACGTCCGGTACGACTTCGGCGCGGCCCATGCCACGCCACAGCACCAGGCGCAGGCGGCCGGCTACATTCTTCTTGTCCAGGCGCATGCGGCCGAGCAGGGCCTGCGGGTCCAGCCCGGCGGGAATTGCCACCGGCAGGCCAAGCTGTTCAAGCAGCGCCTGCAGGCGCACCCGGTCGGCGTCGTCGGCCAGGCCCAGGTGGGTGGAGAGGCGCGCCGCCAGCACCATGCCCACTGCTACGGCTTCACCGTGGTTCAGTGCATCGCGTCCCGGTGCGGAGTAGCCCTGTTCGGTTTCGATGGCGTGGCCGAAGGTATGGCCAAGATTGAGCAGGGCGCGCTCGCCCTTCTCGAAGGGATCGCGCTCGACGATGGCGGCCTTGTGCCGGCAGCTGCGGGCGATGGCCTCGGCGATGACCGCATCCTCGCCGGCCGCCAGTGCCTCGGCATGCTGCTGCAGCCATTCGAAGAACACCGCATCACCCAGTGCGCCGTACTTCACCACTTCGGCCAGGCCGGCGCGTAGCTCGCGCGGCGGCAGGGTGGCCAGCACGCGGGTATCGGCGATCACCGCACGCGGTGGGTGGAACGCACCGACCAGGTTCTTGCCGGCCGGAATATCCACGGCGGTCTTGCCGCCCACCGAGGAGTCGACCATCGCCAGCAGCGTGGTTGGCAGCTGCACGCAGTCGACGCCGCGCATCCAGCAGGCCGCGGCAAAGCCGGCGAGGTCGCCGACCACACCACCACCGAGGGCGAACACGCAGGCATCGCGGGTCGCGCCGAGCGCGGCCAGCGCCTCGATGACCGAGCCGAACTCGGCCAGGGTCTTGGAGGCTTCACCGGCGGCCAGCACATGCTCACCCACGATCAGGTCCGGGCGTGCGGCCAGCAGCGTCTGCCTGACGGCATCCAGATAGCGCGGAGCAACCTCGCTGTCGCTGACCAGCAAGACATGGCGGCCACGCACATGGTGGGCCAGTGCGGCGCCGTCGGCCTGGGCGCCGGCACCGATGGTGATGGAGTAGGGACGGTCGCCGCCAACGGCGACCTGCAGCAGGGCAGGGGAGGTCATGCAGTGGGGTCCTGTCGCTGCCAGTGCGTGGCCAGCTTGACGACAAGCTGGGCAGTGGCATCGGCGGCGGTAAACGGGTCGGTATCAAGAGTGACATCGGCGAGGTCGCGATACAGCGGGTCGCGATGCGCGGCCAGATCATGCAGCACCTGTTCGCGGTCCGGCCGCTGAAGCAGTGGCCGGGCCTTGTCGCGTGACAGGCGCTCCAGCTGGGCTGCGACGCTGACCCGCAGGTAGACGACAAAGCCTCGCTTGGCGATCAGGGCGCGATTGTCCGGGTCAAGCACGGCACCGCCACCGGTGGACACCAGCTGGCCACGGCCGGCCAGCACCTGCGCCAGCGCCTGGCGCTCATGGGCGCGGAAGCCTGCTTCGCCGGAATGCTCGAAGATCGTGGGGATGCTGGCCCCGGTCGCATCGACGATGGCCTGGTCGACGTCGACGAAGTCCAGCGTGAAGCGCTCGGCGAGGCGGCGGCCGATGCAGGTTTTACCGGCGCCCATCGGGCCGATCAGGATCAGGTTCGGAGCGGGATTCATGCCCTCTGATGCTAACACCTCCGTGCCTTGGCCTTTACGTTCTTCACGTCAGGGTGGAGGTTCCTGCGGGGTTTCCCGCGCCTGAAGGAGTGCCTGCCATGTCGGTTGCCAAGGTCATCGAAATCAATGCGTCCTCGCCCAAGAGCGTGGAGGACGCAGTGCGCAGCGGTTTGAAGAAGGTGTCCGGGACGGTCAAGGGCATCCAGGGCGCCTGGATCAACGAGACCAAGGTGGTCACCGACGGCAACGGTGAGATCACCGAATGGCGGGTGAACCTGCGGGTCACCTTCCTGGTGGAGTGAGGCTGCTCAGCGCAGCCCTTGCACCTGGCGCTGGGCATCCAGCGCCACTACCCGGTCGGCAATGGCCGGCAGCGCACGCAACGCCTGCCGGCTGACCCGCTCGTAGTACTGCACGAAGCGCTCCAGCTGGGGCCGGTTCATACCGTGCCGCCCCGGCTGGGCCGCCTGCAGGTTCTGCTCCTGCTGCCAGCGCCAACGCGGCACCACCGAAAAATCAGGGGGTTGCAGGAACCACAGGCGGTCACAGCGCTGCCACAGCGCCGGATAGTCGCGGGCCAGCGCCTGGTTGCACCAGCGCCGCCAACGGCCATCGGCATCGGCCTCGCGCTCCAGGGCGTTGAGCGGGACATCCAGTTCGGCATCGTCCTGCGCCGGGGTGCCCAGGAACCAGCCTTCGAACACCAGCAGGTCCAGCGGCGTTTGCAGCTGCGGCCACTGCGCTTCGGGCAGGCGCTCGTCGGCCAGCTTGTCGAAGCGGGGCAGGGCCAAGGGCTGTCGTGCTGCCACTGCGTCCAGTGCCGCATGTGCCAGCGGCAGGTCGTGGGTGCCCGGTGGGCCACGGGTGATCAACAACGGATGTACTTGCCGGGCCAGACGCTGGCGTTGTGCGCGGGTCAGGTAGACATCGTCGATGGACAGCGTTGCGGCGTTCAGGCCACGCGCCTGGGCACGGGCAACCACCTGCGCGGCCAGCGTCGATTTGCCGCTCCCCTGCAGGCCGCTGATCGCCAATACTGGAACGGCTGTGCTGCTGCCCAGCGCGTCATCCAGCGCCTGCTCGACCACTGTTTCGGGGAATCCTTTCACCTGGGGCATGTACGCAGCGGCGACCATGCCGCCACAATAGCCCAAACCGTGTGAGAAGAATGCTGTCATGAGCGACCTGTACGCCGAAGCCCTGTCGACCTTTGCCGCCCTTTTCGAAGAAGCGAAACAGAGCCGCGAAGTCGAGCCCAATGCGATGACCGTGGCGACCGCCGATGTGCAGGGCCGGCCATCGGCGCGCACCGTGCTGTTGAAGGCGTTCGACGAGCGCGGCTTCGTGTTCTACACCCACCTGGACAGCCACAAGGGCAACGAGCTGCAGGCCAATCCGCAGGCGGCGCTGCTGTTCCTGTGGCGCAGCCTGCGCGAGGCCGGCATCCAGGTGCGCATCGAGGGACGCGTAGAGCAGGTGGCCGATGCCGAGGCCGACGCGTATTTCGCCAGCCGTCCGCGCATGAGCCAGATCGGCGCGTGGGCGTCGCTGCAGTCGAAGACGTTGAACACGCGCGAGGAGTTCGACGCACGCGTTGCGGAGGTCGAGGCGCGCTTCGAGGGCAAGGACGTGCCGCGCCCGGACGGCTGGAGTGGACTTCGGGTGGTGCCTGACCGCATCGAGTTCTGGTACGGCGCGCAGTTCCGCCTGCACGAGCGCTGGTGCTACGAAGCCGGTGCCGAAGGGCGCTGGAGCAAGCGCTTGTTGTACCCGTAAGGCACCGTGATGCAACGCGTGCCGCTGTATCGCGTGGTGGTGTTCGTACCGGTGCCTGCCCTGGAGGCGGTGAAGCAGGGCATCCTTTCGGTGGATGCACTGGTGGCCGGCGATTACGAGCACGGCATGTGGTGGTCCGCGCCGGGGTTCGAACAGTTCCGGCCACGCGTGGGTGCCATCCCCACGCGGGGCGAGGTGGGGCAGACCGAGGTGGTCGACAGCGTGCGGCTGGAGTTCTGCCTGCCGCGCGATCCGCAGCGGCTACAGCGTATCCTCGAGCACGGCATCGTGCCGCATCACCCGTGGCAGGTGCCGGTGGTGCAAGTGGAAGAGATCGAGCTGCTGCTGGCCAGGTAGATCCACGCCATGCGTGGATGGAAAGGTCGGTATACCTGCATCGTAGGGTCGAGCCTGTACGACTGCCATTGTTCCAACGCGTACCACTGCGAGAGCCGTTTGTCGCGAACGGACCGGCCCGCTTCATCTGCGAGCAGGCCAGCAAACGTCACACTCGGACTGATGCCCTCGATTTCCGGAGTTGCCATGTCCCCTTGGCGTTGCCTGTTTGCCGTGCCATCGCCGCGCCAAGGCGTGGAAGCGTTCCTGTTGCTGCTCGCCCGCATCGTGGCCGGCGTGATGTTCTGCGTATCCGGCTGGAACAAGCTGTTCACCGACGCCGGGCGCGAGCGCATGGTGCACACGCTGGTCGATGCGGGCATTCCATTTCCGGTACTCAGCGCGCCGGTGCTCGGGGCCATTGAGTGGATTGCCGGTGGCCTGTTGGTGCTGGGCCTGTTGACCCGCCCTTCGGCATTGCTGCTGGTGGCGATCTGCGCGGTAGCGGCGCTCACCGATGGCATTGCGCGCATTCCTGCGGGGCTGAGCGTGCCGGATTGGCTGAGCTGGTTCTTCTACCTGAGCGAAGTACCGCTGGGCGTGCTGCTGCTATGGGTTGCGGCCGTGGGCAGTGGACGGTTCGCCATCGAAGCGCGCGCGGTGCTCCAGTAGATCCACGCCATGCGTGGATGGGGTACTCGGGAAAAAGCGGTGCGAACCAAGGTTCGCACCCACCAGAGATCGGTTGGCACCCACCGGGCATCGGTTCTGCACCAACCAGACGGCAGGATGTTACAACCCCTCCGCGCGCAGCCACCGCCACAGCGTGGTGCGTGACACACCCAGCGCCTGCGCCATGCCTTCGCGGTCATTGCGGTGTTCCTGCAGCAGCGCTTCCATCTGCGCACGCGGCGGGCGCTTGCCGTTGCTTTCCACTGGCAGTGTGGCGGCGCCTTCGCTCACCAGCTCCGGCGCCAGCTGCAACAGGCGTGCTGCATCGATCAGTCCTTCACCGGGCTGCCAGTGGATGCGCAGCCTATCCACCAGGTTGCGCAGTTCACGCACATTGCCCGGCCAGTCGGCAGCGCTGAGCAGGGCCAGCGCTTCTGCATCCAGCGGTGCATCGATGCCGCGCAGTTCGCGGAAGAAGTGGGTGGTCAGCAGCGGGATATCGCCTCGACGCGCACGCAGAGTGGGCAGTGCGATGCGCAGCGCGGCCAGCCGGTAATACAGGTCGCGGCGGAAGCTGCCAGCCGCCGCGCGCTGCTCCAGCGATTGCAGGGTGGCGGCGACCACGCGCAGGTCGACCGGGGTCGGTTCGGTGGCGCCCACGCGCAGCACTTCGCGTTCTTCCAGCACCCGCAGCAGGCGGGTCTGCAATGGCAGCGGCAGTTCGCCTATCTCGTCCAGGAACAACGTACCGCCATCGGCCGCCTCGACCAGGCCGACGCGCCCCCCGCGACGCGCACCGGTGAAGGCGCCGTCGCTGTAGCCGAACAGCTCCGCTTCCAGCAGTGATTCGCTGATCGCGCCGCAGTTCAGCGCAACGAAACGACCGCGACGACCGCTGGCGGCGTGCAGCTGGCGTGCAACCAGTTCCTTGCCGGTGCCGGTCTCGCCGGTAACCAGTACGGTGCTGTCGTGCGGGGCGTACAGTGCGATCTGTGCGCGCACGTCGGCCATCGCATTGCTGTCGCCGAGCAGGGCATGCGCATCGTTGCGTGGGGCGGTGCGGCGGCGCGGAGCCGGCCGGTTGCCGCCGGAGCGGGCCATGGCCTGGGTCAGCTCCAGCGCATGCTCGAACGCCTGCCGCACCGAATCGGCCGAGTACAGCAGCACGCCGGGCAGTCCGGCCTGTTCGGCATGGTCGATGGCCATGCCGGTGCCGACGATCACTTCGATGCCGTTGGCGCGCAGGTCGGCGATGCAGTCGCGGGCATCTTCGCGGGTAACGAAGCGGCGGTGCTCGATGTCCAGGCCGAAGCTCTGCTGGAAGCTGCTGAACACCGGCACGTCGCTGGCATGGGTGACCAGGCCGATGCGTGGGGCGATGCGGCGGGCGCGCGCCAGCGCTTCCATCAGGTCGAAGCCATTGGCGTGGATCGGTACCAGCGGCAGGTCCAGGCGACCGCGCAACCAGGCCGCGTTTGAGCCGCCGGCAATCACCACGTCGCAGTGCTCGCGGCGCAGGCGCTGGCCGATCACTTCCACGGCTTCCTCGAAGCCCAGGTTGATCTGCTCGATGCGTGCGCGGCGGTCGAACTCGGGAATGACATCGCCAAGCAGGCCGGTCAGGCGCGAGACGCTGACCGTCCAGATCACCGGGCGGCCGGGGTCGGCATCGGCGTGGCGCAGGGGTGAGCGGGGCAGGTACATGCAACGGAGACCGGGAGGCGATGTTTCATGATACATCCGTTTCAATGTTTCATATGTTTCAGTGTTGCGGGCCGGTCATCCCCGTGAAATCAATCGCTTGCAGGTTGGCATGGTGTTTGCGCTTACCCCTGTGTCCTTCAACCTGGATCGCCGCATGACCGTTTCGACCCTCTCTTCCGCCGGTGCCCGCTTCCGCGAGGCGCTGGCTGCCGAATCGCCGCTGCAGGTGATCGGCGCGATCAACGCCAACCATGCGCTGCTGGCAAAGCGCGCGGGTTTCCGTGCCATCTACCTGTCCGGCGGTGGCGTGGCCGCCGGCTCGCTGGGCCTGCCGGACCTGGGCATCAACACCCTGGAAGACGTGCTGGTGGACGTGCGCCGCATCACCGACGTCTGCGACCTGCCGCTGATGGTCGACATCGACACCGGCTTTGGCCCCAGCGCGTTCAACATCGCGCGCTCCGTGAAGTCGCTGATCAAGGCTGGCGCGGCCGCCTGCCATATCGAAGACCAGGTCGGCGCCAAGCGCTGTGGTCATCGCCCGGGCAAGGAGATCGTCTCGCAGGGCGAAATGGTCGACCGCGTGAAGGCCGCAGCCGATGCCAAGACCGATCCGGACTTCTTCCTGATCGCGCGCACCGACGCCATCCAGGTGGACGGCGTGGACAAGGCCATCGAACGTGCCATCGCCTGCGTCGAAGCCGGTGCCGACGGCATCTTCGCCGAGGCCGCTTATGACCTGGATACCTACCGCCGCTTCGTCGATGCGGTGAAGGTGCCGGTACTGGCCAACATCACTGAATTCGGCGCGACCCCCTTGTTCAGCCGCGACGAGCTGGCCTCGGCCGGCGTTGCCATCCAGCTGTTCCCGCTGTCGGCGTTCCGCGCCGCCAACAAGGCCGCCGAGAACGTCTACCAGACGGTCCGCCGTGAGGGCCACCAGCGCAACCTGATCGACAGCATGCAGACCCGCGAGGAGCTGTATGACCGTATCGGCTACCACGCCTTCGAGCAGCAGCTCGATGCGCTGTTCGCCGCCAGGAAATAAGCAGTACCCTGCACCATCAAGTTTCGGAGGGAAACATGAACGATACGACCGCAACCCCGACCTTCAAGCCGAAGAAGTCCGTCGCCCTGTCCGGCACCGCTGCCGGCAACACCGCGCTGTGCAGCGTCGGCCGCAGTGGCAACGACCTGCACTACCGTGGCTACGACATCCTGGACCTGGCCAACACCAGCGAGTTCGAGGAAATCGCCTACCTGCTGGTGCATGGCAAGCTGCCGACCCGCGCCGAGCTGGTTTCGTACAAGGCCAAGCTGAAGTCGCTGCGTGGCATTCCGGCCGCGGTGAAGGCCGCGCTGGAAGAACTGCCGCCGTCGGCGCACCCGATGGATGTGATGCGCACCGGCGTGTCCGTGCTCGGCTGCGTGGCGCCGGAGAAGGACGATCACAATCATCCGGGCGCGCGCGACATCGCCGACAAGCTGATGGCCTGCCTCGGTTCGATGCTGCTGTACTGGTACCACTGGAGCCACAACGGCCGTGCGATCGACGTGGAAACCGACGATGACTCCATCGGTGGCCACTTCCTGCACCTGCTGCACGGCGAGAAGCCGCAGGATTCGTGGGTGAAGGCGATGCACACCTCGCTGATCCTGTACGCCGAGCACGAGTTCAACGCTTCGACCTTCGCCTGCCGCGTCATCGCCGGCACCGGCAGCGACATGTACAGCGCGATCTGCGGTGGCATCGGCGCGCTGCGCGGCCCCAAGCACGGCGGCGCCAACGAAGTGGCGTTCGAAGTGCAGAAGCGCTATGACAATCCGGACGAAGCCGAGGAAGACATCAAGGCCCGCGTCGAGCGCAAAGAAGTGGTGATCGGTTTCGGCCACCCGGTCTACACCGTCTCCGATCCGCGCAACAAGGTGATCAAGGACGTCGCCCGCGAACTGTCCGAAGAGCAGTCGAGCATGAAGATGTACGACATCGCCGAGCGCCTGGAAACGGTGATGTGGGACATCAAGAAGATGTTCCCGAACCTGGACTGGTTCAGCGCCGTCAGCTACCACATGATGGGCGTGCCGACCGCGATGTTCACCCCCCTGTTCGTGATCGCCCGCACCGCCGGCTGGAGCGCGCACATCGTCGAACAGCGTATCGACGGCAAGATCATCCGCCCGAGCGCCAACTACATCGGCCCGGAAGATCGCGACTTCGTGGCCATCGACAAGCGTTCCTGATCATCGCCACTGTTGCACTGCTGCATGCATCCGGCCGGCCCCGTGCCGGCCGGATGCCGTCACCGCCGTATTGCCGGCACCCGGCCCGCCACGAGCATTCCGCCAGCCCATGAATACCGATTACCGCAAGACCCTCCCCGGCGCCTCGCTGGACTATTTCGACGCGCGCGCCGCCGTCGATGCGATCCAGCCCGGTGCCTACGCCACGCTGCCGTACACCTCGCGCGTGCTGGCCGAAAACCTGGTGCGTCGCTGCGACCCGGCCACGCTGACTGATTCGCTGAAGCAGCTGATCGAGCGCCGTCGTGACCTGGATTTCCCGTGGTTCCCGGCGCGCGTGGTATGCCATGACATCCTCGGCCAGACCGCACTGGTCGATCTGGCGGGCCTGCGCGATGCGATCGCCGACAAGGGCGGTGATCCGGCCAAGGTCAACCCGGTGGTGCCGGTGCAGCTGATCGTCGATCACTCGCTGGCAGTGGAGTGCGGTGGTTTCGATCCGCAGGCGTTCGAGAAGAACCGCGCCATCGAGGACCGCCGCAACGAGGACCGCTTCCACTTCATCGACTGGACCAAGCTGGCCTTCGAGAACGTGGACGTGATTCCGCCGGGTAACGGCATCATGCATCAGATCAACCTGGAGAAGATGTCGCCGGTGATCTACGTGCAGGACGGCGTCGCCTTCCCCGATACCTGCGTGGGCACCGACAGCCACACCCCGCACGTGGATGCGCTGGGCGTGATCGCCATCGGCGTGGGTGGCCTGGAAGCAGAGAACGTGATGCTGGGCCGTGCGTCGTGGATGCGCCTGCCGGACATCATCGGTGTCGAGTTGACCGGCCGGCCGCAGCCGGATATCACCGCCACCGACGTGGTGCTGGCCCTGACCGAATTCCTGCGCAAGGAGCGCGTGGTCGGCGCCTGGCTTGAATTCTTCGGCGAAGGTGCCGCTGCACTCACCATCGGTGATCGCGCCACCATCTCCAACATGTGCCCCGAATACGGCGCAACCGCCGCGATGTTCTACATCGATGGCCAGACCATCGACTACCTGCGCCTGACCGGTCGCGAGGAAAAGCAGGTCGCACTGGTTGAGAACTACGCACGCAGCACCGGCCTGTGGGCCGATGACCTGGCCACTGCGGAATACGAGCGCGTGCTGCGCTTCGATCTGTCGACGGTGGTGCGCAACATGGCCGGCCCGAGCAATCCGCATCGCCGCCTGCCGGTATCGGAACTGGTCGAGCGCGGCATCGCCGATGCCGCCAAGCTGGAAGCCGGCAAGGCCGAGCAGGCACAGGGCCTGATGCCTGATGGCGCGGTGATCATCGCTGCCATCACCAGCTGCACCAATACCTCCAACCCGCGCAACGTGATCGCCGCCGGCCTGCTGGCACGCAAGGCCAACGAGCGCGGCCTGCTGCGCAAGCCTTGGGTGAAGTCGTCGCTGGCACCCGGTTCCAAGGCAGTGCAGCTGTACCTGGAAGAAGCGGGCCTGCTGCCGGACCTGGAGAAGCTGGGCTTCGGCATCGTTGCCTTCGCCTGCACCACCTGCAATGGCATGAGCGGCGCGCTGGATCCGAAGATCCAGCAGGAAATCATCGACCGTGACCTGTACGCCACGGCGGTACTGTCGGGCAACCGCAACTTCGACGGCCGCATCCATCCGTATGCGAAGCAGGCGTTCCTGGCCTCGCCGCCGCTGGTGATCGCCTACGCCATCGCCGGCACCATCCGCTTTGACATCGAGAAGGATGTGCTGGGCGTGGACAACGACGGCAACGAAGTGCGCCTGAAGGACATCTGGCCGAGTGATGCCGAGATCGATGCGGTGGTGAAGGCGGCGGTGAAGCCGGAGCAGTTCCGCAGTGTCTACAACCCGATGTTCAACGTGCGCGTCGAACACGGCGCAGCGGTGAGCCCGCTGTACGACTGGCGCCCGCAGAGCACGTACATCCGTCGTCCGCCGTACTGGGAAGGTGCACTGGCCGGTGAGCGCTCGCTGGCCGGCATGCGTGCGCTGGCGGTGTTGCCCGACAACATCACCACCGACCACCTGTCGCCGTCCAACGCGATCCTGGCCTCGAGTGCGGCTGGCGAATACCTGGCGAAGATGGGCCTGCCGGAAGAGGACTTCAATTCCTACGCCACCCACCGCGGTGACCACCTGACCGCGCAGCGTGCCACCTTCGCCAACCCGAAGCTGTTCAACGAGATGGTGCGCAACGACGATGGCAGCGTGAAGCAGGGCTCGCTGGCGCGCGTCGAGCCGGAAGGCAAGGTGATGCGCATGTGGGAAGCGATCGAGACCTACATGGAGCGCAAGCAACCGCTGATCATCATCGCCGGTGCCGACTACGGGCAGGGCTCTTCGCGTGACTGGGCCGCCAAGGGCGTGCGCCTGGCTGGCGTGGAGGCCATCGTTGCCGAAGGCTTCGAGCGCATCCACCGCACCAACCTGATCGGCATGGGCGTGCTGCCGCTGGAGTTCAAGCCGGGCACCACCCGCCTGACGCTGGGCATCGATGGCACCGAAACCTTCGACGTCATCGGTGAACGCACGCCGCGCGCCGAGTTGCGCGTGGTCATCCACCGCCGCGATGGCCAGGACGTGATCGTACCGGTCACCTGCCGCTTGGACAGTGACGAGGAAGTGGCGATCTACGAGGCCGGCGGCGTACTGCAGCGCTTCGCGCAGGACTTCCTGGAAGGCGCCAAGGTGGCGTAAAGCAGCGAATAGCTTGCTTGCGTCGAGTTGCCGCCATGCTGGCTTCGGCCCGCATGGCGGTGGTGATGGAGGAGAGGGGCGTTGCCCCATCTGCATGGGAACTGCGTTCTACAACATCGCCGGCATAGTCAATACTGCCTTCATTCTGCTGAGCCTCTTGGGCGTGGGCGCGCAATTGCGGTTGGTGCGCCTCCGCCGCGGACGCACGGACGCGACTGACACCGCCACTGCGGTGCTGTCGCTGAACCAGTTTACGGTCAGCTTCCTGGCTTACCTCTCCTTCTTCATCTATGGCTACAGCGTCACACCATTCAATCATTTCATTGTCTGGCCGCGGTTGCTCGCCTCGGTGCTGGTGATGGCCATCCTGGTGGAGGTCTGGCGTGACCGCCGGAGCCGCTCCGCGACGACCAGCCTGCTGACAGCCGTGCTGCTGTTGATCTGCGCACTGGCTGGTCTGGCTTGGGGCGATCGTCATGTGGATGAAGGCAGGGTGGTGGCCAGTGCGGTGATCGTGGTCATTACCGCGTTGTTGGCCCAGGGCTACGCTCATCAGATTCTGCTGATTCTGCGCAATGGCCATACCGGTGCGGTGTCGCTGCGGATGAGTCAGCTGATCCTGCTGATGGACCTGTCCACGATTGTGTTTGCCTTCGCCATGGGCCTGCGGCTGGGCTGGCCGTTGCTCCTGCTGGCTGTGGTGAGTGGCAGCACCAAGCTGGCCATCCTGTATCTGTTCCGTTGGCAACGCAGTGCGCAGGCTGACAGCCGCCGGCGGCGGCTGGCGTTGCAGTCCTGATGCTCCCTCCTTTTATTCTGTCGAGATGTCCACCATGACGTTCCTCCCGCAACTCCGTATTCCCGCTACCTACATGCGCGGTGGTACCAGCAAGGGCGTGTTCTTCCGCCTGCAGGACCTGCCCGAGGCCGCTCAGGTGCCTGGTGCCCCACGCGATGCGCTGCTGATGCGCGTGATCGGCTCGCCCGACCCGTATGGCAAGCAGACCGACGGCATGGGTGGGGCCACCTCCAGCACCAGCAAGTGCGTGATCATCTCCACCGCCTCGGTGCCGGATCACGACGTGGATTACCTGTATGGCCAGGTGTCGATCGATACCGCATTCGTGGACTGGAGCGGCAACTGCGGCAACCTCAGCACCGCCGTTGGTCCGTTCGCGATCGCCAACGGCCTGATCGATCCGGCCCGCGTGCCGCGCGATGGCCTGTGCACCGTGCGCATCTGGCAGGCCAACATCGGCAAGACCATCATTGCCCATGTGCCGATGCGCGATGGGCAGGTGCAGGAGATCGGCGATTTCGAGCTGGATGGCGTGACCTTCCCGGCTGCCGAGATCCAGCTGGAATTCCTCGATCCGTCCGACGATGGTGACGCCGGTGCGATGTTCCCCACCGGCAACTTGATCGATACGCTGGACGTGCCGGGCGTGGGTAGTTTCGAGGTGACGATGATCACCGCCGGCATCCCGACCATCTTCCTCAACGCCGCCGACCTCGGTTACACCGGCACTGAACTGCAGCCGGCGATCAATGAAGACAAAGCGGCGCTGGAGCGTTTCGAGAAGATCCGTGCCTACGGCGCCCTGCGCATGGGCCTGATCCAGAAACTGGAAGACGCGGCGACCCGCCAGCACACGCCGAAGGTGGCCTTCGTCGCCCCTGCGCAGGACTACGTTTCCTCCAGCGGCAGGGCGATCCCGGCCGCGGACATCGATCTGCATGCCCGCGCGCTGTCGATGGGCAAGCTGCACCACGCGATGATGGGCACCGCTGCAGTAGCGATCGGTACCGCCGCGGCGATCCCCGGCACGCTGGTCAATCGTGCTGCTGGCGGCGGCGAGCGCGAGGCCGTGACCTTCGGGCATCCGTCGGGCACGTTGCGCGTGGGTGCGCAGGCCGCACTCGTTGACGGCCAGTGGACGGTGTCCAAGGCCATCATGAGCCGCAGCGCCCGCGTGCTGATGGAAGGCAAGGTGCGCGTGCCGGCCGAGTGATGGGCTGGTAGTCGCCAACCTTGGTTGGCATGGAAGCGGCATCGCGCGGGTAAGGCCCAGTGCCAACCAAGGTTGGCGACTACCGATTTTTCGCAGCGTGCAACCCCACGAGGAGATCAATGATGTCCGACAGCCACACCCCATCCAACGCGCGTGCAGCCTGGGATGTGCTGCTGGTGGACATCGTCGACTACGTGCGTGACACGCGCATCGACTCGCCGCTGGCGTTCCAGACCTCGCATCACTGCCTGCTCGACACGCTCGGCTGCGGGTTGGAGGCGCTGTCCTTCCCCGCCTGCAGCAAGCTGCTGGGCCCGCTGGTGCCGGGTATCAGCGTGGTCAACGGCGCGCGCGTTCCCGGTACCAACTTCGTACTCGATCCGGTGCAGGCGGCTTTCAACATCGGCGCGATGGTGCGCTGGCTGGATTTCAACGACACCTGGCTGGCCGCCGAATGGGGCCACCCCTCGGACAACCTCGGTGGCATCCTCGCCGTGGCCGACTGGCTTGGCCGCAACGCGGCGGCGTTGCGACGCCCGCCGCCGACCGTGCATGACGTGCTGCTGGCGATGATCAAGGCGCACGAGATCCAGGGCGTGCTGGCGTTACGCAACTCTTTCAACCGGGTCGGTCTGGACCACGTGCTGCTGGTCAAGGTGGCCACCACCGCCGTCGTCGCGCAGATGCTGGGGCTGGACCGCGAGCGGATGCTCAATGCGGTGTCGCTGGCCTGGGTGGATGGGCAGGCGCTGCGCACCTATCGGCATGCACCCAACACCGGTTCGCGCAAAAGCTGGGCGGCCGGTGATGCGACCAGCCGTGGCGTACGCCTGGCGCTGATGGCCGCCACCGGCGAGATGGGCTACCCCAGCGTGCTCAGTGCACCGACCTGGGGCTTCGAAGCGGTATCGATGCATGGCCAGGCGCTGACCCTCGGCCGCCCCTTCGGCAGCTACGTGATGGAGAACGTGCTGTTCAAGATCAGTTTCCCAGCCGAATTCCACGGGCAGACGGCGGTGGAGGCGGCGATCATCCTGCACCAGCAGCTGCGCGCGCAGGGGCGAACGGCCGAGGACATCGAGCACATCGCGATCCGTACCCAGGAAGCCTGCATCCGCATCATCGACAAGCAGGGGCCGCTGCACAACCCGGCCGACCGCGATCACTGCGTGCAGTACATGGTGGCCATCGCGCTGCTGCATGGGCGGCTGGTGGCCGAGGATTACGAGGACGACATGGCGGCCGATACGCGCATCGATGCGCTGCGCGCGAAGATGACCTGCCATGAAGACCCGCAGCTCAGCGCCGATTACCTGGACCCGGACAAGCGCAGCATCGCCAACGGGCTGACGGTGCGCTTCAACGACGGCAGCGCGCTGCCGGAGGTGCTGGTGGAGTACCCGCTGGGCCACGCACGCCGGCGCGCAGAGGGTATCCCGCTGCTGATGGACAAGTTCCGCCGGCACCTGGCGCACCGCTTCCCCACCGCCCAGCAGCAGCGCATCCTGGCCGCCTCGCTGGACCCGGTGGCCCTGGCGGCGATGCCGGTGACCGACTACGTGGACCTGTACCTGCCGGGGTAGGAAGCGCTCTGGTGGGTGCCAACCTTGGTTGGCATGGGCCCAACGCCAACCGGGGGCGGCTACCCCGCCGGGCATGGCCCGGCGCTACCGTTCCGATGCATTCCTGCCGAATCCGCGTCAACGCCTTGACGCGACGCGCCTATAATGGCCTCCTCGATCAAGGAGTGACGACATGAGCGGTCCGGCACGGCGGATGCGGTGGGGATGGACGGCAGCATTGCTGGCAGGAGGCCTGTTGCTGGGCCTGGCCGGTTGCCGCAACGACAGCGGGCAGCTGCCAAAGGCCAGCGGCGAAGCCATCGCCACCAAGGCCGAGCAGGTGAAGGAGTTCACCCTGCTGCGTGCCTACCCGGACCAGAAGAGTGAAGGCCTGTCGCTGGCGCTGGAGTTCTCGCGCCCGTTGGTCGGCACCCAGGACTTCGACAAGCTGGTGCGCTTCGAAGAGAAGGTCGGCAACGATGACAGCAGCTGGACCCTGTCCGATGACGGCCTGACCCTGCGCTATCCCTTCGTCGAAGCCGGCAAGGAATTCAGCCTGGTGGTCTCGCCGGACCTGCTGGCCGCTGATGGCAGCCGCTTGGGCAAGGAACTGAAGCAGAAGGTCTTCAGCGGCGAGCTGAAGCCGGTGGCCGGTTTTGCCTCGCAGGGCAGCGTGCTGCCGGCCAAGGACAGCCGCGGCCTGCCGGTGGTGTCGGTGAACGTGCCGGAGGTCGATGTCGAGTTCCTGCGCGTACGCGAAAAGGATCTGCCGACCTTCTTCAGCCAGTACCAGCGCGGTGGTCGCCGTGGCAGCTGGGAACTGAGCAGCGACTACGAGCGCAGCCCGATCAACAAGCTGGCCGAGCCGGTCTACGTCAACCGCTTCATCCTGGGGGGCAAGCAGAACGAGCGGGTGCTGACCTACCTGCCGACCCAGGACATCAAGGAACTGCAGGAGCCGGGGCTGTATTTCGCCCTGCTCAAGCGCACCGGTGACTACGAAGGTGAGTTCGATACCGCGTTCTTCTCGGTCAGCGACATCGGCCTGCACACCCGCGCTTACAAGGACAAGCTGTTCGTCCATACCGCCGCGCTGAAGGACGGTGCATCGCTGAAGGGCATCGACCTGCGCGTGCTCGATGCCAAGGGCGAAGTGGTGCTGAAGGGCAGTACCGACAGCAACGGCAATGCGCTGCTGAACTACACCCTGGATGCCACCCACGTGCTGGTGGCAAGCAGCGGCAAGGACACCAGTTTCCTGCCCTTCAACCAGCCGGCGCTGGACCTGAGCGAGTTCGCCGTGGCCGGCCGTGACAACGCCTGGTTCGATGTCTATGCCTGGTCGGGCCGCGACCTGTACCGCCCGGGTGAGACGGTGCGCCTGTCGGCGCTGCTGCGCGACAACGACGGCAAGCCGATCAAGAGCCAGCCGGTGTTCCTGCGCCTGAAGCAGCCCGATGGCAAGACCTTCCGCGAAACCCGCGTGCAGCCGGGCGAGCAGGGCTACATCAACTTCGAGCAGACCATTCCCGCCGAGGCGCCGACCGGGCGCTGGCAGGTGGAGTTCCGCACCGACCCGGCCAGCAAGGAAGCGATCCAGGGCATGACCCTGCGCATCGAAGAGTTCCTGCCCGAGCGCATGAAGCTGGACCTGGACAGCGCGCAGAAGACGCTGAAGCCGGGTGAAGACCTGCGTCTGCAGGCCAACGGCGCCTATCTGTACGGTGCCCCGGCCGATGGCAACCGCTTCACCGCGCGCATGGCGGTGGCCGCCGAGCAGAAGCCGGTGGAGGGTCTGCCGGGCTACTTCTTCGGCGACCCGACCCTGCAGCTGCCGCGCGAAGCCAAGGATGTCATCGACACCACGCTGCCGGCCAATGGCCAGCTGCGCGAAGACGTGTCGTTGCCGGAAGAGGCGACCAAGGCGAAGGCGCCGATCGCGGTAGTGCTGTCCGGCAGCCTGTATGAAACCGGTGGCCGCACGGTCACCCGCACCCTGAAGCGGGTGGTATGGCCGGCCGCCGCACTGGTCGGCGTGCGCCCGTTGTTCAATCCGGACGACGGCGCTGATTCCAACGGCAACGCGCGGTTTGAACTGATGCGCGTGGATGCGGCCGGCAAGCCGCAGCCGGCCAAGGGCCTGAAGATCACCCTGGTGCGCGAGCTGCGCGACTACCACTGGACCTTCAACGACAACCGCTGGGACTACGATTTCACCCGCCGCTTCGAAAACAAGGAAACCCGTACCGTCGATGCCGGCGGCAGCGCGGTGGCCTTCGACTTCCCGGTGGAGTGGGGCGAGTACCGGGTGGACGTGTTCGATCCGTCCACCGGCCTGACCAGCCGTTATCCGTTCCGCGCCGGCTGGAGCTGGGGCGATGACAACCGTGGCCTCGATGCCCGCCCGGACAAGGTCAAGCTGGGCCTGGACAAGACCGGCTACAAGGCCGGCGATACCCTGGAAGTGACGGTGACCCCGCCGCACGCCGGCAAGGGCGTGCTGATGGTCGAGACCGACCGCATGCTGTACGTGCAGGATATCGACGCCAAGCCCGGTGCCACCTACAAGATCCCGGTCACCGCCGATTGGGAGCGCCACGACGTCTACATCACCGCGCTGGTGTTCCGCGGTGGCAGTGCGCCGAGCAAGATCACCCCGGCCCGCGCGGTGGGCGTGGTGCACGTGCCGATGGACCGCAAGGGCCGCACCGTGGCCGTCGGCCTGGCCGCGCCCAAGCAGATGCGACCGGAGCAGGACCTGCCAGTGACGGTCAGCGCACCGCAGCTGGCCGGCAAGGTCGCGCACGTCACGGTGTCGGCCGTGGACGTGGGCATTCTCAACATCACCCGCTTCCCGGTGCCCGATGCCGGCGCGCACTTCTTCGCCCAGCGCCGCCTCGGCATCGATGCCTATGACATCTACAGCCGGGTGATCGAGAGCTTCGACGGCGGCAGCGGCAAGCTGAAGTTCGGCGGCGACATGGCGCTGCAGGCGTTGCCGCAGGCCAAGCGGCCGACCGCGCGCGTGCAGACCGTGGACCTGTTCTCCGGCCCGGTGCAGCTCGATGCCAAGGGCATTGCCCGCATCCGCCTGAAAGTGCCGGATTTCAATGGCACCCTGCGGGTGTCGGCGCTGGTCTACAGCGATGACCAGTACGGCAAGCGCGATGTGGAAACCGTGGTGCGCGCACCGATCCTGGCCGAGGCCAGCATGCCGCGAGTGCTCGCCCCGGGCGACCGCAGCACGGTGACGCTGGACGTGCAGAACTTCACCGGCAAGCCCGGTCAGTTCAACGTGCGCGTGGACAGCGAAGGCCCGCTCAGCCTGGGCGAAGGCACGCGCAGCGTGCAGCTCAATGCCGATGCCAAGACCACGTTGAGCTTCCCGTTGTCGGCGCGCGAGGGCCACAGCGTGGCCAAGGTGCGCGTGCGTGTGGATGGCAACGGCTTCAAGGCCGACCGCCGCTACGATCTGCCGGTACGCGCGGCGTGGCCGCAGGTACTGCGCTCGCAGGTGCGCACGCTCGATCCGCTGGCGGCGGTGAGCCTGGATGGCAGCCTGATGGACGGGCTGATGTCCGAATCGGTCAATGCCCGCCTGCTGGTCAGCCCGCTGCCGCCGATCCCGTTCGCCAGCGCGCTGCAGGGCGCGCTGAACTACCCGTACGGCTGTGCCGAACAGACCACCAGCAAGGGCTACGCCGCGCTGATCCTGGACCAGGCCACGTCGTCCATGCTCGGCGCTGACGGCCTGGACGCGAAGACCCGTCGCGAGCGCATGGAAGGTGCGTTCGGTCGCCTGGCATCGATGCAGGTGGCCAACGGCAACTTCTCGATGTGGGGTGACGACGGCTACGTGAACCCGTGGCTGACCCCGTACATCGCCGAGTTCCTGCTCGATGCCAAGGACGGTGGCTTTGCGGTGCCGGACAACGTGCTGCAGAAGGCGCTGAACCGCCTGAGCGAAGACCTGCTGTCCGGTGGCAACCAGTTCTACGGCCAGGAAAAACGCGAAAGCCTGAAGTTCGCCAACCAGGCGTACTCGGGTTACGTGCTGGCCCGCGTCAACCGCGCGCCGCTGGGTACCCTGCGCACGCTGTACGACAACGAACGCAGCAAGGCCGTGGGTGGTCTGTCGCTGGTGCACCTGGGCGTGGCGCTGTCGCTGCAGGGCGATGCCAAGCGCGGCCAGGCGGCCCTTGCGGCGGGCTTTGCCAAGTCCAGCAGCGAGCGCCCGTCCTACTTCGGCGACTACGGCAGTGCCGTTCGTGATGATGCGCTGATGATCGCGCTGACCCACGAAAACAAGCTGGCCAAGCCGGCATGGGATGCACGCGCGGTTGATCTTGGCCGTGGCCTGGATGCGCGCCGCAACAGTGGCTGGATGTGGCTGAGCACGCAGGAACAGGTGGCCATCGCCCGCCTCGGCAAGGCACTGGCCGCCAACCAGAAGGCGCTGGTGGCCGGTGAGCTGGTGATCGGTGGCAACAGCGAGGCCATCGGCGAGCGCAAGCTGTTTGGCCGCAACTTCGATGCAGGGCAGCTGGCAGCGGGCGTGCGCTTCACCCCGCAGGGACAGCCGCCGATGTTCGCCAGCATCGACGTGGCCGGCATTCCGCGCAGTGCGCCGGCGCCGGACAACAGCGTGATCGGCGTGGAGCGAAGCTACTTCGGCACCGATGGCAAGCCATGGTCGCCGCGTCCGCTGAAGGAGGGCGAAGCGCTGATCGTGCGCGTCACCATCACCGCCGACAGCGAGATGCCCGATGCGCTGCTGACCGACCTGCTGCCGGCGGGCCTGGAGATCGAGAACCTCAACCTGGGCGATGCCAAGCAGTGGGCCGATGTGGTGGTGGATGGCATCACCATCAGCGACCGCAGCGAAGCGGCCGATACCAAGCACGAGGAGTTCCGCGATGACCGCTACGTGGCGGCGCTGAAGCTCTCGCGTGGCAGCAAGGCCAACGTGTTCTACCTGGTGCGTGCGGTCACTCCGGGTACCTACACGGTGCCGCCGTCGCTGGTGGAGGACATGTACCGGCCGCAGCTGCGTGGCGTCGGCCGCAGCAACCCGACCACGTTGACGGTGGTACAGCCGTGACCGTGCGGACGGGCCGCGACGGCGCGGCCCGTCCCACTGGATGCCGTGGATGAAGGTGGGATTGCTGAAAACGCGGCTGCCGCGCCTGCGGCAGCGGCTGCAACCGCTGTGGCCTTGGCTGCGCTGGGGCACGGCGAGCTTGCTGGCGCTGCTGCTGGTGCTGGATTTCGCCTTCCCGCCGCCGTTGCCCCGGCAACGCGACACCAGCACGCTGGTGGTCGCCGCTGACGGCAGCCCGATGCGGGCGTTCGCCGATGCCGAGGGCGTGTGGCGCTATCCTGCGTCGGTCGACAGCGTGTCGCCGCTGTACCTGCAGGCGCTGCTGACCTACGAGGATCGCTGGTTCTGGCAGCACCCGGGCATCAATCCGCTGGCGATCCTGCGTGCCAGTGGGCAGCTGCTGCGGGGTGGCCGCATCATCTCCGGAGGCTCGACCCTGACCATGCAGGTGGCGCGCATTCTCGATCCGCATACGCGCACGCCCTGGGGCAAGCTGAAGCAGATGCTGCGTGCGGTGCAACTTGAGGTGCACCTGTCCAAGCGCGAGATCCTCGCGTTGTATCTGGAGCGCGCGCCCTACGGTGGCACCATCGAAGGCGTGGAGGCGGCCAGCTGGGCCTACCTGGGTAAGCCGGCCGCGCAGCTTTCGCATGCCGAGGCCGCACTGCTGGCGGTGCTGCCACAGGCACCCAGCCGTTTGCGCCCGGATCGTCATCCCGAAGCCGCGCAGAAGGCACGCGACAAGGTGCTGGCGCGCATGGCCGAGCTCGGCGCATGGACGCCGGAGGAAGTGGAAGATGCGCGCATCGAGAACGTGGTCGCACGCTCGCTGCGTCCACCGCTGCATGCGGCACTGCTGGCCCAGCGCCTGCACTCGGCGCATCCGGGGCAGGCGCGGATCCAGAGCAGCATCGACATCGGCCTGCAGCGCACCCTTGAAGAGCGCGTGGCCAGCTATTTCTCCACGCTGCCCGAGCGCACGTCAGCCGCACTGCTGGTGGTCGACAACCAGACCCTGCAGGCGCGTGCGTATGTCGGCACGCTGTCTTTCGGTGATCGGCAACGGCTGGGCCACGTGGACATGGTGCAGGCCTGGCGCTCGCCGGGCTCCACGCTCAAGCCGTTCCTGTATGCGATGGCACTCGATGATGGCCTGATCCATTCCGAGAGCCTGCTGGTGGATGCGCCGCAGAGCTTCGGCAGCTATCGGCCGGGCAACTTCGACATGGCCTTCAACGGCCCGGTCAGTGCTGCCAGTGCGCTGCGCCTGTCGCTGAACGTGCCGTCGGTCGACCTGCTGCAGCGGGTAGGTGCGGCACGCTTCGCCGCGCGCCTGTCGCACGCCGGCATCCAGTTGCGCTTCCCGCCGGGCAGTTCACCCAATCTGTCGCTGATCCTCGGCGGCACCGGCGCGCGGCTGGAAGACCTGGTCGGTGCGTTTGCTGCACTCAACCGCAACGGCATTGCCGGCCGCGTGCGCTACACCGATGACGAACCGATGATCGAGCGGCGGCTGGCTTCGCCCGGTGCCAGCTGGATCGTGCGTGAGATGCTGGAATCGAACCCGCGCCCGGGTTACGGCGTTGGCACGTTCGACGTTGGCGGGCGGCCGCGCGTGGCCTGGAAGACTGGCACCAGCTATGGCTACCGCGATGCGTGGGCGATCGGCAGTACCCGCCACTACACCGTGGGCGTGTGGGTGGGGCGCCCGGATGGCACGCCGTTGCCGGGGCAGTACGGCGCGGTCACCGCCTTGCCGTTGATGTTCGAGGTGGTCGACAGCCTGCCGCGCCAACGCGGCGATGCGGCGGCCGCGCCGATGCCGGCCAGCGTGACCCAGGCAGACATCTGCTGGCCAACCGGAGAACTGGCCGAAGGGTTGCCAGCGGCACTCTGCCAGCGACGCCTGTCGGCCTATCTGCTGGACGGTGCGGCACCGCCGACGTTCCCCGAACGCGAGGCACGGCGATGGCAGCCTGGCCGCCAACGCTACCTGGCTGACGCGCGCACCGGACTGCGCGTATCGGCAGACTGCAGCGCGCCGCATGAGGAAGTCGCGCGGGAAATCGCGCGATGGCCGGCGCTGTTGTCACCCTGGCTGCCCAAAGCCACGCGCGATGCCTCACAGCTTCCCGCGCTGTCGCCGGACTGTCGCGATGATGGTCGCGAGGCTAGCGTGGCCCTGCATATCGATGGCCTCAACGAAGGCGCGACGCTGGCGCGTGCACCCAATGCCGAACACGGCGTACGCCTGCAGCTGCGCGCATTGGGCAGCGAACAGGCCGTGGACTGGCTGCTGGATGGTCGATGGATCGCGCAGACACGCGGTGCGCAGCTGATGCAGCGCGAGTTCGCCGATCCGGGCGCGCATACGTTGACCGCGCTGGCTGCTGACGGCGCCTGGACGCAGGTACGGTTCAACGTGCTGCGGTAGCGCCGGGCCATGCCCGGCGGATGTCACGTGATCGGGCACCAACCCGCCGGGCATGGCCCGGCGCTACCGGTCCACCATGAGCCGGTAGGTGCCAACCTTGGTTGGCACGCGCGGAAGCTGCCCACCAAGGTGGGCGACTACCGGGGTGTTCGCTGGCACGGTGCGGCGCTACTCCCCGATCCAGCCATCCAGCAGGTCGGCGAACTCATCGGCGTGCTCCTCCTCCTGCGCCAGGATCTCTTCCAGGATGCGCTTGGTGGTGGTGTCACTGTCGCCGATGAAGTTGATCATCTCGCGGTAGCTGTCGATGGCGATGCGCTCGGCCACCAGGTTCTCGCGGACCATGTCGCGCAGGTCGCTGCCTTCCTTGTATTCGGCGTGCGAGCGTGCGGTCAGCGTGTCCGGATTGAGGTCAGGCTCGCCGCCCAGCTGGACGATGCGCTCGGCCAGTTTGCCGGCATGTGCCTGCTCCTGCTGCGCGTGTTCCAGGAACTCGCCCTTGACTGCGTCGGCCAGCATGCCCTTGGCCATGAAGTAGTGCCGGTAGTAGCGCAGCACGCACACATATTCGGTGGCCAGCGCGTCGTTGAGCAGCTTGATCACCACCTTGCGGTCGGCGCTGTAGCTGTCGGTGATCGCTCCGTCTTCGATGTTCTTCCGTGCCCGCTCGCGCAGGGTCTGACGATCGCTGATGCCAGCGACCTTGGCGGAAGGGGAGGTGTTGCTGGCTTTGGCTGGCTTGTTGGACATGGCTGGCCGGTTTCCTCTGCAGTCAGGGTTTCAGGTGGGCAGGTGATCCAGTACGTAGTCGGCTGATGACACCTCGAACTGGCCGGGTTCCTCGATCCAGGCCGCGCGTACCGTGCCGTCCACCACGTACAGGGCAAAGCGACGCGAACGCGTGCCCATGCCGGATGAACTTGCATCCAGCTCCAGGCCAAGTGCACGGGTCAGTTCGGCGTTGCCGTCGGACAACATCAGCAGGCCGTCGGGCACGTGCTGGTCGGTGGCCCAGGCCTTCATCACGAACGGATCGTTGACCGCCACGCAGTAGACATCGATGCCTCGATGGCGGAACGCCTCGAACTTTTCCACGTACCCGGGCAGGTGGCGGGCCGAGCAGGTGGGGGTGAATGCACCGGGCACGGCGAACAGCACCACCTTGCGCCCGTCGAACAGGGCGTGGGTATCGAGGGTCTCGATGCCTTCGCGGATGCGCTTGAGGGTGACTTCCGGAATACGGTCGCCGACATGGATGGTCATGGGAACTCCTTGCTGGGTGAGGGTAGGGGCCAGGAGGGGACGGACGCGTCAAGACATTGGAAAACCCATGTATAGACCCCATCTCCGTCGTCCGCGGCGGGCTGTCAGCCACAGCATGCGGCCGGGCGATGGCAGGCGCATTGCGCTGGATCAGTCGGCCTCACCGTTGCCGCACGACCGGCGGCGTAGCATCGCCGGCGCGTAGAATGAACCCGGGGCGGCGCCACCGGCGCCGCCGAAGCGAATCGAGGTAGCTGGATGGAATTCAAGGATTATTACGCCACCCTTGGGGTGGAGCCGAGCGCGGGCGAGGCGGAAATCAAGACCGCTTATCGTCGATTGGCACGCAAGTACCACCCGGACGTCAGCAAGGAGGCCGGGGCCGAGGACAAGTTCAAGGCCATCAACGAGGCCTACGAGGCGCTGCGCGATCCCGAGAAGCGCGCGGCGTATGACCAGCTGCGCGCTCAGGGCTATCGCCCGGGCGAGGAATTCAACGTGCCGCCGAACTACGGCGGTGGCGGTTTCAATTTCGAGGAAGTGTTCGGTGGTGGTGGGGGTGGCCCCAACGGTGGCTTCAGCGACTTCTTCGAGAGCCTGTTCGCGCGCCAGCGCGGCGGCCAGGGCGCGGGCCCCGGTCCGGGCTTCAGCAGCCACGGTCATGCGCCCAACCGTGATACCCGGGCCAAGCTGTCGGTACCGCTGGAGGCGGCCTACAACGGCGACAGCCTGCGCATCACCGTCAATGGCAAGCAGCTGGACGTGCGCGTGCCCAAGGGCATCCGTCCTGGGCAGGTGATCCGCCTGGCCGGGCAGGGCAACCACGGCGGCAACCTGCTGCTGGAAGTGGAGTACGCCGCGCATCCGCAGTTCGAGGTCGACGGTCGCAACATCCTGTACACGCTGCCGGTCACCCCGTGGCAGGCGGCGCTGGGCACCAGCATCAGCGTGCCGACCCTGGGCGGAGCGGTGGAACTGAAGATTCCGGCCGACTCCGATGCCGGTCGCAAGCTGCGCCTGCGTGGGCGTGGCCTGCCGGGCAGCCCGGACGGCGACCAGATCGTCGAGCTGGAGATTGTCGCCCCGGCGGCGACCGACGAGGCGCAGAAGAAGGCCTATCGGAATCTGGCCAAGGCGTTTGGCGAAACGATCTGAAATCTGCTTCGGTGGGTGCGGGCCTCGGTCCGCACACCTTGCGGTAGCGCCGGCCGCTGGCCGGCAAAGGCGTGCCAACCAAGGTTGGCACCTACCAGAGCGGTGTGCCAACCAAGGTTGGCACCTACCAGAGCGGTGTGCCAACCAAGGTTGGCATCCACCAGAGCGGTGTGTCAGCCCTGCCCGGCGAACACCCGCTCCAGCACCTCGGACAGCTCGTCTTCCGAGAACGGCTTGGTGATATAGGCCTTGGCACCCTGGCGCATGCCCCACATGCGGTCGGTGTCCTGGTCCTTGGTGGTCACCAGGATCACAGGAATGTGCCGGGTCGCCTCATCGCGGGCGAGCGTGCGGGTCGCCTGGAAGCCATTGAGGTTGGGCATCACCACGTCCATCAGCACCAGGTCGGGCAGCTCGGCCTTCGCGGTTTCCACCCCGGCCGCACCATCGGTGGCGGTCAGGATCTGGTGCCCGAGCTTCTCGACGATGCGCTGTATCCCCAACAGCTGCGACGGTGAGTCGTCGACGATCAGAATGCGTGCCATGTTGTTCCCCGTGTGATGCCGGAAGTGTAGTGCCGGCATCCCGTTGGCGGGAGGGCGACTGCTGCCGTCCGTCGCCTGCCTGCGACGTTCAGTCGATCCGCACCACCGTGCGGCCAAGCGAGCCGCCCGCCAGCATGCGATCGAACACCGCAGGCAGGCCGTCCAGACCGACTTCGGCGGTGCAGATGCGGTCCAGGTGCTGCGGCTTCCACGCGTCGCCCAAGCGTGCCCACACTTCTTCGCGCAGCGCGCGCGGGGCATTGGCCGACGAAACGCCGAGCAGCGAGACACCGCGCAGGATGAAGGGCATCACGGTCATGTCCAGCGTCGGGCTGGCGGCCAGTCCCGCACTGACCACGCTGCCGTAAGGTACGGTCTGTGCCAGCAGGCTGGCCAGCATCGGCCCGCCGGCGTTGTCCAGGCCACCGCCAAAACGTGCCGACTGCAGCGGCCCGGTGTCGGCAAGGGCGTCACGCGGCAGCACCTCGGCAGCACCGATGCCGCGCAGGAAGTCGATCTGCTCCGGTTTGCCGCTGATCGCGTGCACGGCATAGCCGGCGCGGCTGAAGATGTCCACGGCCAGAGCGCCGACCCCACCGCTGGCGCCGGTAACCGCCAGTGGCCCAAGCTCGGGTGTCTGCCGGTTGTCCTGCAGGCGCAGCAGCGCCAGTGCGGCGGTGAAGCCGGCGGTGCCCAGTACCATCGCCTCGCGTGGGCTCAAGCCCGCCGGCTGGGCGATGACCGCGCTCGATTCCAGTCGCACGTACTGGCTGTAGCCGCCATCACGGGTTTCGCTGAGGCCACAGCCGGTGGCCAGTACCGCATCGCCCTCGCGCCAGGCCGGATCGGTGGAGGTGACCACCGTGCCGGCCACGTCTATCCCGCCCACCAGCGGGAAGCGACGCAGTATCCGGCCTTTGCCGGTGCCAGCCAGGGCATCCTTGTAGTTGACCGAGGACCAGTGGGCGCGGATCAGTACCTGGCCGGGGTTGAGGTCGTCCAGACGCAGCGGGACCAGGCCGCTGCGGTAGCCGGCGTCGTCTTTTTCGATGCGGAAGGCGGTGAACGGGGTGGTGGGGGCCATCGGCGTTGCCTGACTTCGAGGAAAACGCCACCTTACCCGGTCCGACCCCTTTCAATCCTGCCGGTCCGCCCCATCTTGTATGATCGGTAGTGGTTAACGGCTGGCGTTGCGGGAAGGGCCCGCGTCGCAGCCCACATCTTGATGGAGCGTGCATGGCCTGGAATACACCCGGCGGCAACAAGGGCGGACAAGGCCCCGAGGACAATCGACGCGGGCCGTTCGGGTCGCGCGGCGGTGGCAATGGTGGCGGCTGGGGCGGATTGCCCGGACCGCTGAAGGATCTGTTCGACGGCGGCATCCTGCGTTGGGTGGTGGCGGCAGTGGTCCTGCTGGTGCTGTTCTCCAGCTTCCAGCTGATCGGCGAACAGCAGCGTGGCGTGGTGCTGCGCTTCGGCCAGTTCTCGCGCATCCTGACCCCAGGCCCGAACTTCAAGTTGCCCTGGCCGATCGAATCGGTCACCAAGGTCAACGCCACCGAGATCAAGACCTTCTCGATCCAGGTGCCGGTGCTGACCCGCGATGAGAACATCGTCAATGTCTCGTTGAACGTCCAGTACCGCATCGATGACCCGCAGCAGTACCTGTTCGGCACCGTTGATGCCAACCAGGTGCTGGAACAGTCGGCGCAGAGCGCGGTGCGCGAGGAAGTCGGTCGCGCCGACCTCAACGCCGTATTGAACAACCGTGGCCCGCTGGCCGTGGCCGCCGAAGAGCGCCTGCAGACATTGCTGCGTGCCTTCAAGACCGGTCTGACCGTGACAGGCCTGACCCTGCAGGACGCCCGTCCGCCGGAGGAGGTCAAGCCGGCCTTCGACGAGGTCAACGGTGCCCAGCAGGTCAAGGAGCGCCTGATCAACGAAGCCCAGGCCTACGCGGCCAAGGTCGTGCCTGAAGCGCGCGGCCAGGCCTCGCGTGCCCGTACCACCGCCGAGGGCTACAAGCAGGCCGTGGTGTCCAAGGCCGAGGGTGATGGTCAGCGCTTCAGCCTGCTGCAGGCCCAGTACAAGGACGCACCGGAAGTCACCCGCAAGCGCCTGTGGCTGGAAACGGTGCAGCAGGTTTTGAGCGAGAACCGCAAGGTCATTGGTGGCGATGGCCGCCAGCTGATCTACGTGCCGATGACCGGTGATACCCGTGCCAGCACCTCGGCACCGGCGCCGGTGCCGAACCCCGATGTGGTGATGCCGTCGCTGCCGGGTACCACCGCAGTGGAAGCTTCCCGTGATCCGGGCCGGCCGGTGGGCCGCCCGACCGGGCGTTCGAGCGGCCGTGAGGAGGGCAGCCGATGAGAAATTCAATCTGGATCGCCGTTGTCGTAGCGGTGCTGCTGGGCCTGCTGGGTTCGGTGTACGTGGTCCGCGAGGACCAGACCGCCATGGTCCTGAACCTGGGCAAGGTGGTGCGTTCGGACATCAAGCCGGGCCTGCACTTCAAGCTGCCGGTGGTGGAAACGGTGCGGGTGTTCGACCGCCGCTTCCAGGTGCTGGACACCGCGCCGGCCCGTTACTTCACGGCCGAGCAGAAGGACGTCAGCGTCGACTTCTTCGCCATCGGTTACATCTCCAACGTGGGTGATTACTTCCGTGCCACCGGCGGCGATCCGCGCATCGCCAACGCCCGCCTGGCGCCGATCATCACCGACTCGCTGCGCAACCAGATCAACTCGCGCACCCTGCAGCAGCTGGTCTCCGGCGACCGCAGCGAGCTGATCGCCGAGCAGCTGAAGGGCATCAACGAAGCCGTTGCCGGGCTGGGCATGCAGATGATCGACCTGCGCATCAAGCAGGTGGACCTGCCCACCGACAGCCAGGTGATCAATGACGTGTACGAGCGCATGCGCGCCCAGCGCAAGCAGGAAGCCGCGAAGCTGCGCGCCGAGGGCGAGGAGCAGTCGCTGACCATCCGCGCCCAGGCCGACCGTGACAGCACCGTGCTGATCGCAGAAGCCGAACGCGATGCCCAGCGCCTGCGTGGTGAAGGCGATGCCGAGGCCGCACGCATCTACGGCAAGGCCGGTTCGGCTGACCCGTCGTTCTACGCGTTCTACCGCAGCCTCGAGGCCTACCGTGGCTCGATGACCGACGGCAACGGCGTGATCGTGCTGGACAAGAACGACCCGTTCCTGCAGTACCTCAAGAACGATCGCTGAGTCCGCACGGCAGTACCTCACGGGGCCCGGCCATACGCCGGGCCTCGTGCTTTTCCGGAGTTCCCCCATGAAAGATCTGTTCGCCGCCGTCTGTCTGGTCGCGGTGCTGGAAGGCCTGTTGCTGTTCGTGGCCCCCGTGGCCTGGAAGCGCATGGCCGAACGCCTGCTGGACCTGCCCAGCCCGGCCCTGCGCAGCTTCGGTGGCCTGGTCCTGCTGGCCGGGTTGAGCCTGCTGTGGTGGGTACGGCACTACCGGGGCAGGGTGGCTGACCGGCTGGTGAAGCCGCCCGTCGGAAAGGTGGCACCGGACCCCGGAAACCCGGATAATGCACAAAAGCCGGACGGGCCTCCCCGTTCGGCTTTTTCCGTGTCTGGGCCTTCCATCGCCGGCCGCTCCCCGTTTGGAGCCGCCACCCAAGCGCTGGCCAGCCCCGCTGCGGTTTACCCGTCCGCGGCCCCGATGGCCGCAACAAATAGAGGAACCCGTCATGGGTCAGTCTGTCGTAGTGCTTGGTGCCCAGTGGGGCGATGAAGGCAAGGGCAAGATCGTCGATCTGCTCACTGAGGAAATCGGCGCCGTCGTGCGCTTCCAGGGCGGCCACAATGCCGGCCACACCCTGGTCATCAACGGCAAGAAGACCGTCCTGCACCTGATCCCGTCGGGCATCCTGCGTGACGATGCGCTGTGCCTGATCGGCAACGGCGTGGTGATCTCGCCGGCTGCGCTGCAGAAGGAAATCGCCGAGCTGGAAACCTCCGGCGTGGAAGTGCGTTCGCGCCTGAAGATCTCCCCGGCCGCGCCGCTGATCATGCCGTACCACATCGCCCTGGACCAGGCGCGCGAACGCGCTGCCGGCGGCAAGGCGATCGGCACCACCGGCCGTGGCATCGGCCCGGCCTACGAAGACAAGGTGGCGCGTCGCGGCATCCGCATCGCCGACCTGCATTACCCGAAGCAGTTGGAAGAACTCCTGCGCACGGCGCTGGATTATCACAACTTCGTGCTGACCAACTACCTGAAGACCGACGCGGTCGATTTCCAGAAGACCTTCGACGAGGCGCTGGCCTTCGGCGAGTACGTGCAGCCGATGAAGTCGGACGTTGCCGGCATCCTGCACGACCTGCGCAAGCAGGGTAAGCGCGTGCTGTTCGAAGGCGCGCAGGGCGCCCTTCTGGACATCGACCACGGCACCTACCCGTACGTCACCAGCTCCAACACCACCGTGGGTGGTGCGCTGGCCGGTGCTGGCGTCGGCGCTGACGCGATCGACTACGTGCTGGGCATCGCCAAGGCCTACGCGACCCGCGTCGGCGGTGGCCCGTTCCCGACCGAGCTGGACGATGAAATCGGCCAGGGCATCCGCGACCGCGGTGCCGAGTACGGTGCCTCGACCGGCCGCCCGCGTCGTTGCGGCTGGATGGACATCGTCGCCCTCAAGCGCGCGGTGGCCATCAACGGCATCAGCGGCCTGTGCATCACCAAGCTGGACGTGCTGGACGGCATGGAAAAGCTGAAGGTCTGCATTGCCTACGAATACAACGGCAAGCGTACCGAGTACGCGCCGCTGGACGCGCAGGGCTGGGAAGAGTGCACCCCTGTGTACCTGGAGTTCCCGGGCTGGACCGAGAACACCCACGGCATCACCAACTGGGAAGACCTGCCGCCGGCCGCACGTGCCTACCTGCGTTCGCTGGAAGAGCTGGCCGGCTGCCCGATCAGCATCGTCTCCACCGGCCCGGACCGCGACCACACCATGGTCCTGCAGGATCCGTTCGCCTGAGCGACCGCTCGCTGACGTGAAGGAAAAGCCCCGCGAAAGCGGGGCTTTTTCGTTAGTGTGTACGTAGTGCCAGCAGGGAAGCGGACCGATGACCGGCGATGTCAGCGTGAAAGGGACCAGGGTGCTGCGGATCACCCTGTGGGTGTTCTGGGGCCTGTGGGCAGCCGCTTGTGTGGTGCTGGCGGTGGGCGCTGTGGCCAACCACTTGGCCTCACGCACGCAGACACTGCCGCTGGTGCTGAGCCCCGGTGCGAGCGCGGAGATCGCGGTCTACCGCTTCATTGATGATCGCCTGCGGTTGCGGCTGCGCTACGCGCCCAACGCTGCCGACCCGGCCCTCGATCCCGACGTGCTGATGCGCATCGAAACGCCCAACGAGCATGCGGATTTCCGCGCAAGCGTGCGATCTGGCCCGCCCGCGACGGAGGTCGTGCGCAGAGTGGAAACCGTTGAAACGGCGGGGTTCACCGCCGCGTACTTCGGCTATGGCCGCGGTGACGCATTGCCCCGTGGCCGTTCCTGGCTACGGGTAACCGTGCTGGAGGTGGAGCCGGCGCTGGTGGGCAGGCCGGCGACGGTCGAGCTGCAGCCGCCGCTGGATCTTCTGAAGCTGACCGACCTGGACTACATCTGGTTGTGGCCGTTCTTCTTCTGGAAACTGGCGGCACTGTTGCTGCTGATTCCAGGCATCGCACTGGTGATCTTCACCATCGCGCTGCGCAGGCAGCGCCCGCGCGTGGCGCAGGCGCCCTGAAGCAATCGTGCGGGTTGCGACTTAATCCCCTCCGTCCCCTTTTTTCAGCAGCGGATAGGGGTTGAGCGATTCGCCCTTCCACCATTGTTTTTCCGGTCCCAGCGCGTGCACTTCGAAATGCAGGTGCGGGGCTTCTGGGTTTGCGTTGCCGGTGCTGCCGACGTAGCCGATCACGTCGCCGCGCTTGATGGTCTGCTTCTCGGCCAGGCCGTCGGCGTAGCGCTGCAGGTGTGCGTAGTAGTAGCACCAGCGGCCGCTGGGTTCGAACTGGTAGACGGTCAGGCCGCCGCGCTCGCTGTCGAACAGCTTCTCGACATGGCCATCGGCCACCGCCAGTACCGGTGTGCCGGCAGCAGCCATGATGTCGATCGCATCGTGCACGCGGCCTTCGCTGCGTGCGTCGGTGAAGGTGTCCTGCAGTTGCGAGGGCGTGATGCCCTGTACCGGCAGCAGCAGGCCGGAGGGTGTGTCGCCCGTTGCTGCTGGGGCGGGCGCAGCGATTGCCGTTGTCGCCTGCTCCACGGGTACAGCACGGGCGCTGTCGGCCGCAGCGGAGGTCTGCGCCACTGCAAGGGGGCGTATACCCGCATCAGCGGACGGCGCGCCATCACGCTGCAGCCACCATCCGGCTGCCACGCCCATCACCAGCCCCAGTACGATCAGTTGCGCTAGTCGCATCGGCTCACTCCTGCATGATGACCGGTACCGACGTATCCACGGCTGCAGCCACGCGCAGCGCATCCCAGTTTGTCATGCGCACGCAGCCGTGCGATTCGGTCTTGCCGACATGGCCGGGCACCGGTGTGCCGTGCAGGCCGTAATGGGGTTTGGACAGGTCGATCCAAACCCGGCCGACCGGATTGTTCGGGCCGGGCGGGATCGTGGCCTTGCGATCGCCCTTCCTGGCATCCCAGAACAGCTTCGGGTTGTAGTGGAATGGCGGGGCCGGGTAGACGCCGAGGATCTTCCACTCGCCGATCGGCAGCGGGTCGTGCTCGCTGCCCGACGATACCGGTACCTGCGCGATCACCTTGCCCTGCGCGTCCAGCAGCTGCAGGGTGGAGTCGGATTTGTCGACCACCAGTTTGGCGGCCTTGGGCAACGCAGCGGGCGCAATATTGGGCACCTGGATGCGGCTGCCGGCCTTGCTCAGATCCACACCGGGATTGAGCGCCTTCAGCAGCTCCGGTGCAGCATGGAAGCGCTCGCCCAGCGATTCCTCCACGCTGCTGAAGCCCAGTGCCTTCAGCTTGGCCTGGTCGGCGGGCTTCTTTGGAATCGCGACGAACGGACCGGCCACGTCTTCTGCGGTCAGCGTGTAGCTGGCAAGGGGGCCGACCGAGTCGGCCTGCAGGGCCTTCCAGGTGGCGTCGTCCAGTTCGCCACTGACTGTCAGCCCGTGCGCTGCCTGGAAGCCGGACACCGCGCGGCGTTGATTGCTGCCCACTTCGCCATCGATCTCGCCCGGAGAGAAGTTTGCGCGGTCCAGAAGTACCTGCGCGTGCAGGGGCGAGCGCGCTGCCGTGTCAGGGCCGGCCTTTTCGGCGACGGGTGCTGGCAGGCCGGCGGGCGGGGGCGTCTGCGCAAAGGCGGGCGACATCAGCAGCGACAGGGCGAGCAGGGCGGGGCGGCATACGGGCATGGGCATCTCCAGGCAGATCACGCCTCCACCCTGCCCGTAGACGCTGCGCAGCCGCCGTGAAAGAAAACTGATGCCAGCATGAGCAGTGGGGCCGCGCCGCCGGGCCATCCTCCCGCCGCAGAAGCGGGAGGCCGGGTCTCACCAAGGTGAACGGCTTCCGACGCAGTCGAGCGGGAGGCGATCAAGATTCCCGGCTGGCGGGCCGATATGGGCGCATCCCCCCCGTTTTGGATTCACCCCATGAACTACTTGAGGAACGTCAGGGTCGCCTGGCGTCTTGGGCTTGGCTTTGGCCTGTTGTTGCTGCTGGTTGCCGCCGTGGTCGCCACCGGTGCCACCGCCACCATGGTGCAGAAGCGCGCGATGGAGCAGGTGGTCGAGGTCGGCGTAGCCAAGGTGCGGCTGCTGTCGGAGATGCTTGATGCCAACAACCAGATGATGGTCGTGCGCCGCGAGATGCTGATCCGCCAGGGCGAAGACCGTGCCAACGACGAGCAGCGCATCGCCGCTCTGGTCAAGCGCTACGAGGCCAGTTGGACGGCCTACCAGGCCCTGCCCGGCGATGCCGAAGGCGAGGTGATCGGCGAGACCATCGCCGCCAAGCGCGCGCTCGCCCGTCCGCTCAACAAGCAGACCAGCGAACTGATGGAACAGGGCGATTTCCCCGGCGCCGTGGCGCTGACCCTGGGTCCGGTGCAGGAAGCGGCCAATGGCTGGAACAAGGCACTGGCCGATGGCGTGGCCTATGAAGAAAAGGAAAGCCGCGAGGCCGCTGCCGAGGCGATCCGCCTGGGCGAGCGCAGCCTGCTGCAGCTGCTGGTGCTGGGTGGCGTGGCGCTGCTGGCAGGCATCGCCGCATCGGTGCTGATCGGTCGCAGCATGACCGGCCCGCTGGCGCGTGCAGTGCAGCTGGCCGAGCGCCTGTCCAAGGGCGAATTGGACCAGGAATTCCGCCTGGGTGGCCGTGACGAGCTGACCCAGCTCGGCGAGGCCATGGCCAGCGTGCGCCAGAGCGTGCAGGCCGCCATCGGCGCGCAGCTGCAGATGGCCGAGCAGCATGAAGCCGGCGCGATCCGTTACCGGATGGACGCCAGCGCGTTCCCCGGCGACTTCGGTCGCATGGTGCAGGCCACCAATCACCTGGTCGAATCGCACGTGCAGGTGCAGCTGCTGATGGCCGAGGTGATGCAGCGCTATGCCATCGGCGACCTCAGTCGCGATCTGCCCGAGTACCCGGGTGAGAAGGGCACGCTGACCCGTACCCTGGCGGCGGTGAAGCAGAGCCTGATGGCGATCAACGCGCAGATCGATGAACTGGCCCGTGCCGCGCGTGCTGGCGATTTCAGCGTGCGTGGCGACGCCGCAGCATTCCAGTACCAGTTCCAGGCGATGGTGAACCACCTCAACGGCATGATGGCCAGTTCGCAGGCCAGCATCGCCGATGTCTCCGACGTGCTGCGCGCCATCTCGCATGGCAACCTCACCGCGCGCATGGAGGGCGAGTACGAGGGCGTGTTCGCGCGCATGCGTGACGATGCCAACGCCACCACCACGCAGCTGACCGGAATCGTGCGTGGCATCCAGGTGGCCGCCGACAGCATCAACAACGCGGCACAGGAACTGGCGGCCGGCAACAACGATCTGTCGCGCCGTACCGAACAACAGGCCGCGAATCTGGAAGAGGCTGCCGCCTCGATGGAAGAGCTGACCTCGACCGTGCGCCAGAACGCCGAGCTGGCACGCCAGGCCGACAGCGAAGCGCATGCGGCCGGCGTTGCCGTGCGCGAGACCGAGCAGGCCATGGCGCAGATGGCCGCGGTGATGGGCGAGATCGACCAGTCTTCGGCGCGCATTTCGGAAATCTCCACGGTGATCGATGGCATCGCCTTCCAGACCAACATCCTGGCGCTGAACGCTGCAGTGGAAGCGGCGCGTGCCGGCGAACAGGGCCGCGGCTTTGCGGTGGTGGCCAGCGAAGTGCGTACGCTGGCACAGCGTGCCGGTGTCGCTGCCAAGGAGATCAAGGAGTTGATCGAGGACGCCGCTGCCAAGGTGCAGAGTGGTCTAGCCGTGACCGTCGAATCGGAAGCCGCCATTGCCCGCGTGGCCCAGGCGAGCTCGCGTACCACACAGCTGATGAGCGACATCGCCGCCGCCAGCAAGGAGCAGGCGGCCGGCATCGAACAGGTCAACCAGGTGGTGGTGCAGATGGACCAGGTGACCCAGCAGAACGCTGCGCTGGTGGAGGAGGCGACCGCAGCCAGCCGCGCGCTGGAAGAGCAGGCGCATGCGCTGACCACGTCGGTGTCGGTGTTCCAGCTGGAGCAGGGGGCACGCATGCCCAGCCTGCCTGCACGCGCGGCGTAAGCCAACGACAGCGCGATGTTGGATGGCGCCCTGCATGCGATGACCCGCATGCGGGGCGTCGATGCACGCAACGGTTGAGGGCCGCTAGCGCCCGCGTGCCGAGCGTTCGATCAACCAACCGGCCGCGTACAGCAACAGCAGGGTTGGCGGAACCAGCACCGCATACGCGGTCGACCAGGGCTTGCCGTACAACAGGCTGCCTGCGCCGATGGCATCAAGCGCGGCGGACTGCAGGGTGATGGGGAGTGCCATCAGGATGTAGGTACCCTTCGGGTCGGCGTCTGTCTGCGCGCCGTGGACCAGCCACGTGGTCAACAGCAGGTAGACCACGCACAGCGCAAGGCCTGTCCAGCTCAGCAGTCGTCGCATCTTCATCTGCAGGCCTCCTGTCAACGGACGTCGAAGCGGGCCTGCAGGGGCAGGCTTACATTCCGCAACAGATCCCTGACCACCACCTGCGCGGTCCAAGTGCCCTTCGGGTCACCTGCCTCGGCGACGAACTTCAGCTGCACACTGGTCATGTACAGCAGGGTTGGCGGGCCGGGCAGGGCGGCAGTGAAGCAGGGAACATCGCGTTCGTCGACACTGGTACTGCCGTCCGGGCGAAGCATGCGCAGATCGCAGTGCACCTTGGGTACGCGGTTCTCATCCAGTTGCGGGTTGGACAGGAATGTCAGCAGGAACAATTCTCCGCCCAGGTGGACTTCGCTGGCCTCGGTAAAGCTGGGAGTGCTCTCCGGTGGAGTTTCCCACTTGGCCCGCCAGTCGGCGTCGGAGGTGACCAGCAGGGATGCCGCAAAGCCATCGCTGGATTTCATGGCATCGGTCTGCGGCACCGCCTTGCCGTCGCCATTTATCCAGCCATCGCTGGCAAAGGTGGTCATTGGCAGCATCAGGGCCATCATGGCCAGTGCGTAGGTCCCTCGCATCAACGCTCTCCTTGGTAGCCGCATCCTGCGGCGGAGCCGGCAGTATCGCGCAACCTTGGCCGGCACAGCAGAGGGAGAGCCAGGAAGAGGTTCCTTCGCCTGCCGATCCGGGCGATGCTTGCCAGCAAAGGAGCTGGCATGGGAACGGGACGTGAGGAAAAACAGGGCTGTGATGCCGCGTCGGCCGCGCCGCTGCACGTACTGATGCTGCCAGGCCTGGATGGCACCGGCAGCATGTCGACCCCGTTGCTGTCCGCACTGCAGGCTCATGGGCTGACGACGCAGGCGATCGCGCTGCCTGCGCAGGGCGGGCAGGATTACGCCACGCTTGCCAGATGGCTGTGGCCGCAGCTGCCCCGCCCCCCCCTTCATCCTGCTTGCCGAGTCCTTCTCGGGGCCGTTGGCAGTCGAGCTGGCCGCGCGCCAGCCCGCAGCGCTGCGCGGACTGGTGCTGGCCGCGACCTTTGCGCGCCGGCCCGTGCCATTGCCGGCAGCCGGCGCGGCACTGCTGTCACCGGCCTGGCCGGTGCCTCCCGTGGCGATGCTGGCGCGCCTGCTGCTGGGGCGGTGGCGCACCGGCGAGCACATGCCGATGCTGCGCGCTGCGTTGGCTCAGGTTCCAGCGACCACGTTGCGGCAGCGCGCCGCAGCGACCCTGCGGGTGGACGTACGCGCATTGCTGCCGCAGATCGGGGTGCCGACGCTGTGCCTGCAGGCGGGTCATGACCGGCTGCTGTGGCCGCCGAGCGTAGCCGAGCTGCAGACCCTGCTGCCGGACGCGCGGCACGTGGCCCTGGACGGGCCGCATCTGCTGCTGCAGGCCTGTGCCGAACCGGCCGCCGCGGTGGTGGCCGGTTGGGTGAGGGCGCTGCCCGCTACCGGCTAATTGCCGGCGCGGGTGCGTGCGGCCTTCTTCGCCGCGGTCTTGCGTACCGCCTTTTTTGCTGCACGGGTCTTCGCGGCCTTCTTCGCTGCGGTGCTGCGTGAGGCGCTCTTCTGCGTTGCCTTCCTGGCGGCCGCCTTCTTTGCAGGGACCTTCGCAGGCGCCTTCTTCACCACCTTCTTTGCAGCAGTCTTCCTGGTGGCGGCCTTCTTCGCAGGCGTCTTCTTCGCAGCGGTCTTATTCGCCACCTTCTTCGCCGGCGCCTTGCTTGCGGAAGCCTTCTTCGCCGTTGTCTTTCTGGCCACCTTCTTCGTTGCCTTGCGCGCGCTGCCGCTGCGCTTGCCACCACCATCCTGCTTGTTCACGGTGGCCCAGGCGATGCGCTCGGCGGTGCCTTCACTGGCACCGCGTTCGCGCTCACTCTCTTCGATATGCTCGGCCTGGCGCTTCTGCTTGTCGGTATAGGCGGATTTGTCACCACGGGGCATGGGGATTCTCCTGTCGGATGGTCAGGCCAGCAGGCGCAGCTTCGGCTCGCGTGCCCACTGGCGGGTGGCGGCAGCGGTGAGGAAGGCCTTGCTGTCCTCGGCCTCGACGGTACCGGCATCGTTGCCGACGCGCGCTGCCTTCAGCAGGGGCTGTGCGCCTTCGTCACTGGCGATGGCTTTCAGGTGCGCCCAGGCATCGCTGACAAAGCCCACGGCTGCCGCTTCCTTGGCCAAGGCCTTGCCGGCGTCGGCACTCAGCACGACCGCCACTGCGTCGAACACCACCGACGGGGTACCGGCCAGCTGTCCATCGGCGGCCTGCGTTTTGCCGTCGCTGAGTGTGGCACCGCCAATTTTCGGCGCGACCAGCTTGACGCTGGCGCCGGCCTTTTCGGCGGCCTTGCGCAGAGTGGCGATCACCCGTGCATCGGAGCCCTCGTCGAACAGGATGCCGATGCAGCGCCCCTGCAGCAGGGGCTTGTTGCGGCCGATCACGCGCACCTCGGGTGCGGCGGGCAGGTCCTGTGCAGGGGTTGCCGTCGGTGCCGGGGCGGGCAGGGTGCCCAGTGCCAGCCCGTCGGCCACGCGCTTGGCCAGGCCTTCGTCGATGTTGCGCAGATGGCTGACGGTGCGCACGCGCACCTTCTCGGTTTCCACCTTCGACAGCTCGAACACCAGCGCCGAGGCCAGGTGCGCCTGTTCCGGTTTTTCCAGGCTGCGGAAGAACATCCGCGCCTGACTGTAGTGGTCGGCAAAGCTCTCCGCGCGGGTGCGGCCCTTGCGCCCATCATCGGCGCTGGCGTGGCTGCGGAAACCGGCGGGCGTCTCGCGCGGGCTGTCTTCCTGCAGCGAGCTGGGGTCGTAGGCCACGCGCCCCTTCGGCACCTGCATCTGCATGTGGCCATCGCGTTGGTGGTTGGCGAACGGGCACTTCGGTGCGTTGATCGGAATCTGGTTGAAGTTCGGTCCGCCCAGCCGGATCAGCTGGGTATCCAGATAGGAGAACAGCCGCCCCTGCAGCAGCGGGTCGTTGCTGAAATCGATGCCCGGCGGCACGTTGGCCGGGCAGAAGGCGACCTGCTCGGTCTCGGCGAAGAAATTGTCCGGCCAGCGGTCCAGCACCATGCGTCCGATCACCTGCAGCGGCACCAGCGACTCGGGAATGATCTTGGTCGGGTCCAGGTGGTCGAACGGGAAGCCATCGGCCTGTTCTTCGGTGAACAGCTGCACGGCCAGCTCCCACTCGGGGAAGTCGCCGCGCTGGATCGCCTCGAACAGGTCGCGGCGGTGGAAATCGTTGTCGGCGGCCTGCAACTTCAGCGCCTCGTCCCAGACGGTGGACTGCAGCCCCAGCTTCGGCCGCCAGTGGAACTTGACGAAGGTGGAGTTCCCTTCCTCATCCAGCAGGCGGAAGCTGTGGATGCCGAAGCCTTCGATGGTGCGCAGCGAGCGCGGAATCGTGCGGTCGCTCATCGCCCACATGATCATGTGCATCGATTCGGGCATCAGCGAGACGAAATCCCAGAACGTGTCGTGTGCGCTGGCCGCCTGCGGGAAGGCGCGGTCCGGTTCCATCTTCACCGCATGGATCAGGTCGGGGAACTTGATCGCGTCCTGGATGAAGAACACCGGAATGTTGTTGCCGACCAGGTCCCAGTTGCCTTCCCTGGTGTAGAACTTCACCGCGAAGCCGCGCACGTCGCGCGGGGTGTCGACCGAGCCGGCGCCGCCGGCAACGGTGGAGAAGCGGGTGAACACCGGCGTCTTCACCCCGACCTCGGTGAGGATCTTCGCCCGGGTCACCTTGCCCAGCGAGCGGGTCAGTTCGAAGAAGCCATGGGCGGCCGAACCGCGTGCATGGACGATGCGCTCGGGAATACGCTCGTGGTCGAAGTGGGTGATCTTCTCGCGCAGCAGGAAGTCTTCCAGCAGGGTGGGTCCACGCGGTCCCTGGCGCAGGGAGTTCTGGTTGTCTGCAACCGGAATGCCCTGGTTGCTGGTCAGTACCGGATGGGCGCCTCCTGCGAGCTGATGCAGTTCATCGCCCTGGCCGCGGCTGTCACGGTCGGCGGAGGTGGTGGCGGGAGCGCGCTTGCCGGTCGGCTTGCTGGCGGCCATGGAGGATCTCCTGGAGCGGGTAGGGGGCAGACCCCAGACAGTGGCGCCGCTGGCGTTAATGCACGGTCCCGTGGGAGTGAACGCGCAGACAAATCGGCGGCTCGGGTATGCTTGCCGCATGCGAGTCGAACCCGCCGACATCGAAGCCCTGTTCGACGCCATTCCGGACGTGCTGTTCTTCATGAAGGACCGCCAGGGCCGCTACACCTACGTCAACCAGACCATGCTGCGACGGCTGGGCCTGCGTGCGCGCAAGGACGTGATCGGACGCACCGCGGCCGAGATCTATCCCACCGGCCTGAGTGCGGACTATGTCGACCAGGACGCACGCGTGCTGTCCGGCGAGGTGATCGAGAACCTCATGGAGCTGCACCTGTTCGCCAACCGCGAACCGGGCTGGTGCCTGACCTGCAAACGCCCGCTGCTGGTGGACGGGCAGGTCGAGGGGCTGATCGGCATTTCCCGCGACCTCGGCCAGAAGGACAGCCTGGGGACCCAGTACGAGCAGCTCCGTCTGGCCTTGGCCCACCTCAATACGCACTACGCCGAGAACGTGCGGATGCAGACGCTGCTGGACATCACCGGGTTCTCGTTGTCCAAGCTGGAGCGCAGCTTCCGCAAGGTGTTCCAGATGACGCCGCAGCAGGTGCTGACCCGGCTGCGGATCCAGATGGCCATGCACCTGCTGCATGGCAACGAGAGCATTGCCTGCATCGGCCAGGCCTGCGGTTTCAGCGACCAGAGCGCGTTCACCCGCAAGTTCAAGGCTGAAACCGGTTTCTCCCCGCGCGCCTACCGCGCCCGTATCGGCGGCAATGTCGGCGAGCTGGTACCGGCCTGAGTTTCCTGCTGCGCTGTGCCTATCCCCGCGGCGGCTGGACACGGTAAGGTGTCGCCCTTGTAGCCGCCGCCAGCCCTGCCGATGCCCGCCACCCCCGATACGACCGCTTCGCCCTCCCGCCTCGGCCATTCGCTCAAGCCACGCCAGCTGATCATGATGGGGCTGGGCAGCGCCATCGGCGCCGGCCTGTTCCTCGGCTCCGGCGTGGGCGTGCAGGCGGCCGGTCCGGCGGTGCTGGTGTCCTACCTGGTGGCCGGTGCGCTGGTGATCATCGTGATGAACGCGCTGGGTGAAATGGCCGCGTCCAAGCCGACCAGCGGTGCGTTCTCGGTGTATGCGGCCGATGCCATGGGCGCCACCGCCGGTGCCACCGTGGGCTGGCTGTGGTGGGTGCAGCTGGTCATCGTGATCGCCGCCGAGGCGGTGGGTGCGGCCGGGTTGCTGGCCACGGTCTGGCCGGTGGTGCCGGTGCCGATGGCGGCATTGGCCTTCATGCTGTTCTTCACCGCGATCAACCTGCTCGGGGTGAAGAACTTCGGCGAGTTCGAATTCTGGTTCGCCATCCTCAAGGTGGCGGCGATCCTGGCCTTCATCGCCGTGGGCGTGGCGCTGCTGATGGGCTGGCTGCCGCAGGTGGCCTCGCCGGGCCTGAGCAACTTCACCGAGCACGGTGGCTTCGCACCGAAGGGCTTGGCCGGCATCGGCGCGGCGCTGCTGGTGGTGGTGTTCGCCTTCGGTGGCACCGAAATCGTGGCCGTCGCTGCGGCGGAGACCGAAGACCCCGAGCGCAGCATCGCCCGTGCCATCCGCACCGTGGCCTGGCGCATCCTGGTGTTCTACATCGGTTCGCTGAGCGTGATCATCGCCGTGGTGCCGTGGACGAGCGAAGCGCTGAAGTCGCCGTTTGCCGCGGTTCTCGATGTCGCCAATATTCCGGGTGCGGCCACCGCCATCACCCTGATCGCGGTGATCGCCCTGCTGTCAGCGCTCAATGCCAACCTCTACGGCGCCTCGCGCATGATGTATTCGCTGGCGCAACGCCGCGAAGCGCCGGCCGTGCTGGGCTGGACCGATCCGCGCCAGGTGCCGGTGATCGCGGTGCTGGCCAGCGTCCTGTTCGGCTTTGCTGCCACCATCATGGAACTGCTGTTCCCGGACAAGGTGTTGCCGGTGCTGCTGAACATCGTCGGCTCCACCTGCCTGTTGGTGTGGACGTTGTCGCTGGTCTCGCAGCTGGTGCTGCGCCGTCGCGCCGACCGCCTGGGCACGCGCCTGCCGTTCCGCATGGCGGGCTTCCCGTGGCTGACCGTCTGTGCGCTGGCGATCCTGGCGCTGATCTTCGGCCTGCTGCTGAGTGAAGCGCATACGCGCCTGCAGTTCCTGTCGATGGTGGCGCTGACGGCGACCATCGCGGCCAGCAGCGCCATCGCCCGGCGCATGCGCGAGGCCTGATCGGCGTTGCCGGCCAGCGGCCGGCACTACCACGGGGGCTGCACATCCGCCGTGCCATCCTGATCGGGTGGGCCATCACCGGCCCGACGAACGGGAGCACCGCATGCTGCGCAGCCGTCCCTTCCTGATGTTCACCGGCCAGGCCGAAGCGGCGCTGGCCCTGTACGCCGAAGCCTTCGCCGAATTCCGCCTGCTGGCCCTGCAGCGCCACCCGGACGGGGCGGGCCCGGGCGCGCCCGGGCAGGTCCGCCAGGCCATTTTCCTGCTCGGCGGCACCCACTACCTGTGCTTTGACAGCCTGGATGTGCACGACTTCACCTTCACGCCCTCGATGTCGCTGTTCGTCGAGTGTTCCGGCGCCGAATCATTCGAGCGTGCCGCGCGCGTGCTGGGTGACGGCGGGCACTGGCTGATGCCGGTGGGCGAGCAGGATTTCAGCAGCCGCTACGGCTGGGTGCAGGACCGCTTCGGCGTGTCGTGGCAGTTGAGCCTGGGGCAGATGCCCGACCCATGACGGCAAAGCATCCACGCATGGCGTGGATCTACTGGAAAACGAGAACGGCCCGCTTGCGCGGGCCGTTCTCATTTCCGATGCCGCGATGGCTTACGCCTCGACTTCATCATCCTTGTAGGCATCGACCGGGATGCAGGCACACATCACGTTCTTGTCGCCGTACACGTTGTCGACGCGGGCTACCGGCGGCCAGTACTTCTGCAGCTTCAGGCTCGGCAGCGGGAAGGCGGCCAGCTCGCGCGGGTAGGCGTGGGTCCACTCGCTGGCGGTCACGGCCGTGGCCGTGTGCGGGGCGTTCTTCAGCGGGTTGTCCTCGCGGTCCAGGCGGCCGTCTTCGATCGCGGTGATCTCTTCGCGGATCTGGATCATCGCGTCGATGAAGCGGTCCAGCTCGTGCAGCGATTCGCTTTCGGTCGGTTCGACCATCAGCGTGCCGGCCACCGGGAAGCTCAGGGTCGGAGCATGGAAGCCGAAGTCGATCAGGCGCTTGGCCACGTCTTCGGCACCGATGCCGCTGGTCTTCTCCAGCGGACGCACGTCCAGGATGCACTCGTGCGCGACCAGGCCGTTGCGACCGGTGTACAGGGTCTTGAAGTGCGGGGCCAGGCGCTTGGCGATGTAGTTGGCGTTGAGCTGGGCGACCTGGGTGGCCTTGCGCAGGCCCTCGGTGCCCATCATCGCGATGTACATCCAGCTGATCGGCAGGATCGAGGCGCTGCCGAAGCTGGCGGCGCTGACCATGCCGACCGGACCGTTGTCACCCAGCTTGCCCGGCAGGAACGGGGCAAGGTGCGACTTGACCGCACACGGGCCAACGCCCGGGCCGCCGCCGCCGTGCGGGATGCAGAAGGTCTTGTGCAGGTTCAGGTGCGAAACGTCCGAACCCCACTTGCCCGGCTTGGCCACGCCGACCAGGGCGTTCATGTTGGCCCCGTCGGTGTACACCTGGCCGCCATGCTTGTGGATGATCTCGCAGATCTCCACCACCTCTTCCTCGAACACGCCGTGCGTGGACGGGTAGGTCATCATGATCGCGGCCAGGCGGTCGCTGTACTTCTCGGCGTTGAGGCGGATGTCTTCGACGTCGACGTTGCCGTTGGCATCGGTCTTGGTGACCACGACCTTCATGCCGCACATCTGCGCCGAGGCCGGGTTGGTGCCATGCGCCGAATCCGGGATAAGGCAGATGTCACGGTGATCTTCGCCACGCGAGCGGTGGTAGGCGCGGATCGCCAGCAGGCCGGCGTATTCGCCCTGCGCACCGGAGTTCGGCTGCAGGCTGACGGCGTCGTAGCCGGTGCACTCGACCAGCATCGCTTCCAGCGAATCGATCAGTTCCTTGTAGCCCAGCGCCTGCTCGGCCGGCACCAGCGGGTGGATCTGCGAGAACTCCGGCCAGGTCACCGGAATCATTTCGGCGGTGGCGTTGAGCTTCATGGTGCACGAGCCCAGCGGGATCATCGTGCGGTCCATCGCCAGGTCCTTGTCGGCCAGCGAACGCAGGTAGCGCAGCAGTTCGTGCTCGCTGTGGTGGGTGTTGAACACCGGGTGGGTCAGGAACGCGGACTGGCGCAGCAGGCCGGCCGGCAGCGCATCGGCGGTGCTGGCATCAAGCGCGTCCACATCAACGGTGGCACCGAACAGCGCGCCTACGGCGACGATGTCGGCGCGGGTGGCGGTCTCGTCCAGGCTGACGCCGACCGAACTGCTGTCGATCGCACGCAGGTTGTAGCCGGCGGCACGGGCCTTGGCATGGATCGCGCCGGCGTCGACACCGGTGACGTGCAGCGTGTCGAAGAAGTCGGCACCGACCTGCACACCGGCAGTGCGCAGCGCGCTGGCCAGGATGGCGGCCAGGCGATGGGTGCGGCGGGCGATGCGGGTCAGGCCTTCCGGACCGTGGTAGACCGCATACATCGAGGCCATCACCGCCAGCAGCACCTGTGCGGTGCAGATGTTGGAGGTGGCCTTCTCGCGGCGGATGTGCTGTTCGCGGGTCTGCAGGGTCAGGCGGTAGGCCGGGTTGCCCTGTGCGTCGATCGAGACGCCGATCAAGCGGCCCGGCATCGAACGCTTGTAGGCGTCACGGCAGGCCATGAACGCAGCATGCGGGCCACCGAAGCCGAACGGCACGCCGAAACGCTGGCTGTTGCCGACCACGATGTCCGCACCCCATTCGCCCGGGGCCGCCAGCAGGGTCAGTGCCAGCAGGTCGGTGGCCACGGCCACCAGGCCGCCGCGCGCGTGCACGGCATCGACCAGTGCCTTGTAGTCGCCCACCTGGCCGAAGGTGTCCGGGTACTGCAGCAGCAGGCCGAAGGCTTCCGCTTCCAGCGCTTCGGCCGGGGTGCCCACGCGCAGCACGATGCCCATGGGCTCGGCGCGGGTGCGCAGCAGTTCCAGCGTCTGCGGGTGCACGGCGTCGTGCACGAAGAAGGTGTCCGACTTCGACTTGGCCGAGCGCTTGGCCAGGGTCATCGCTTCAGCGGCGGCCGTGGCTTCGTCCAGCAGCGAGGCGTTGGCGATTTCCATGCCGGTCAGGTCTGCGCACAGGGTCTGGAAGTTGATCAGCGCTTCCATGCGGCCCTGCGAGATTTCCGCCTGGTACGGGGTGTAGGCGGTGTACCAGGCCGGGTTTTCCAGGATGTTGCGCAGGATCACGTTCGGCGTGTGGGTACCGTAGTAGCCCTGGCCGATGAAGCTCCGCAGCACGGTGTTCTTGTCGGCGATCGCGCGGATCTTCGCCAGCGCCTGCACTTCGGTGATCGACTCCGGCAGCGCCAGCGGTGCCGGCGACTTGATCTTGGCCGGCACGATGGCATCGGTCATCGCATCCAGCGATGCGTGGCCGATGACGCCGAGCATCTGCGCGATCTCGGCATCGTTGGGGCCGATGTGGCGCTCGACGAACGCCGAATGGTGCTCGAGCTCACGCAGGGAAGGGGTGTTCTGGGACATGGCGAAGGATCCGTCAGGAAAGGGCACACGCACGGGCACAAGCCGCCGGTCGGCGGTCTGCGGGCGCCCCTCTGTCCTTTTGCCTGAGAGTTTAAAAGCGCGGAAAACCGCAGCTTCGTGCCCCTTCGGCGCCGGATCGAACCGGTCTCTCCAGAGTTCTGTTACGGGTGGTATCGGGCCTGAGCGATTACGGGCGTTGCGCCTTCGGCAGCGGTGACCTGCTTCTCCCACCGTGTTGCCCGCCGATTATAGCTCGTTGCCGGCGCCTGACGGTGGCCCGGGCGGGCCTCACGGGGCTGAATGGCCGATGGCCCGGGCGTGCGTTCTGTGCATCCGTGCATGGCATCGCGCGCATTCCCCACCTATGATGGTGGGATTCTCGTATTCATCTGGCGCCGTCCCTGCTGCAGGGGATCGGCGCCCGCCGTGCGTGTCATGCATGGCCCTGCCGGACGCTTGCCCGATGACCGCCGCCGTTGCTCCTTCCACCCGCCGCATGGCCCTGTTGCTCGCTGGCCTGGCCATGTTCGGTCCGTTCTCGATCGACACCATCTTTCCTGCGTTTCCGCAGCTGGCCCAGCGCCTGGCGGTGGACGAGGTGGCGGTGCAGCAGACCATCAGCGTCTACCTGCTGTTCTACGGCCTGATGAGCCTGGCCCATGGCCCGCTGTCCGATGCGTGGGGGCGCAAGCGGGTGATCCTCGGCGGCCTGGTGATCTTCGTCGGCGCCTCGGTGGGCTGTGCGTTGTCTACCGACCTGACCACGCTGCTGGCGTTCCGCGCACTGCAGGGCCTGTCGGCCGGCGTGGGCATGATCGTCGGCCGCGCGGTGATCCGCGATCTGTACCACGGCCACGACGCGCAGCGGCTGATGAGCCAGGTGTCGATGCTGTTTGGTATCGCCCCGGCCATCGCGCCGATCATCGGTGGCTGGATCCTGCTCAGCGGTGCCGGCTGGCCGCTGATCTTCTGGTTCCTGGTGGTATTCGCGCTGGTGCTGCTGGCGGCCACCGCGCGCTTCCTGCCGGAAACCCATCCGGTGGAGGCGCGGATCGCCCTGTCGCCACGCACGTTGCTGCGCGATTACGTGCGCATCGGCTTCAATCCGCGGTTCCTGCGCCTGGCCCTGGCCGGCAGCATCGGGTTCGGCGGCATCTTCCTGTACATCTCCTCGGCGCCGGCCATCGTGATGCAGCACCTGCATCTGGGTGAAGGTGGCTTTGCGTGGTTGTTCATTCCCACCATCGGCGGCATGACCACCGGTTCGTTCCTGTCCGGGCGCATGGCCGGGCACAGCACACCGACCCGGCAGGTCGCGCTCGGATTCACCCTGTGTGCGGTCTCTGCCGTGCTGAACATCGGCTACGTCACCCTGGCGCCGCAGTTCGCGCTGCCGTGGGCGGTGATGCCGATCTTCCTTGGCGGCATGGGCATGGCGCTGATCTTCCCGATCCTGGCGCTGGCGGTGCTGGACATGTATCCGCTGCAGCGCGGCCTGGCGTCGTCGCTGCAGGCGTTCGTGCAGCTGATGATCAGCACCGTGGTGGCTGGCGTGGTTTCGCCGCTGCTGCACAACAACCCGCTGCACCTGGCACTGGGACAGGCGGGCTTCTTCGCGGCTGGCTTCGTGTTCTGGTACTGGGAGCACCAGCGCGAGCGCGCATCAGAGGCAGCCGGCACGGCGCATTGAGCGTCGCGCAGGGGTAGGGCGCGTCATCACGCGCGGATCCGTTGTGGCGCTGCGGGCAGGGAGTAGGCTGGGGTTTCCAGCGAGCCGGTTCGTGGGTGCACGGCAGCCAGCCATTCCGATGTCGTCGCATGAGGTACCCGCATGGCTGCGCAGCAGACCTACCGCCTGTTCGAGGTGGCGCTGAAGGAGCGCCGCGTTATTTCTCCTTCCCTGGACCGCATGGTGTTCACCGGCGCCGACGTGGCGCGCATGAAGACCGAAGGCCCGGACCAGCGTATCAAGGTGTTTTTCCCCTTGCCCGGCCAGGACGCGCCGGACGTGCCCGGCGGCGAAGACTGGTATGCCCGTTACCGGGCACTGCCCGATGAGGCGCGGCCGCCGATGCGCACCTTTACCCTCCGCCAGCTGCGTGCCGGCGAGTGCGAGGTCGACGTCGACTTCGTGCTGCATGGCCAGACCGGACCGGCCTCGCGCTGGGCCACGCATGCACGGCCGGGCGACCGCGTGGTGCTGCTGGCCCCCGATGCCGACTGTGCGGACAGCAGCGAGGGCTGGGAATGGAAGCCGCCAGCCGGGGTAGGCCAGGTGCTGCTGGTGGCCGATGAGACCGCATTGCCGGCGGTGGCCGGCATCCTCGAGGAACTGGCCGGGCTGGCCGATCCGCCGCGCACGCTGGCCCTGCTGGAGATCGCCCAGGCCGGTGATGCGGTGCCATTGAAGGCCCCGGCCACGGCCGAACTGGTGTGGTTGCCACGCGGGCAGCAGGCCCATGGGCAGCGGTTGCTGCAGGCGGCGCAGGCGCGGCTGGCGGCGGCCTCGACCATGGCCGAGGCCGCCGAACTGGACGACATCGACGTCGACGCGCAGATCCTGTGGGAGCAGGCTGACACCAGCGCGGAGGGCGCGCTGTATGCCTGGGTAGCGGGCGAGGCCGGCGCGGTGATGGCGATCCGCCGGTATCTTCTGAAGGACTGTGGCCTGGATCGCCGCGCGATCACCTTCATGGGGTACTGGCGGAAGGGGCGGGTGCTGGACTGAGCCGCTACCGCACCGGCGTGAACCGGCATGCAGGGGGTGTGGGTTATCCTTGCGCCCCCGCAATGCAAGCCCCACTGATGTCGACCTCTTCCAAATCCCGCCGCGACCAGCGCCGTCGCCAGGAACAGCAGGCTGCCAACAAGGCCGCCGCCACCGCCTCGCCCGTCGAGCCGCATGCCGAACTGCGCGACACGCAGCGCACGCTGCTGGCCGGCGTCGTCCGCCGCGATGGCGAATGGGTGCTGGGCATGGATGGCCGCATCGCCGGCCAGAGCGAAAGTGCCGCCCAGGTGCTGGCGCTGATCATGCAGGCCGGTGAACTGCACGAACGGCAGGGCACACCGGTGCGTTTGATCTATTCGGATGCGCTGCGCGATGCGGCGCAGGCCGAAGCCAACGAGAAGGGGCAGACCTTCGAGGAATTCAAGGCCGCGCTGGCCGCGCAGCTGGCGGCGAAGAAGAGCAACTGATCGTCATCGCGGTAGCGCCGGGCCATGCCCGGCGGCTTTTCATTACGCGGCTGCGCTCGCCGGGCATGGCCCGGCGCTACCGAAACGGAAAAGGGCGGATCCTCGCGGATCCGCCCTTTTTTCATTTCGCCGCCGGTGCCGCGCTGGCCTGCCAACCGCACATCTGGCCTTCGTTCTGCTGTTTCAACCAGGCGTTGACCGGGCTGAAGTACTCGATCATCGGGCCGGCATCGAGCTTGTCCGAGCCGGTCAGTTCCTTCAGCGTGGCCTGCCACGGCTGGCTGGCGCCCTTGCTCAGCATCGCCCAGTACTTCTGGCCGGCTTCCTTGTTGCCGTAGAAGGTGCACTCGTGCAGCGGGCCCTTGAAGCCGGAGGCATCGCACAGGCCCTTGTAGAACTGGAACTGCAGGATGCGCGCCAGGAAGTAGCGGGTGTACGGGGTGTTGCCCGGCACGTGGTACTTGGCACCCGGATCAAAGAACTCCTCGCCACGGGCGCTGGCCGGTGCCACGCCCTGGTACTTGGCCTTCAGGTCCCACCAGGCCTTGTTGTAGTTGTCCGCGGTGATCGAACCATCGAACACGCCCCAGCGCCAGCGGTCGATCATCAGGCCGAACGGCAGGAACGACACACCCGACAGCGCCATGCGCATCTGGTTGTTGATGACCGCTTCGCGGCTCTCGGTCGGCGCGTCGACCAGCCCGATCGAGCTGAGGTACTTCGGCGTCATCGCCAGCACGATGGTGTCGCCGATCGCTTCATGGAAGCCATCGTTGGCACCGCCCTGGAACAGCGGCGGCAGCGGGTTGTAGGCCAGGTCGTAATAGATGTGGCCCAGTTCGTGGTAGATGGTGGTGAAGTTCTCTTCGTTGGGCTTGATGCACATCTTGGTGCGCACATCGCCTTCCATGTTCATGTCCCACGCACTGGCGTGGCAGACCACGTCGCGGTCATCGGGCTTGATGAACTGGGTCTTGTCCCAGTACGACTGCGGCAACGACGGCATGCCCAGCGATACGTAGAAGTCCTGTGCACGCTCGGTCATCTGCTTGGCGGTGCGCAGTTCGGCCTCGCGCTGCGCCTTGTACTGCGCGGCCACGTTCGCATCCTTGCCGGCCTTGGCCAGCGCCGCGCTCAGGTTGGTCTGGTACTGCTTCTCCAGCGCCGCGGTGATGTCCAGGCTGCCAGCGCCCGGGTACGGTTCCAGCTGGTCCCACAGGTTGGACCAGTCCTGCTGCCACATGTTGCCCATCAGGTGCGCGGCGATCAGGCCGTTGCCCACCTCGGCCTTGTCCTTGCCATAGGTCTTGTCCAGCTTGCCGCGCGCATAGCAGTGCAGCTGCTCGTACATCGGCTTGACCTGTTCCCACAGGCGATCGGTTTCCGGTCCGATCTGCTCCGGCGGCATGTCATAGCCACTGCGCCACATCTGCCCGGCATCGGTGAAGCCCATGCCCTTGGCACCTTCATTCACCAGGCCGACGAACTTCTGGTAATCACCGCGCATGCTCTTGGTGGTGCTGTGCCAGCCCTGCCAGGCATCGAGCTGCTGGTCATAGTCGCGGCTGCGCGCCAGCACCTGCTCCAGTTCGCCCAGCTGGCGGCAGGAGTTGGGATCGTTGGCGTCGGTGCAGTACTTGCCTGCGCCGTAGCTGCCTTCCATGCGGGTGGCGATCTGGGTCAGTTCGGCCAGCTTGGCCGGGTCGCGCGGCGCCGGCATCGACGACATCAGCTTCAGCAGGTGGATCGCGCGCTTGCTGTCTTCGCTCATCGGCTTGCCATCGAACTTGCCGGCCTGCTCGATCCAGCTGTTGAGCTGGGTCAGCGAACGCTCGTTGGCCTTGGCTGCGATGCGCTCTGAATCGCTGTTGATGTAGGTGGAGGACAGCCACTGCGCCGAGGTCATCTCCGGGTAGGCCGCCTTGAATTCGGCATTGATGCGGGCCACGAACTGGTCGGCGGTTTCGCCGGCCGGTGCGCTGCTGCTGGCGGTATCGGTGCCTGGGGCAGCTTCCTTCTTGCAGGCGGCCAGGGCCAGCGTAGCGGCGGCGACTGCCGCGGCCAGCAGGAGATGACGGTGTTTCACGGGCGATCCTTGGGTGGTGAACGACCGCCGAAGGCTAGTGGGCAGGCGTTGCCACCGCAAGTGGCGGAAGTCGGCCGGGCGGCGCCCAGGGACCGCGACATCGCATGCGCGCTGTCGCTCCCACGCTTCGCTGCGCGAAACGTGGGCCCCACTTACCAGCTCCCAGACCCCCGCCGCTTCGCGGCCGCCCCCTGACTCAGGGGGCTCTGCCCCAGACGCAATTCGGTGATGGCAGTAGATCCACGCCATGCGTGGATGAGATCTGTCAGAAATCGAGACTCAAATTCGGATCCGACCCCGTGCCGACCAACGGTCGGCACCCACCAACAGCAGCGGAAATCTGTCGAAGGCGGGGTGGGTCCGGTTGCGGGGGCGTGAGCGCCATGGATGGCGCGACCGAGCCTCCATGGACGGATTTACGGCGTCCCCCGCAACCGGACCCACCCCGCCTACCCACAGGAACCCCGCTGTTGCTGTTGCTTCGGCCGTTGCCGTTGCCTCTGCAGGTGCAGGGCTGCAAGCCCTGCCGAACAACCCTAACTCTCGCAGTTGGCGAACAGGTCGCGATCCCGCTCGTACAGCGAGGTCTTCACCTGCATCAGCCCCAGCACCGACGGGAACAGGTTGTCGTGGTCGGTGTAGCTGGCCGAGCGCTTGCGCACGCACTGCAGGTCCAGTCCACGGCTGCTGGCGAAACCCGGCGAGAACCACATCGTCATCGGCACCCGGGTCTGCTCGGCCGGTGCGATCGCGTACGGCACACCGTGCAGGTACAGGCCCTTTTCGCCTAGCGATTCGCCGTGGTCGGACAGGTAGATCATCGCCGTGTCGTAGTCCTGCAGGCCCTGCAGCGTGCCGATGGTCTTGCTCAGGAAATGATCGGTGTACAGCACGGCGTTGTCGTAACTGTTGGTGATCTCTTCGCGCGAGCAGCGACCAATGTCCTGGGTGTCACAGGTCGGGGTGAAGCGGCGGAAGGCGGCCGGGTAGCGCTCGAAATAGGCCGGGCCATGGTTGCCCAGCTGGTGCAGCACCACCACCCGGTCGCCCGGGCGCGCACGCACCTGCGTCGCCAGGTCCTGCAGCAGGATCTCGTCCATGCAACGGCCATCGGCACACAGCCCCGGCGTGGTCGCGTCCGACAGCGACTGGAAGTCCAGGCCCTCGCATACGCCCTTGCAACCGGACTGGTTGTCGCGCCACAGCGGCGCGATGCCCGCGCGGTTCAGTACATGCAGCAGCGACTGGTGCGCACGGATCTTCTTCTCGTCGTACTCGTGGCGTCCCCATGGCGAGAACAGGCAGGGCAGCGAGACCTCGGTGCTGGTACCGCAGGAGTGCATGTCCGGGAAATTGACCACCGCCGCCTGGGCCAGCTCCGGCGTGGTATTGCGGCCACCATTCAGGCCCCAGTTCTGTGCGCGCACCGTTTCGCCCATCACGATCACCAGCAGGCGAGGCTTGCTGGTCGCTGCGCGCGGGGTCGCCTTGGCATCGGTACCGATCGGCAGCTTCGGCGCGCGTTGCACCGGGTTGTCGCCGCGCAGGGCACGCGGCAGCCCCAGCAGCACATTGGCCGGCGTGGCCAGGTAGCGCACTTCGCGCTGGTTGCGCATCAGCGCCGACACATCCTGGAAGGACACCAGCGCGCCACCGAGTACGGTGACCGCAGCGACCAGCAGGAAGCCGATGCGCCACAGCAGGCTGCGGCCCCAGCTGCGGCGGCGCAGGTCAACGCGCCACAGCACCACCATCGGCAACACAGCCAGCAGCAGGACCGGCCACAGCAGCGACACCGTCATGAGTTCGCGGCTTTCCTTGGGGTCGGTAGCCAGCACGTTGCGCAGCATGTCCGCATCCAGATAGATGTGGTAACGGCTCATGTAGTGCGCGGCAAACGCGGTGACCAGCAGCAGCACGCTGATCACCACCTTGGCATTCCAGCGCCACACAAGGATGCCCAGCAGCACACCGTGCGCGCCCAGCAGCAGCAACAGCAGTGAAAGTGCATAGCGCAGGCTGCCCGGATGGCTGGCCATGGCGCTGTGCCAGAACAGGCCATTGCCGGCCACAGCGAAGAACAGGCTGGTCAGCACGATCAACGCTTCGGTGGACAGCTGTGGCCGCCATGCGCGGATGTTGGCCAGCGTGGGCAGACGGAAGGAGCGTTGGACCGATGCGTTCATGCAATCGCCTCCTGGCGGGCCGAGCGATCCAACTGGCGGCGGACCATCAGGTACAGGCCCAGCGACAGCAGCCAACAGATCAAGGCGGTGGCAACGTCATGCGAAAGGAAGTGGGCGCCGCGCAGCTGTTGGCCGATGCCGAACACCAGGCCGCTGCCGAGGCCGATCCACAGCCCAGCCCAACGCCAGGCGGGGCGCCACAGCAGCGCGAAGAAGTACAGGCACATCCATGCGTATCCCGCGCTTGCGTGGCCGGCGGGGAAGCAGGCGCGTGCGGCCATGCCGGTTGGGCGGCTGCTGAGAAGACCGACGAACGGGTCGTGTCCGCCATAGCGCAGCAGATCCCACGGGCAGTCCATCGGCACCAGCGACTTCAGCAGCGAGATCAGCCCGGTGCCGAGTGCCACGGCCACCACCACATACAGCAGCGCCCAACGCAGCGTGCGATCGTGGCCGCGGCGCCAGTGGTGGAAGCACAGCAGCATCGCCACCAGTGCCGCAGCGGTGCTCAGCCACTTGCCGGCCTTGTGCACCACCGAACGCGTCAGCCATGCATCCTGCAGCGCCCAGCGGCCGCCTTCCAGCCGGAACAGATGGTCGGCCAGCCACTGGTCGCCACCCAGGCCCATCAACACGGTGAACACCGCAATGCCGATGACAGAAGGCAGCCAAAGATGGGTAACGGCAAAACGCGACGCCAGCAGCGAGGGCGCAAAGGAGACTGCCGGGACAAGAGGGCGAGCGGGCATGCAGGGAAGGGGCCGTTACGGGAATCCGCGGCCATGCTCGTCACTGGCATGTCGGAGAAGGGTCGTACACGCGTTTGCGCCGGGTTAATCCGTGCCCGGCGCGCATCATCGTTCAGTCTTCTTCGTCGTTGGCGCCTGCACGCTCGGCATGGCAGGCCGCATCCCAGGCGGTGCCCGGAAGCAATTGCCAACGATTGCGATTGGCAACACCGATGTCGATGACCTGGGCCGGATCGACACAAGGGCTCATGGCCTTGTCCAGCACCAGCAACCAGCGCTTGTCCGGCGCCTCGGCCAACCATGGACCGGCGTCGTGCCACTGCTCTGCCCACGGCCGCTTGAAGCCGAACTCGCGCACCGGCCGGTCGGCCTGCAGCAGGTTCTGTTCGCGCCAGGCCACCAGCGCCAGCTCCGCATCGGGCCCGATCCGCGTGCCCACCCGGCGCATCACCGCCGAAGCCGAGGCGTAGGGGTCCAGCGCGGGTATCAGCACCAGTCCGTACAGCATCCACAGCAGGCCGTGGGTGAGAAGTACCAGCGTGGCCGCGCGTCGTATCCGCAGCCACACCGCCAGCGTCGCCACGGCGATGGCGAAGGTCAGCAGGCCATCGCCGAACACGGGCAGCAGGGTGTCGGGCATCGCCCGCCGTGCCAGCTGCGCCTGCGCCCAGGGGCTGTCGGTCAGCATCATCACGCCAAGCGCGCCGGTGGCCAGCATCAGCAGCAGGCTGTAGCCGAACAGGTAGCGGCGCACGCACAGGCGACGCAGCAGGCCGGGCAACAGCGGCGCCACCGCCAGTGCCATCGCCGGCAGCATCGGCAGCACGTACACCTCGCGCTTGCCGGGGCTGGCAGTGAAGAACAGCAGGACCAGCGCGGCCCAGCCCAGCAGCAGCCACTGGCGCTGGTCGCCGCGACGCAGCCGGCGCCACCACGGCTTGACCATCAGCGGCAGCAGCAGCGCACCCGGCAGCCACAGCGTGGCGATCACCTGCAGGTAGTACCAGACCGGCTGGCGATGGTGCCAGGCATTGGCATAGCGGGTGCCGGTCTGCTTGAACAGCAGTTCGTGTGCGTATGACTGCAGCGATGCACTGGGTTCATGCAGCAGCGCCCAGGCCAGCGGCGCCAGCCACACCGCTGTACCCAGCAGGAAGGCCGGAATCAGCCACAGCAGGCTGGCGGGGTGGGGGCCGTCCACCGGCCGGCCGCGACGGCGCTGGTACAGCCGCCAGCCCAGCCAAGGCAGCACCATCAGCAAGGGCAGGAAGCCCACCCCCTTGGTCACCGTGCCGACGCCGGCGGCGAAGCCGGCCAGCCACAGCGCCGGCAGGTTGCGGCGCTCGCAGAGGTGGCGCAGCAGGCCCCACAGGGCCAGCGTGGTCATTCCCACCAGCACCATGTCGATCTGCGCGCGCTTGGCCATCAGGCCGAACTGCAGGGTGCAGAACAGTGCGCCAAGCGCGTACAACGAATGCCGTGGCGACCATAGCCGGCGTGCCAGGTCGGACACCAGCCACAGGCTGAGCAGCGCAGCCAGCAGCGACGGCAGCAGGAACGACCATTGCCAGCTGCCGACCACCTGGTGGGCAGCGGCCTGCAGCCACATGAACACCGGGGGCTTCTCGGCGTACAGCTCGCTGCCCCGGTGCGGCAGCAGCCACTCGCCGCTCTCCACCATGGCACGTGCGGCCAGCACGAAGCGTGGTTCGTCCGGTGGCTGCGGCTGGCGCATGCCAAGCCCGGCCGCCAGCGCCATCACGATCAACAACCACAGCATCGGCAGGTGCCAACGGCGGGGCAGGGCAACGGGCACGGGGGGCTCCGGCAGCAAAACAGCCATTCTGATGAGCGGCACGTGGGAAAGCCGTCGGAGTGGCCGGCATGGCGACCGCATTCCGACATCCGCAGCGCTACCATGGCATGAACTTCCGTGGATGTTTCGTGCATGCGCCTGTTGGTGATCGAGGACAACCGCCAGTTGGTGGCCAACCTGTTCGACTATTTCGAGTCGCGCGGGCATGTGCTCGACGTGGCCCCGGATGGCATCACCGGCCTGCACCTGGCCGGCAGCCACCCGTATGACGCGGTGATCCTGGACTGGATGCTGCCGCGCATGGAAGGCCCGGAGGTGCTGCGGCGGCTGCGCTCCGAGCATGCCTCGGAAGTGCCGGTGATCATGCTGACCGCACGCGACGAACTGCCGGACAAGATCGCCGGCTTCCGTGCCGGCGCAGATGATTACCTGACCAAGCCGTTCGCCTTGCCGGAACTGGAAGTGCGCCTGGAGGCGCTGCTGCTGCGCGCGCAGGGCCGCAATCCGCGCAAGCGCCTGCAGGTGGGCGACCTGGTGCTGGACCTGGCCAGCCTGGAAGCGCAGCGCGCCGGCCAGGTACTGCACCTGTACCCGGCCTGCCGCAAGCTGCTGGAAGTGCTGATGCGCGCCAGCCCGGGCGCGGTCACCCGGCAGCAGCTGGAATTCGCCCTGTGGGGTGATGAACCACCGGACGGCGACCTGCTGCGCTCGCATGTGTACGAGCTGCGCCGCAGCGTGGACGGCCCCTTTGCCGACAAGCTGATCCACACCCTGCCACGGGTGGGCTACCGGCTGGCGTCCACCGCAGGCGCGGACGCACGGAACGATGACGATGGCGCGTAAGCCCGGGCCGCTCTACCGCCGGGTGGTGTGGTGGCTGCTGGGCTACCTGGCGCTGATTTCGCTGGCGGTGTTCAGTGTGGGCAACTACGTGCACGAACACGCCGAGCACGCGGCGTGGCGCGCGCTGCTCAATTCCGAACTGGACAGCATCGTCGAGCACACCGAGCACGAACCGCACTATCGCTGGCAGGACTCGGACACGCTGAGCCTGTTCCGCTTCAATGAAGCCAACATGCCCGCCAGCCTGCGCACCCTGCATCCGGGGTTGCATGATGGGGTGATGATCGGCGAGCGCGAGACGGCGGTGATGGTGCGCGATACCGGCTCGATGGGACGGGTCGCGTTGGCCCTGGACATCTCCGATTTCCACGACCTGGAACAATTCGCAACGCGCTGGGTGATGCTGGCCGGCATCATCATGATCTTCGTCACCGTGTTGATGGCCTCCTTCGGCATGGAGCGCATGGTGCGCCCCTTGAGCCTGCTGGCCCAGCACATCGGTGCACTGCGGCCCGGCGTGCAGGGCCAGCGCATTGACGTCGATCCGCGCGGCAGTTCCGAGCTGCACACCATCGCCGATGCGCTGAACGATTACCTTGATCGCAACGAGCAGTTCGTCGAGCGCGAGCGGGTGTTCATCAGCACCGCAAGCCATGAACTGCGCACGCCGATCGCAGTGATGACCGGTGCCGCCGAACTGGCGCTGGAGCAACCCGGCCTGCCTGAGCGCGCACGACAGCAGATGCAGCGCGTGCTGCGTACCGCGCAGGGCGTTGAGCAGCTGATCGAGCTGTTGCTGGTGCTGGCGCGTGATCCCGCCCGCCTGGCTGCCCGTGCCGAGCGCATCGCGCTGGACCAGCTGCTGCCGGAGATCGTCGACGACCATCGCCACCTGCTGGGCGACAAGGACCTGAGCATCGGCATCCAGGCCGCGCCGGTCGACATCGTCGCGCCGCTGGCGGTGGTGCAGGCAGCGATCGGCAACCTGCTGCGCAATGCCATCGAGAACAGCGGCCGCGGTCATATCGAGCTGCGCCTGACCTCGGCAGCGGTGTTGACCCTGCAGGACCCCGGCCATGGCATGAGCCCGGAGGAGATCGCAGCGATCCACGCGCGGATGGCCCGCGGTGAGCGCGGCGACCGCGGCGGCATCGGCCTGGAACTGATCGCGCGGTTGTGCGAGCACCTGGGCTGGACCCTGCAGCTGCAGCCCTGCCAGCCGCGCGGTACCCTGGCCTCGCTCGACTTTGGTACATCGCGGCCAGGCTGACCTCTCCCTCGACCAAGGCCGACGCCTACCAGGCAATGGCCGCGTGCGTTCTGGTAGGTGCCAACCCTGGTTGGCACGCTGGCCGCATCACCGCCCCGTTGGCCGCGCCACGTGCTGGTCGATCAGGATCACGTTGCCATCGGGATCGGTCAGCTGCAGATAGGCCGGACCTTCGCCATCGGGATCGGCACGCGCCGTGAGTGCGATGCCCTTGGCATCCAGCTCGGCCTGTACCTCGCGTACGTCCTGGAAGGACGCCAGTTCCTGCTTGTGCTGGTCCCAGCCGGGGTTGAAGGTCAGCAGGTTGCCCTCGAACATGCCCTGGAACAGGCCGACCACGATGCCGTTGTTGCGCAGTACCAGCCAGTTCTGCGCCGCATCACCACCGGTCACCGAGAACCCCAGCGCTTCGTAGAACGCACGTGAGGTGGCCAGGTCCTTCACCGCCAAGCTGACTGAAAAAGCGCCGAGTTGCATGGGGCAGGCTCCAGTAAGGAATGCAGCGATTCTCGGCAGGCCCACGCGCTGCCGCAAGCAGCGCAGCATGACCCTGCGTGAAGACTATGTTAATTTCGACCCGCGCCGCTTATGCGGCGCTTTTCTTTTCCGCTCTTTCGATCGACAGAGGATCCCATGCCGACCGAACCCGCTACTGCCCTGATCAGCAACGACATCGTTGGCCTTGGTCTGATCGCTGCCACCCTCGCCTTGATCTTCTGGGCTGCCAGTGGCCCAACGCCCTTGCTGAAGAAGATCTTCGCCTGGGTACCAGCACTGCTGCTGTGCTATTTCATCCCCGCCATCTACAACACCGCCGGTGTCATCGATGGCCACAACACCTCGCTGTACAACCCGGTCGCACGTGATGTGCTGCTGCCGGCGGCACTGGTCCTGCTGACCCTGTCGATCGACCTGAAAGGCATCGCCAAGCTGGGGCCGAAGCTGCTGCTGGTGTTCTGCGCCGGCACCGCCGGCATCATGCTCGGCGCCATCGTCTCCTTCCAGGTGATGAAGCTGATCCACCCGGAAACCGTGGCCGGTGACACCTGGGCCGGGATGGCCGCATTGGCGGGCAGCTGGATCGGGGGTGGCGCCAACATGGTTGCCATGCGCGAAGTGTTCGGCACCGATGCCACCACCTTCGGCCAGTTCGCTGTGGTCGACGTGGCCTGCGCCAGCCTGTGGATGGCGATCCTGCTGTTCATGGCCAACCGCGCCCAGCAGATCGATGCACGCAACGGTGCCGACACCCGCGCCATCGATGAAATGAAGGCGCGCATCAGTGCCTACGAGGCACAGAACGCGCGCATCCCCAGCATGACCGACCTGATGGTGATCGTCGGCGTGGCACTGGGCGGCGTCGGCCTGGCCCATGCCATCGCCGCACCGCTGTCGGACTGGTTCAAGGCCAATGTCAGCTGGGCCAGCCAGTTCAGCCTCGACAGCCAGTTTGTGTGGGTGATCCTGCTGTCCACCGCGATGGGCCTGACGCTCAGCTTCACCCGTGCACGCCGGCTGGAAGCGGCAGGCGCCTCGCGCCTGGGTACCGTGTTCCTGTACTTCCTGATCGCCTGCATCGGCATGCAGATGAACCTGCTCTCGCTGCTGGATCGTCCGTGGTTGTTCCTGCTGGGGGCCATCTGGATGGCCACCCACGTGCTGGTGCTGTGGATCGTGGCCAAGCTGGTGCGTGCGCCGCTGTTCTTCTTCGCGATCGGTTCGCAGGGCAACATCGGCGCCGCCGCCTCGGCACCGGTGGTGGCGGCAGCATTCCATCCGACGCTGGCGCCGGTGGGCGTGCTGCTCGGTACGGTCGGTTACGCCACCGGTACCGGCCTGGCGTATGTCACCGGGCTGATCCTGAAGTGGATGGCGGGCGCGTAGTCCGGAATGCGTATTGCGGTAGTGCCGGCCGCTGGCCGGCTCCTCTTTCGTCGTGGTGTGCCGAGCGCTGGCCAGCGCTCGGCATCACACCTGGGAGATACGTGTGACACCTCATTGTTCTTCGTTCATTGCTGTCAGCCTGGACGGTTGCATCGCGCGCGCGGATGGCAATCTGGACTGGCTCGACCACGCCAATCAGAGCGTGCCGGCCGGTGAAGATTGTGGATACGCTGCCTACATGGCACCGATCAAGGCGATCGTCATGGGACGGGGCACCTTCGAGAAAGTGCTGTCCTTTCCCGAATGGCCGTATGCGGATCTGCCGGTCTATGTGCTGAGCCACTCCCTGCAGGCCGTTCCCGAGGAGGCACCGACCACGGTGCGGCTGCATGCGGGGGCGTTGTCCACGTTGATGGAAGAGGCGGCAGCGTGTGGTCTGGACCGCCTCTACATCGACGGCGGAGGCACGGTGCAGTCCTTCCTCGCCGAGGGGCTGTTGCAGGAGATCACCGTGACCACGATTCCGGTGCTGGTCGGTGGTGGCCTGCGGTTGTTCGGCGAGACGGGGGCCGAAGCGCTGCTGACGCATCGTGCCACCGTGGTGTATCCGTTCGGATTCGTGCAGACGCGTTACACCGTCGGCAGCGCCGGCTAGGGCGGCGGATCGGCCAGGAGTCGGTCTGCCGGGCATTCAAAGCAACGGCGGCGCTTTCGCGCCGCCGTTTTTTCATCGGTGTCCCAACCCATGGTCAGGGACGTGCGAACGCTGCGGCTTCAGCAGCAGCGACCCCCGTTCTTGCCGCTGTAACGCGCTTCCTGGCGCTCACGGAAGAACGTCTTGTAGTCCATCGGTTCCTGATCCGGATGCTTTTCCAGCATGTGCCGGACGTAGTTGTCGTAATCAGGAATCCCGCAGCACAGCCGCGCCGTCTGCACCAGGCGCCGCCAGATGCGGCGGTGCGCCTGGTACTGCCCCACCGGAACCAGTTGCGTACTCATTACAGGTCCACCATTTCATGCGGCTTCAGCGCCACGTACGGGGTCTCGCGGTCGCTGCGCTGCGGATTGCGGCGCGCCGCCACGATCGTCTTGATCGAATACACCAGCACTGACGCCACCACCAGCAGGAACAGCGCGGTCAGGCCGGTGTTGACGTAGGCGTTGACCACGATCTGCTGCATCTGTGCGACCGACTTCGCCGGTGCGGTGATGGTACCGCTGGCCAACGCGTCCTGGAACTTGTGTGCCTGTGCCAGGAAGCCCTGCGCCGGATTGCTGTCGAAGATCTTGATGAAACCGGCATAGGTGGTGCAGATCAGCAACCACACCGCAGGCACCGCGGTGACCCACGCGTAGCGGTCACGCTTCATCTTGAACAGCACCACCGTGCCCAGCATCAGCGCGATGCCCGCCAGCATCTGGTTGGAGATGCCGAACAACGGCCACAACGTCTGGATGCCGCCGAACGGATCGACCACGCCGGTGTACAGCAGGTAGCCCCACAGCGCCACGCAGCCGGCAGTGCCGATGATGTTGGCGGTCCACGACTCGGTCTTCTTCAGCGCCGGCACGAAATTGCCGAGCAGGTCCTGCAGCATGAAACGACCGGCACGTGTGCCCGCATCCACAGCGGTGAGGATGAACAGTGCTTCGAACAGGATGGCGAAGTGGTACCAGAACGCCATCATCGCGTCGCTGCTGCTGGGGATCGCCTCATGCAGGATCTGCGCGATGCCCACCGCCAGGGTGGGTGCACCACCGGCACGATGCAGGATGGTCGGTTCACCGATTGCTGCCGCCGTGGCGGTCAGCTGTTCGGGGGTGATGGTGAAGCCCCAGGTATTGGTGATGTAGTGTGCGGCCGAGGCGGCATCGGCACCGATCACCGCCGCCGGGCTGTTCATCGCGAAGTAGATGCCCGGATCGATGATCGAGGCCGCCACCAGCGCCATCACGGCCACGAACGATTCCATCAGCATGCCGCCGTAGCCGATGTAGCGCATGTGCGCTTCATTGGCCAGCAGCTTGGGCGTAGTGCCCGAGGAGATCAGTGCATGGAAACCCGACACCGCGCCGCAGGCGATGGTGATGAACAGGAACGGGAACATGCCGCCTTTCCACACCGGGCCGTCGCCGCTGGCCGCGAACTGGGTCAGCGCCGGCATCTTCAGTTCCGGCATCACCACCAGGATGCCGATGGCCAGCGCGATGATCGTGCCGATCTTCAGGAAGGTCGACAGGTAGTCGCGCGGTGCCAGCAGCAGCCAGACCGGCAGCACCGAGGCGACGAAACCGTAGCCGATCAGCATCCAGGTGATCTGGGTGCCGGTGAAGGTGAACGCCGGGCCCCAGGTCGGGTCTGCCGCCACCTTGCCACCGAACCAGATCGCGGCGAGCAGCAGCACCAGGCCCACCACCGAGATCTCACCGATCTTGCCCGGCCGGATGTAGCGCATGTAGACGCCCATCAGGATCGCGATGGGCATCGTCGCGATCACCGTGAACATGCCCCACGGGCTTTCCGCCAGTGCCTTGACCACCACCATCGCCAGCACGGCCAGGATGATGATCATGATCAGGAACGCACCGAACAACGCGATGGTGCCGGGCACCTGGCCCATCTCCTCGCGCACCAGGTCACCCAGTGAACGGCCGTTGCGGCGGCTGGACAGGAACAGGACCATGAAGTCCTGCACCGCACCGGCCAGCACCACGCCGACCACCAGCCACAGCAGGCCGGGCAGGTAGCCCATCTGCGCGGCCAGCACCGGGCCGACCAGCGGGCCGGCACCGGCAATGGCGGCGAAGTGGTGGCCGAACAGCACGTGCTTGTTGGTCGGTACGTAGTCCAGGCCATCGTTGTTGATCACCGCCGGGGTGGCCCGGGTCGGATCGAGCTGCATCACCTTGTCGGCGATGAACAGGCTGTAGAAGCGGTAGGCGACCAGGTACAGCGATACCGCCGCGACCACGATCCACAACGCGTTGATGTGCTCACCGCGCCGCAGCGCAACCGTGCCCAGGCAGAACGCGCCGAGCAGGGCGAGGGCCGCCCAGCCTATTTTGGAAAAACCTTTCATGAGGTGCTCTCTCCCGGAAAGACAGGCAAAGAGTCCCGCGTGCCCTTGGCAGGGTCAATGTGCACGGGACCATTCGGCGGTAGTACTTTGGTCGTACATGGGTGTGGCAGGTGGCGATGTTCCCTCGCAGCCGACAACGCAGGCGGTGCCGGCGTGCGGACATGACGTGCGGCGAACACCAGGGATGGAACAATCGGTTGCGACGGCATCCATTGGCGTTGCGCGCTGCAGCGTCCATTTTTAGCGGCATCCATCCAACAGGAGTCACCATGAGCCTTCCCGAGCCGGTCCGCGTCCTGCGTACCATCCGTGGCATGCCCACCTCCGACGGTGCCGGTGTTCGCCTGACCCGGGTCATCGGCGGCCCCTCGCTGCCCGACCTCGATCCGTTCCTGCTGCTCGACGAATTCGGTACCGATCGCGCCGAGGACTACATAGCCGGTTTCCCCGAGCATCCGCATCGTGGTTTCGAGACCGTCACCTACATGCTCGATGGCCGCATGCGGCATCGCGACAATCACGGCAACGAGGGCCTGCTGACCCCGGGCAGCGTGCAGTGGATGACGGCAGGCCGTGGCTTGGTGCATTCGGAGATGCCCGAGCAGGAAAGCGGGCAGATGCGCGGCTTCCAGCTGTGGGTGAACCTGCCGGCGCGCGACAAGATGACCGCGCCGAAGTACCAGGAATTCGCTCCCGAAAAGATCCCGGTGGTGCAGCCGGCCGAAGGCGTGCAGGTCAAGGTGATCGCTGGCACGGTCGAGGGCACGGCGGGGCCGATCGCGCAGCCAGCCACCGATCCGCTGTATCTGGACATTGCACTGGAGGCCGATCGTGCCTGGACCTACTCCCTGCCCGAAGGCCACAACGCGTTCGTCTACGTATTCGAAGGCGGGTTGACGGTGGGCGAGCAGGATGCGGCGCGCGACGTGGCGCGGCAGGAACTGGCGGTGCTGGGCGGCGGCGAGCAGTTGCATCTGTCTGCAGGCAGCGACGGTGCGCGGTTGATCCTGGTGGCGGGTCGTCCGCTGCGCGAGCCGGTGATGCGTCATGGCCCGTTCGTGATGAATACCCGCGAAGAGCTGATGCAGGCCTTTGTTGATTTCCAGGAAGGCAGGTTCTGAGGTGGGGGTGCCGGCCGCTGGCCGGCAACCTCCTGCAGTGCGCGCCGATCGGGTTGCCGGCCAGCGGCCGGCACCTCCCGCGGATCGGTCCATCGGGTGGGGACGCTGCAAGGCAGTCATCCCCACAACCCCTCAGCGGCCGTCGGCCACGGCAGAGGGCGTCAGGTTCATGCCCTGCGCAAGCTGCTGCAGCGTGCCCAGTTCCTGGGAACTGTCGGGATACAGCGCGATCTGCGCGTAGCGGCCCTTGTCCAGCTTGACCACGCTGATGCGGCGCTCGGCATAGCCCGGCGGCTCCTGGCCGCCCAGATCCGGCTGGTACCAGTACATCGATTCACCGGCAAAGCTGCCCTTTTCCTGGCGCAGCGAGCGGGTCAGTGGAATGCCCGGATCGCGCTGGCTGAGCATCAGGCTCAATACTTCGCGCCCGTCACTGGTGGCCGCGCGGCAGACCAGGAAGCCGGACTGTGCCTGCTGCTGCCATTGCAGGCCGCTGCTGGCGGGCAACGAAGGACAGTCGAGCGGGGCCTGCGCGCAGGCGGATGCCGCAACGAACAACAGGCTCGACAGAACAACAGGCGCAAACTTCATGCATCCCCCAAGGTGGCGTGTCGTTGGCACCGCCGGTGACACCGGCGGTCGAGGCATCCCATCCCCGGATGCCGTCCTGCCCGGCGAAAGCACGGGCGGATGACCAGACCTTAACGGAACGTGAGCGATCGCACAAATCGCGGTTACATCCGTAACCATTGCGGCCGAGGGTCGGCCGCAATGGCACGGTCATGGCTCAGCGGTCGTTGCCGATCCACTTGTAGATGAGGCCGCCGATCGCACCGCCCAGCAGCGGGGCGACCCAGAACAGCCACAGCTGGCCGGTGGCGCCGCTGCCGGCGAAGAAGGCCACCGCCGTGGAGCGGGCCGGGTTAACCGACGTATTGGTCACCGGAATGCTGATCAGGTGGATCAGGGTCAGGGCCAGGCCGATGGCCAGCGGCGCGAAGCCCGCCGGCGCCTTGCCATGGGTCGCGCCCATGATCACGATCAGGAACACCGCCGTGAGCACCACTTCGCACAGGAACGCGGCCGCCACGCTGTAGCCACCGGGTGACAGCGCACCATAGCCGTTGCTGGCGAACGCACCGGCCTGGCTGCCATCAATGGCGAAGCCGCTGGCACCGGAGGCGATCTGCAGCAGGATGAAGCCGGCCAGCAGGCCGCCGGCCACCTGGGCGATGATGTAAGGCACCAGATCCTTGGTCGGGAAGCGGCCGCCGGCCCACAGGCCCACGCTGACCGCTGGATTGAAGTGCGCACCGGAGATATGGCCGAACGCGTAGGCGCCGGTCACCACGGTCAGGCCGAAGGCCAGGGCCACGCCGAGGAAACCGATACCCAGCGGATTGCCGTCGCCACCGAACTTGGCGGCCAGCACCGCACTGCCACAGCCACCCAGAACCAGCCAGAACGTGCCGAGGAACTCGGCGGACAAGCGTTTACCCATGCTCATGTGTTGCACTCCTTTGACGGTCTAAAGCGTGATTTATGTCACATTTCAGTGATCAGCGGGTGACTGTAGCGTCAACGCCGGGTGCAGGGATACACCTTCGGATGTATGCAACACGCGATGCTCAGTACTGGGGCAGGGGAATGAATTCCTTGTCGTCGCCGGGAATGGTGCCGAAACGGCCGGCTTCCCAGTCGTGTTTGGCCTGCTCGATGCGTTCCTTCGAACTGGACACGAAGTTCCACCACAGATGGCGCGGGCCATCCAACGGCTCGCCGCCGAACAGCATCGCCTTCACCGGCGTCTTCGCGCGCAGGCGGCCTCGCGCCCCGGCTTCGGGAATCACCAGGTGCTGGGCAGGAATGTCCACACCATCCAGCTGCGCTTCGCCCTCGAGGATGTACAGCGCACGTTCGCGGTGACCATCATCGATGTCGATCTCTGCATCCGGATCCAGGTCGATCGCCACGTTGAGCGTGTCAGCGAACACCTTGACCGGCGACTCCTCGCCATAGGCGCGTCCCGCGATCACCCGCAGCCATGCGCCGTTGCGGCGCTGCTCGGGCAGGGTGGCAGCCGCATGGTGGTAGAACGCCGGTTCGATTTCCTCATGCGACTTCGGCAACGCAACCCAGGTCTGCATGCCGTGGATCGGGTTGTCATGGTCGCGGTCCGGTTGCGGCGTGCGCTCGGAATGGGCGATGCCGCGGCCGGCGGTCATCCAGTTAACGTCACCGGGACGGATCACCTGGTCCGAGCCCAGCGTATCGCGGTGGCCGATGGCACCGGACCAGAGGTAGGTGACGGTGGCCAGGCCGATATGCGGGTGCGGGCGCACGTCGATGGCGGTACCGGGGTGCATGAGTGCCGGGCCCATCTGGTCGACGAACACGAACGAACCGATGCTGCGGGCCTGCAGGGTGGGCACGGCGCGGCGCACTTCCAGGCCGCCGATGTCGTGTACGCGCGGGGCGATGATGGTGGTCATGCGGGCGTTCTCGCTGGCAGGGATCAAGGCGGTCAGCATCGCATGCGGTGGTTGCGGTGACATTCCCCGTCCGGGTAACAGGTTGTTCCAGCCAACGGCGCAGCCCCTCGTGGTTGTGGGTTGGTCGCTGAAGGCAAAAGCAGAAGCCGCGCTTGGCCGGGCGGGTGGGTGGCGCAGGACACGCCGTAAACCCGTCCATGGGGGCTCGATGGCGCCATCCATGGCGCCAACGGTCCTGCGCCACCCACCCGCCCGGCCTCTGACGGTTTCCGTGTGCTGTCCAGCCACGGAGAAGAAAAAAGAAAATCAAAATCAAAATCAAAATCAAACGCCGGTCGCTTCGCTCGCATCCACGCATGGCGTGGATCTACTGTCGACCAGGGTCGACACCTGCCAGCCATCGCAGTTCACCAGCCGTCACCGGGAAACTGTCAGGGGTGGGGCGGTGTGGGTGGGCAGGACCGTTGGCGCCATGGACGGCGCCATCGAGCCCCCATGGATGGGTTTACGGCGTGTCCTGCCCACTCACACCGCCCCGCCCAACAAACAGAAAAGCCAGAGCCGGCTGTTGCTCCGGCTCTGGCTTTTGCTGTGGATTGAAACGCGGGTGCCGGGCCGCAGGCCCGGCTGATCACATCAAACCACTGGTTCGCGCAGGACCGGGTTGTCCCAGCCCGGGCGCGGTGCGAAGCGATCACCGTGACGCTGCTGCAGCGCCTTCAGGCGCTCCACGATGGCATCGGCACCCACCGCACGGATGTGCTGGATCGGACCGCCGCGGAACGGTGCGAAGCCCGTACCGAAGATCACGCCCGCGTCCAGCAGGTCCGCGTCGGCCACCACGCCTTCGTGCAGGCACGCCACCGCCTCGTTCAACAACGGCAGGATCAGGCGATCTTCCAGATCGGCAGGCGCTTGGTAGTCGCGCGCCACGTCCGGCTTCTTGGCCCGGCCGTTCTCCCAGGTGTAGATGCCCTGGCCATCCTTCTTGCCGCGCTTGTCCGGTTCCACCGTCTGCAGCGCCGCCGGAATCTGCAGGCCCAGGAACGGGGCCAGTTCCTTGCCCACGCCAGCGGCCACGTCCAGGCCCACGGTGTCGATCAGTTCGATCGGGCCCATCGGCATGCCGAACTTCACCGCCGCCTTGTCGATCACCGGGCCCGGAATGCCTTCAGCGTACGCGGTGGCCGCTTCCAGCATGTACGGGAACAGCACGCGGTTGACCAGGAAACCGGGAGTGCCGGCCACCGGCACCGGGAACTTGCCCAGCGCCTTGCAGAAGGCTGCCAGGCGACGCTCGGTTTCGGCCGCCATGCCGTCGTGATGGATGATCTCCACCAGCGGCATCTGTGCCACCGGGTTGAAGTAATGCAGGCCGGCGAACTGCGCCGGGCGCTGGATGTGATCGCGCAGTTCCACCAGCGGAATCGACGAGGTGTTGGTGGTCAGCAACGCGTCGAGCTTCATCTTCGGCTCCAGCGTCTGGTACAGCGCACGCTTGGCTTCCGGGTTCTCGATGATCGCTTCGATGACCAGATCGGCCTGCGCCACGCCATTGCCTTCCAGGTCCGCACGCAGGCGCGCGGCGACGGCCGGACGCTTGCTCTCGTCACGCACCTTCTTGGCAAACAATGCCTGCGCGCGTTCCATGGCCGGGTCGATGAAGCGCTGCTCGCGGTCCTGCAGGGTCACGTCGAAGCCCTTGTAGGCCGCCCACGCCGCGATGTCACCGCCCATCACGCCGGCACCGACCACGTGCACGTGGCGGATGCCGGAATCGCCACCGCCCAGGCCCTTCAGGCGTTCGGTGAGGAAAAAGATGCGGATCAGGTTGCGCGCGGTCGGCGTGCTGGCCAGCTTCACCACGGCGCGTCGTTCGGCATCCAGGCGTGCCTGCACCGGCTTGCCGCCGCTGCGCTGCCAGGTGCTGATCAACGCATACGGCGCCGGGTACTGGTCCTTCTTCGCCTTGCGTGCGACCTGCTTGACCATCTGCGGGGCCAGCAGCTGGCGCGCCGGCCAGGTATTGGTCGCCCAGGCCAGCGCACGCTGCTTGAACGGGCGGGTGGTGCCGGACAGTGCCAGCGCCACGGCGGTATCGAGCACGACGGCCGGTGCCACCACCTTGTCGACCAGCCCGATGCCGCGTGCGGCCGAGGCCGACAGCGTGCGTCCGGTCAGCATCATGTCCATTGCCGCCGGTGCGCCGACCAGCTGTGGCAGGCGCGCGCTGCCGCCCCAGCCCGGGAAGATGCCCAGCTGAGTTTCCGGCAGGCCGATGCGGGTGGAACTGTCATTGGATGCAACGCGATAACGGCAGGCCAGGGCCAGCTCGGTACCGCCGCCCAGGCAATGGCCATGGATGGCGGCCACGGTCGGGCAGGGCAGTTCTGCCAGCTTCTGGTAGGTCGACTGGCCGCGGCGGATGGCGTCGTTGACGGTGCCGCGGCGATCGAACTCCTGGAACTCCTTCAGGTCGGCGCCGGCGATGAAGCCTGCCTTCTTGATGGACTGGATCACCACGCCCTTGGGTGGGTCCATGGCGATGCGTTCAAGCAGATCGCCCAGCTCCAGCAGGACATCCTGCGACATTGCGTTGACACTGCTGTCCTGACGATCCAGGGAGAGGACCACCACGCCATCGTCGCGGATCTCGGGGTGCCAGTGGCTGAAGCGGAGACCATCGAAGCTTGAGAGCATGGACGTTCCATCCGGTTGTGTATGGAGAAGGGGGCTATGATCCAGAGGTTGTTTCCCCCGCGTCAAATCCCAATAGCAGGGGTGTGGCGCCCCGGATCGCAGGCCTTGGACCGGAACGTTAACGGAACGGTGGTTAAAAGCTGGTGCGGCGCCAGGTGATCGGCGACTGAACTTTTCCCGGGATTGGCAGTCTCATTGCCCGACGTCGGTTGGGCTGACAGGAGTGCGGCCCCTCATGGCCGATGTTGATACACCTCAGGAGCTGGATCTGGAACTGGTCCGGCGCGTGCAGCACGGCGAGGGTGCCGCCTTCGATGTCCTGGTGCGCAAGTACCAGCATCGGGTCGTGGCCCTGGTCGGTCGCTACATCGCCGACTGGAGTGAATGTCAGGACGTGGCCCAGGACACTTTCATCCGTGCATACCGTGCGATTGGAAGCTTCCGCGGCGACGCCCAGTTCTCAACCTGGTTGCATCGGATCGCCGTGAACACCGCCAAAAACCATCTGGCTTCGCACAATCGCCGCCCGCCGACCGATGACATCGACATCGGCGACGCCGAGCAGTTCGACACCGGCACACGCCTGCGCGACACCGACACGCCCGAGCGTGAGTTGATGCGCCAGGAACTGGAACAGACGGTGATGAAGGCCGTCAACGCGCTGCCGGAAGAACTCCGGTCGGCGATCACCCTGCGCGAGGTGGAAGGCCTGAGCTACGAGGAAATCGCGCAGAAGATGGGGTGCCCGATCGGCACCGTGCGTTCACGGATCTTCCGGGCGCGCGAGGCGATCGACACCGAACTCCGGCCGCTGCTGGACATCGGCAGTGCCACCCGCGAGAAGAGCCGTATATGACCCGCATTCCGAACAACGAATCGCACAACCACCAGTCTCCCGCCGGGCAACGCCTGGACGAACGCCATCGCCAGCAGTTGTCGGCGCTGGTCGACGGCGAGCTGGGGGCAGACGAGGCGCGCTTTCTGGTGCGCCGCATGGAACACGATCCGGAACTGGCTGGCTGCCAGGAACGCTGGCAGCTGCTGGGTGATGTCATGCGCGGCCAGGCGTCGCTGCTGGCACCGGCCGGTTTCAGCGCCGCCGTGGCTGCCGCCATCGCCGCTGAGCCCGCACCGCTGGCCGAGCCGAAGCGTCAGGCCCGCCGTAGTGGTTGGCGTGCATGGGGCGGCGGTGCGCTGGCCGCTTCGGTTGCTGCCGTAGCGCTGTTCGTCGGCCGCGAAAAACTGCAGGAGGCGCCGCCTGTGGATGTCTCCGCACCGCAGGTGATCGCCAGCCAGGCGCAGTTGCCGCCGGCATCGGAGCAACCGGCTGCCGTTACCGAGGCGTCGGTGGACACTGCTGCGATGGCCGTGGCCAGCGTGCCGGCGGTGGCCATGGCCGCTGCCAGCCGTCGCCAGGATGTGCGCCGCGCCAGCGCCACCCGCAGCCAGCAGGCCGCACGCGTGGCCCAGCGCGATGACGCGCCGCTGCGCGCGGTTGCCAGCCAAGCACCGCTGACCCCGACCATGCCCGCCGGTAGCGCGCGCAATCTGCCCTTTGGCGAGGTCGGCAACCTGCAGGCTCGGCCGTGGCCGCGCTCCAGCCTGGCGCCCGCCGCCGGTGGCGCCCTCAATGCCAGTTTCCCGGCCCATGCCGGTGGCGCTGCGTTCTATCCGTTCGAGCCACGCCTGCAGGACGACCTGCCGGCGTCGCAACGCCCGCGCGACTGAGCCGGGTACCGTTCCACGCCCCGCCGTCGGCGGGGCGCTTCCTTCCCTTTCCATCCGACCCGGAGGTTGCCGTCCGATGACTCCCCGACTCCGCACGCATGCCATTGGCCTGTTCGCCCTGACCCTGCCGCTGGTGGCCTGTGCCCAACCGGCGGCGCCTGCCGCTCAGCCGCAGGCCGCCGCCGCCTCGGCGGCGCCACGCGCACCGGCGCAGCCGTTGGTCAGCGGTCTGCCTGACTTCACCAACCTGGTTGAGCAGGTCGGCCCCGGTGTGGTCAACGTCGACACCACCATTGTCCGCAGCAACCGCCAGGCGCGGGGCGGCATGGGCCCGGGCGATGACGAGATGCCCGAGTTCTTCCGCCGCTTCTTCGGCCCGGATTTCCCGATGCCCGGCCAGGGGCCCGGCGGGCAGGACGGCGGCCCCAGCATCAAGGGCCGGGGCATGGGCTCGGGCTTCATCATTTCGCCTGACGGCTACGTGCTGACCAATTACCACGTGGTCGCCGACGCCAGCGAAGTGAAGGTCAAGCTCGGCGATCGTCGCGAGTTCACAGCCAAGGTGGTCGGCAGCGACCAGCAGTACGACGTCGCCCTGCTGAAGATCGACGGCAAGAACCTGCCGACCGTGCGCGTGGGTGATTCCAACAGCCTGAAGCCCGGTCAGTGGGTTGTCGCGATCGGCTCACCGTTCGGCCTCGACCACTCGGTTACCGCTGGCGTGGTCAGTGCCCTCGGCCGCAACACCGGTGGACCGGACCAGCGCTACGTGCCGTTCATCCAGACCGACGTGGCGATCAACCAGGGCAATTCCGGCGGCCCGCTGCTGAACACCCGTGGTGAGGTGGTCGGCATCAACTCGCAGATCTTCTCGGCTTCGGGTGGCTACATGGGCATCAGCTTCGCGATCCCGATCGACCTGGCGATGAGCGCGGTCGAGCAGATCAAGAAGACCGGCAAGGTCACTCGTGGCCAACTCGGCGCGGTGGTCCAGGAAATCGACGGCCTGAAGGCACAGGCGATGGGCCTGCCCGACAGCCGCGGCGCGCTGGTCAACCAGATCGTGCCGGACAGTGCCGCGGCCAAGGCCGGGGTCAAGATCGGTGACGTGATCCGCACGGTTAACGGTGCGCCGGTCAACAGCTGGTCCGATCTGCCGCCGCTGATCGGGGCAATGGCGCCGGGCAGCCGCATCACCCTGGGCGTGATCCGCGATGGCAAGCCACGTGACCTGAGCGCGACCCTGACCGCTCTGACCGAGGATACGCAGGGCAATGCCCGCAGCCCGTCCGCAGGCAATGACACCGCAGCTCCGCAGACCGGCGCCAATGCCCTGCTGGGGTTGGACGTTGCCGACCTGACTGCGCCGCAACGCAAGCAGCTGGGCCTGGAGGCGGGCGAGGGTGTCCGTATCACCGCCGTGAAGGGCGAGGGCGCCCGTGATGCCGGCCTGTCCGGGGGCATGGTGATCCTGCAGGTGGCCAGTACCCCGGTCGGCAGCGTTGAAGCCCTGAACCGCGCGCTGTCCGGCTATAAGAAGGGCGATGTGGTCATGCTGCTGGTCCGTACCGGCAGCGGCAACAGCGCCTTCGTCGCGGTCAAGGCCGGCCCGTAACAACCGATGGCCGCCTTCACGGCGGCCCTCGTGGTGTCCCCGAAGCCCCGCCCTGGCGGGGCTTCGGCCATTCCGGGGCCGTGCCGGCAGGCCAACCACGCGGCGGCCCTCCGGGCATGCGATAATCGACCGTTACCCTGACGACGCCGCGCGCCGCCGCCACCTCTCTATGTCCTCTGATTCGATGCGGAACATCCGCAACTTCTCCATCATCGCCCACGTCGACCACGGCAAGTCCACGCTGGCCGACCGCATCATCCAGCTCTGTGGCGGCCTCCAGGCCCGCGAGATGGAAGCGCAGGTGCTCGACTCCAACCCGATCGAGCGCGAACGTGGCATCACCATCAAGGCGCAGTCGGTGTCGCTGCCGTACGTGGCGAAGGACGGCCAGACCTACCACCTGAACTTCATCGACACCCCGGGCCACGTCGACTTCTCCTATGAAGTCAGCCGCTCGCTGGCCGCCTGCGAGGGCGCGCTGCTGGTGGTCGATGCGGCCCAGGGCGTGGAAGCGCAGTCCGTCGCCAACTGCTACACGGCCGTTGAGCAGGGGCTGGAAGTGGTGCCGGTGATCAACAAGATCGACCTGCCCACCGCCGATATCGAGCGCGCCAAGGCCGAGATCGAGGCCGTGATCGGCATCGATGCCAGCGACGCCGTGCCGGTCAGCGCCAAGACCGGCCTGAACGTGGTCGACGTGCTGGAAGCGATCGTGCATCGCATTCCGCCGCCGGTGCCGCGCGATACCGACAAGCTGCAGGCGCTGATCATCGACTCGTGGTTCGACAACTACCTGGGCGTGGTCTCGCTGGTGCGCGTGATGCAGGGCGAGATCAAGGCCGGTGACAAGCTGCAGGTGATGTCCACCGGCCGCAACCACCAGGTCGACAACGTCGGCGTGTTCACCCCGAAGCGCAAGGTGCTGCCGGCACTGCGCGCGGGCGAAGTGGGCTGGGTCACCGCCAGCATCAAGGACGTGCACGGCGCTCCCGTCGGCGACACCCTGACCCTGGCCGGCGATCCGGCACCGAAACCTCTGCCCGGCTTCCAGGAAATGCAGCCGCGCGTGTTCGCCGGCCTGTTCCCGGTCGATGCCGAGGACTACCCGGACCTGCGCGAAGCGCTGGACAAGCTGCGCCTGAACGATGCCGCGCTACGCTTCGAGCCGGAAAGCTCCGAAGCGATGGGCTTCGGTTTCCGTTGCGGCTTCCTCGGCATGCTGCACATGGAAATCGTGCAGGAGCGCCTGGAGCGCGAATACAACCTGGACCTGATCAGCACCGCGCCGACGGTGGTGTATGAAGTCCTGAAGACCGATGGCACGATCATCAACATGGACAACCCGGCCAAGCTGCCGCCGGTGAACCATGTGCAGGAGATCCGCGAGCCGATCATCCGCGCCAACGTGCTCACTCCCGAGGAGTACATCGGCAACATCATCAAGCTGTGCGAAGAAAAGCGCGGCAGCCAGATCGGCATCAACTACCTGGGCAGCCAGGTGCAGATCAGCTACGAGCTGCCGATGGCCGAAGTGGTACTGGATTTCTTCGACAAGCTGAAGTCGGTCAGCCGTGGCTATGCCTCGCTGGACTACCACTTCGTGCGCTTCGATGCCGGTCCGTTCGTGCGCGTGGACGTTCTGATCAACGGCGACAAGGTCGATGCGCTGTCGCTGATCGTGCATCGCAGCCATGCCGATCGTCGTGGTCGCGAGCTGTGCGAAAAGATGAAGGACCTGATCCCGCGCCAGCAGTTCGACGTGGCCATCCAGGCCGCCGTCGGCTCGCAGATCATCTCGCGCACCACGGTCAAGGCCATGCGCAAGAACGTTCTGGCCAAGTGCTATGGTGGCGACGTTTCGCGCAAGAAGAAGCTTCTGGAAAAGCAGAAGGAAGGCAAGAAGCGCATGAAGCAGGTCGGCCGCGTGGAAATTCCGCAGGAAGCCTTCCTGGCCGTGCTGCAGATGGACAACAAATAAGCCCCGAAACCGGCCTTCGGGCCGATCGTCCGGTGACGTTGCAAAGGACCCTGAATGAAACTGTTTGAGATCCTCCTGGTCGTGCTGACCCTGGCCTCCGGCCTGATCCTGCTGGCCGACAAGCTGTACTTGGCCAAGCGTCGCGCCCAGCGCGCCGGCCTGCTCGACACCGAGCCGGTGCTGGTGGACTACTCGCGTGCGTTCTTCCCGGTGCTGGCGATCGTGCTGATCGTGCGCAGTTTCATCGCCGAGCCGTACAAGATCCCGTCCAGCTCGATGATGCCGAACCTGCTGATCGGCGATTTCATCCTGGTCAACAAATTCTCCTATGGCCTGCGCCTGCCGATCACCAATACCCGCTTCGTGCCGGTCGGCGATCCGGCCCGTGGTGACGTGGTGGTGTTCCACTTCCCCGGCCATGGCGACAACGACCCGGCCAAAGGCGAGAACTTCATCAAGCGCGTGATCGGCGTGCCGGGTGACACCGTCGTGTTCGAAGGCGACGGGGTGATCCTCAACGGCGAACCGCTGAAGTACGACAACAAGGGCATCTACGCCGGCCACAAGGGCCAGGGCGAGGGCGCCAACCTGCTGGTCGAGCACCTGCCGGGCCGTACCCACACCGTGCTGGAGACCGATTATCCGCGTGGCCAGGGCCAGTGGACCGTGCCGGCGGGCAAGTACCTGGTGATGGGCGACAATCGCGACAACAGCGACGACGGCCGTTTCTGGGGCCTGCTGCCGGAAGAGAACCTGCGCGGCAAGGCATTCCTGATCTGGCTGAACTGCCAGGGCTGGTTCTGCAAGGACGGCTTCGAACCGTCGCGGATCGGCTCGAGCATCAACTGACTTCACATCCACTCGCGTATCTGGGGAGAACGCAATGAAGACGATGAACACGCAGCGCGGCATGACCCTGACCTCGTTCCTGACGGTCCTGATCGTGGTTGGCTTCTTCCTCTACATCGGCATGAAGCTGTTCCCGATGTACCAGGAGTATTACGCGGTGCGCTCGGCGATGAAGAGCCTGGCCAAGGAGCCCGGCATCGGCAGCATGGCGCCGGCCAACATCCAGGATCTGTTCTTCAAGCGGCTGTACATCAACTACTCGGACAACGTGAAGCCGGCCAACGTCAAGTTTGATCGCCGCGACAATGGCTGGACCCTCAAGGTCAACTACGAAGTGCGCCGCCAACTGGTCGGCAACCTGGATGTGGTTGGCAAATTCGATTCTTCCCAGGACCTGACCCGTAGCGGTGCCGAATAAATCTTTCCAACGTGAAGACCTGATCGGTCACGCCTTCCGCGATCCAGACCTGCTCAAGCAGGCGCTGACCCATCGCAGTGCCGGCGCGCCGCATAACGAGCGGCTGGAGTTCCTTGGCGACAGCATCGTCAACATGATGGTCGCCGAGGCGTTGTACCTGCGCTGGCCCAAGGCGGACGAAGGCGCGATGACCCGCGCCCGCGCCGAGCTGGTGCGCGAGGGTGCGCTGGCAGTGATCGCGCGTGCCCTGCAGCTGGGTGACCGGCTGACGATGGGGCCTGGCGAAATGAAGTCCGGCGGCCATCGCCGCGACTCGACCCTGGCCGATGCATTCGAGGCTGTGGTCGCAGCGATCTACCTGGATGTGGGTTTTGAAGCCTGCCGGGCGCTGGTCCTGCCCTGGTTTGCCGCCTCGATGGAGGCGCTGCCGGCCACCGGGCGACCGGAGAAGGACCCCAAGACCCGCCTGCAGGAATGGCTGCAGGGCCGACAGAAGGCGTTGCCACAGTACGAACTGGTGTCAGAATCCGGTGACGACCACGCCAAACACTTCCGGGTACGCTGCAACGTAGCCGACCCCGCCGCCAGCACCGAGGGCGAAGGCTCCTCGCGGCGGATTGCCGAACAACAAGCGGCTGCGGCCGTCCTTGAACAACTGGATTCCAAGTGAGCGAACAAACTCCCCATCATTGCGGCAGCGTGGCCGTCATCGGCCGCCCCAACGTGGGCAAATCGACCCTGACCAATGCCTTGGTCGGGGCCAAGGTCAGCATCGTGTCCAACCGGCCGCAGACCACCCGTCACCGCCTGCTGGGCATCGCCACCTACCCGGAAGGGCAGCTGGTGCTGGTCGACACGCCCGGCCTGCACAAGGTGCAGAAGCGGGCGATGAACCGGGTCATGAACCGCGCTGCCCGCGGCTCGCTGGAAGGCGTCGACGCCGGCCTGCTGGTGATCGAAGCCGGTCGCTGGGACGAAGAGGACAGCCTGGCCTTCAACGTGCTGCGCGACGCCGGTATCCCGGTGGTGCTGGTGGTCAACAAGATCGACCGCATGAAGGACAAGGGCGCACTGCTGCCGTTCCTGCAGGAAGTGACCGCCGGCCGTGATTTCTCGTCGGTGCATCCGATTTCGGCGCAGAAGCGCAACGGCCTGGAAGCCCTGGTCCGTGACGTGCTAGCGCTGTTGCCGGAAGCCCCGCCGATGTTCGGCGAAGACGAGATCACCGACCGCAGCCAGCGCTTCCTGGCCGGCGAACTGGTGCGTGAACAGCTGATGCGCCAGTTGGGCGAAGAGCTGCCGTACGCCACCACGGTGGAGATCGAGCGCTTCACCGAGGACGGCAACCTGCTGCGCATCGGTGCGGTGATCTGGGTCGAGCGCGAAGGCCAGAAGGCGATCGTGATCGGCAAGGGCGGCACCCGCCTGAAGGAGATCGGGGCCAAGTCCCGCCTGCAGATGGAGCGTCTGTTCGGGGCCAAGGTGTTCCTGGAAACCTGGGTGCGCGTGCGTGAGGGCTGGTCCGATGACGAGGCCGCGCTGAAGGCCTTCGGCTACGAATAAGCCGCGACGGTCGCTTCGATGCTGATCGAGGACGACACCGGCTTCGTGCTGCATGCGCGGGCCTACCGCGAGACCAGCTTGCTGGTAGAGGTATTGAGCGCCGAGCATGGCCGTATCGGCCTGCTCGCGCGTGGAGTTTCCACGGCCAAGGGCCAGGTGCTGCGAGCGGCCCTGCAGCCCCTGCAGTGGATCCGCTTCAGCGCGTTGCAGCGTGGCGAACTGGCCCAGCTGCGCGGTGCTGAAGCGCTGGATGTGGCGCCGCGCCTGCTCGGCCAGGCCATGCTGGCCGGGTTCTATCTCAGTGAACTGACCCTGCGGCTGGCACCGCGCCAGGATCCGTTGCCGGAGTTGTACCTGGCCTTTGGTGAGGCGCGTGCGCGCCTGGCCGTGGGGGCAGGACTGGCCTGGACCCTGCGCCGTTTCGAACGCGAGCTGCTGGCGGCGCTGGGCGTGGGCTTCGATCTGGAAACGGCCAGCGATGGCCAGCCGATCGACCCGGCCGCCCGCTATGAACTGGACCCGCAGGAAGGGCCGCAGCGCCTGCTCAGCGAGCGTGGCGGCGAGCGTCGCGCGGCGGCTACGGGCTCGGCGCTGTTGGCGCTGGCAGCCGACGACGAACCCGACGCAGCCGATCTGGCCAGCTTGCGCCTGCCGATGCGGCGGGTGCTGGCCCATCACCTGGGCGCGCGCGGGTTGAAGTCGTGGGAGATGCTGGAGCAGCTGACACCCCGGCGGTGAGGGGTCTTCGGCAGGGCTTGCAGCCCTGCACCTGCCGAATCAACGTCAACGTCAACGTCAACGGCAAAAGCTGGCTATCCGTGGGTAGGCGGGGTGGGTCCGGTTTCGGGGGACGCCGTAAACCCATCCCTGGGGGCTTGGCCGCGGCATCCATGCCGCGGACACCCCCGCAACCGGACCCACCCCGCCTTCGACAGATCTCCGCAATCTGTCGGGATGGCATGGCCTGCTCTTGGTAGGTGTCGACCTTGGTCGACACGTAGATCCACGCCATGCGTGGATGCTCTTCGTTCAAGTGTCGAAATATTCGATTTCGATGGAGATTCATCCACGCATGGCGTGGATCTACCAGGTCGCGGAAATCTGTCAGAGGCGGGGCGGTGTCGGAGTGCGGGGTGTCAGCCGCATGGATGCGGCTGCCAAGCCCCCATGGACGGGTTCACGGCGTCCCCGCACTCCGACACCGCCCCGCCATCCCACGGGATGCCCGCTTTTGACGTTGAATTTGACGTTAGCTTCGGCGGGTGCAGGGCGCAGCCCTGCCGACCAACCCTCAGTGCAGCAGCGCAGCCACCGCCGCGCGGAACCCCGCCTGTGCCTGCCCCGATTCGGGCGTGTGATGCAGCTGCCGTACCGCACGTGCCAGTCGCGCTGCACCCACGAACCCGCAGCTGGCCTGCAACCGGTGCAGCTGGCTGCGCAGCTGGCGCTCGTCATGCTGGTCCACCGCCTGTTCGACCGCATCGCGCACGCCCGGCAGTTCGGCCAGGAACAGCTCGCGCAGGGCGATCAGGTGGTTGCGCTGGCCATTGAGCGCGGCCAGGGCGGCGGTTTCGTCCCAGTCCTCCAGGGCCAGCTCGACCGCCGCCGGCGGCACCGTGGAACCGGCGGGGCTGTTGACCAGCGCGCGACGGACCGCCTTCAGCAGTTGGTCACGGCCCAGCGGTTTGACCAGGGTGTCGCTGAAACCGGCCTCTCGCAGGCGTGCGTGAATGGCAGCATCGCCGTCGGCGGTATGCGCCAGCGCCGGGGTGTCCGGGTGCGAGCGGCGCAGCTGGTGCAACAGCTGGGCACCGTTGCCATCAGGCAGGTTGACGTCGATCAGCCACAGATCGTGGGCACCGGGCTCGGCGCGCGCCAGGGCGCTGGCCAGTGAGTCGGCGGTGTCCACATCCGCTGGTAACGTTTCCAACGCCGCTTTGAAAAAACCACGGCTGATGATGTCGTCCTCGACAAGCAGGAAGCGGGGTCGACTGGCCCGCGGGGTCATCTGCATCAGGGCTGCCTCCATGTCAGCTGGGGTCAATCATCAAGCACGGCGGCGGCGGGCGCAAGCGGCCAGCGGCCCCGCTGGTCAGGATCTGCGACAATACGCCCCCACTTTTGCCCGCAGCCTGTTGCCACGTGGCCCGATCCCGCTCCCGTATCGACCGTACTCCCTTCCAGACCGAGATCCTCGACCTCAGCCATGATGGTCGCGGAGTTGCCCGCCGTGAAGGCGAGGGCGGCAAGGTCACCTTCATCAGCGGCGCCCTGCCGGGCGAAGTGGTGATGGCCGAACAGACCGCCCGCAGCCGCCACTTCGATGAGGCGCGCACGGTGGAAGTGCTGCAGGCCTCGCCGCAGCGGGTGACCCCCAAGTGCCCGCACTTTGGCACCTGCGCCGGCTGCGTGCTGCAGCACCTGGACGAAGACCAGCAGATCGTCGCCAAGCAGCGCGTGCTGATGGACAACCTGGAGCGCATCGGCCATGTGAAGCCGGGCACCGTGCTGCCGCCGCTGGTGGGTGACAGCTGGGGCTACCGCCGCAAGGGCCGGTTCTCGGTGCGCCGGGTCGAGAAGAAGGACAAGACCCTGGTCGGCTTCCGCGAGCAGGACCCGCGCTTCGTCGCGGACCTGCAGCAGTGCCTGACCGTGATCCCGGAAATCGGCACCAAGGTGGAGGTGCTGTCGACCTTCATCGAATCCCTGGATGGCAAGCGCGACATCCCGCAGATCGAGTTCATCGCCGGTGACCAGGCCGTGGTGCTGACCGTGCGCCACCTGCAGCCGCTGAGTGATGCCGATCGGGCCGCCTGGGCGGCCTTTGGCCAACAGCACGGCTTTGTCATCTACCTGCAGTCGGGCGGCGTGGATACCGTGCAGCCGCTGGACGGGCAGGGCGTGGCGCTTTCGTTCCGGCTGGCGCCGTGGGATGTCGAACTGGCGTTCCGTCCGCTGGATTTCATCCAGGTCAATGCCAAGCTCAACGAGAAGATGATCGCCCACGCGCTGGACCTGCTTGAACCGGGTGCTGACGAGCGGGTGCTGGACCTGTTCTGTGGCCTGGGCAACTTCACCCTGCCGCTGGCGCGCAAGGTGCGCGAAGTGGTGGGCGTGGAAGGTGATGCCGGGCTGGTGGCGCGTGCGCGTGAGAACGCCGAGCGCAACGGGCTGGCCAACGCGCAGTTCTACAGCGCCGACCTCACCCAGGACCAGCGCAGCACGGCGTGGATGCGCCAAGGCTTTGACAAGCTGCTGCTGGATCCGCCGCGTTCGGGCGCCATCGAAGTGCTGCAGCAGCTGCCGTTGAAGCAGTTCAAGCGCATCGTCTATGTCAGCTGCCATCCGGGCTCGCTGGCCCGCGATGCCGGCTACCTGGTCAACGAACAGGGCTTCACCCTGGTCAGCGCCGGTGCGATGGACATGTTCCCGCATACCGCGCACGTGGAAAGCATCGCGGTGTTCGAAAAGCGCTGATGCCTGCAGCGCCGGGGGCTGCCCGGCGTGTGCCTTGCCGCTTGCAGGCAGGCAATGCGGTCAGTCGGCCGGGGCGTTCTGCCACTGGCCGTCCACGCGCAAGAAGGCCATGGACTGCTCGCCGTGCTCGCTGCTGTCGCCCGCGCGCACGGTGCATTCGATGGCGGCCCTGTCGCTGGCGACCTCGCAGTTCCTCACTTCCTGCACCTGCAGGGTGCTGGCGGCCTGTTCGAAGCGTGCGCGCAGGGCGGGGTCGGCCTGCTGCTGCGCTTGCCCGGCGATCCGTTCGCGCAACAGCGCCTGCACCCTTTCCCGGGGCGGCGCCGGTACGGGCACATTGCGCTGGTCAGGCAGGGTCCACACGCCGTCCACCAGCGCCAGCCGCAGCAGCTGCGGTCGCGATTTGATGCCTGCGCTGGCGGTGGCGATGCAATCGACGGCGTCGCCGGCCTCGGCGGGTGCACAGCTGTCCAGGGTTTGCAGACGGGGCCGGAAGGTCTCGGCAACCAGGCGGCTGCTGTCGCTGGCGGGGCGATCGGCAATGGCCTGATCAAACATCCCGTCCATTGCGGCCTGTGCCTGCTGCAGCGAAGGTACGACCGCCGATCCGGCGCTGGCAACGGCGCACGGCAGCAGCGCCGACAGGGCAAGACAGCGACGAAGGCGATGGGAAAGCATCATGAGCGACCATTCCGTGGTTGGGGGCCGCGCAGTGTAGTCGTGCCCGTCGCCGCGCCGATAGGCAGCGTCTGGCGTGAGCCGCATACTGTGCCCATGGGCATCGAAATCGAACGCAAATTCCTCGTCACCCATGATGGGTGGCGCACCGCCGCGCACCGGGTCATCCCGATGGCGCAGGGCTACATCAACGATCTGGGCGCGCTCGACCGCGGCACCCAGAACGCCTCGGTGCGGGTCCGCATCGAAGGCGACAAGGCCGCGCTGAACCTGAAGTCGCGCACCTTGGGCCATACCCGGCAGGAGTTCGACTACCCGATTCCGGTGCAGGATGCGCGCGACCTGCTGGCGCTGTGCGTCGGCGGCCTGATCGACAAGCGCCGGCATCTGGTCGAGTACGCCGGCCTGACCTGGGAAGTGGATGAGTTCCTCGGCGACAACGCCGGCCTGGTGGTCGCTGAAGTCGAGCTGGACAGCGCCGACCAGGCCATCGACCTGCCGGACTGGATCGGCGCCGAAGTGACCGACGACGCCCGCTACTACAACGTCGCTCTGGCCAGCCGCCCCTATTCACAGTGGTGAAACCATCCGTCCCCTTTTTTCGAGGGTGTCGGCCCCCATGTCGGGGGGATGAGAATCGACATCTACTCCGACGTGGTCTGCCCCTGGTGCTGGATCGGCAAGCATCGCTTCCAGCAGGGTGTGCAGTTGCTGGGCGCCGATGCGCCCGAACTTGAGATCCACTGGCAGCCGTTCCAGCTTGACCCGGATGCGGACGCCACCCCGGTGCCGCTGCGCGAGGCCTATGTGCGCAAGTTCGGCGGTGCCGAGCGCACCGAGCAGATTCTGGGCCAGACCCAGACCACTGCGCGGGCCGAGGGCCTGCCGATGGACTTCAGCCAGGGCCAGGTGCGGGTAACCACGCTGCCGGCGCATCGCCTGTTGTGGCTGGCTGGCCAGCACGGCGTGCAGGAGGCGGTCGGCGAGGCGCTGTTCCGCGCCCATTTCGAGCATGGACAGAATCTGGCCGACCCGGCGGTGCTGGTCGAGGCCGGCGCTGCGGGCGGTCTGGGCGCAGACGAGATCCAGCAGATGCTGGCCGGCGATCGTGGCCTGGCCGAGGTGGAAGCGGGCCTGGCACAGGCCCACGCACTGGGTATCTCCTCGGTGCCCACCTTCGTCATCGACGGCCGCTGGGCGGTTTCCGGAGCCCAGCCCCCGGAAGCCTTCGCCAACGCGCTGCGCCAGATCGCCGCCGAGCAGGCGGCGGGGCAGGGCGCGGAGGGTGCCCCGGAAGGCGGCGACGACGCCTGCGGCGCGGACGGCTGCAAGGTCTGACCGACCCGCGACAGGGGACGGATGGGATCAAGTCGCATCCGGCACTGAGGGGTCGATTGCGCCTTGATCCCTTCCGTCCCCTTTTTTGACCACTGCGCCTGTTGGCCGGTTCTGCGACAATGCGGCACTGCGCCATGCGGGCGCCCGTTGTGGAGATCGACCATGCTGCTGATCGGCGTTGCCGGTACTGAACTGACCGCCCAGGAACGCGAGTGGCTGCAGCACGATGCTGTGGCCGGGGTGGTGCTGTTCAAGCGCAACTTCGCTTCACGGCAGCAGGTGACCGAACTGTCCGCGGCGATCCGCGCCGCCGCACCGCGTCCGCAGTTGATCTGCGTGGACCAGGAAGGCGGTCGCGTGCAGCGCTTCCGCGAGGGCTTCAGCGAACTGCCGCCGCTGCAGGACATCGGTGCCCAGTTCGCCAGGGATCCGGACGCTGCGCTGGCATTGGCCGAGCAGCACGCCTGGCTGATGGCCAGTGAAGTCCGTGCCAGCGGCGTGGACCTGAGTTTCGCCCCGGTGGTCGATCTTGGTCGTGGCAATCGCGCCATCGGCAACCGTGCCTTCAGTGATGACCCGCAGGTCGTGGCCGCGTTCACCGCCGCCTACGTGCGCGGCATGCACGCGGTCGGCATGGCCGCCACCCTCAAGCATTTCCCCGGCCATGGCACCGTGCTGGAAGACACCCATGTGGATACCGCGATCGATCCGCGTGCGCTGGATGAACTGCGCGCACAGGATCTGGTCCCGTTCGCGGCCGGTATCGCCGCCGGCGCCGATGCGGTGATGATGGCGCACGTGATCTACCCGCAGGTCGCACCGGAACCCGCTGGTTACTCGCCGCGCTGGATCCAGCAGATCCTGCGTGGTGAGCTCGGCTTCCGCGGTGTGGTGTTCTCCGATGACATCGGCATGGCCGCCTCGCACAGCGCCGGTGGCGTGCCGGCTCGCGTGCACGCACACCTGGATGCCGGCTGCGATGTGGTGCTGGTCTGCCACCCGGAGCTGGTCGATGAAGCCCTGCACGCGGTGCAGGGACGCTCCCTCAATACCGCTGCGCTGCTGGGCCTGCTCGGCCGCGGCGCGCTTGGCTGGGATGGCCTGCTGGCCGATGCCCGCCATGGCGACACCCAATCCCGTCTGCTGCAAACCCTTGGAAGAACCGTCTGATGCCGAACCTCACCATTTCCCAGGCCCTGGCCCAAGCCGACCTGCTGGTCGACCGTCCCACCATCGACAAGGCCATTGCCGGCATCGCCGACGCCATTGCGCGCGACTACCAGGGCGAGGTGCCGCTGTTCCTGTCGATCATGCACGGTGCGCTGCCGTTCGCAGGCCAGCTGGCACTGGAGCTGGGCGCGCGTGGCCAGGACGTGCAGTTCGATTACCTGCACGCCACCCGCTACCGCGGTGAGACCACCGGCGGTGACCTGGTGTGGAAGCACAAGCCGGCCACGGCGCTGTTCGGCCGCCGCGTGCTGCTGGTCGATGACATCCTCGACGAGGGTTACACCCTGCAGGGTGTGCGCACCTGGTGCCTGGAGCAGGGCGCGACCGACGTGCGCATTGCTGCGATGACCGTGAAGAAGCACGATCGCGCGCTGCCGGACGTCACCGCCGACTACGCAGGCATCGAGCTGCCGGATCGCTACGTGTTCGGTTTCGGCATGGACGTCAACGAAACCCTGCGCTGCGTGCCGGCCATCTACGCGATGAAGGAATAACAACGCGGCCGCTTGCGGCCTGCGTTTCCTGCCGCCGGCATCCTCGGGTGCCGGCGTTCTTTTTTCTCTGGAGTGCTTTCCATGCAACAGATCGCCCTGGCCGTGATTGGCGGCACCGGTGTCTACAACCTGGCCAAGCTTGACGACGTGCAGACCCACGAAGTCTCGACCCGTTTCGGACAGCCGTCCGGCCCGGTGCGGGTCGGGACATTGCTCGGTCATCGCGTGGCCTTCCTTGCACGCCATGGTGAAGGCCATTCGCTGCCGCCGCACAAGATCAACTACCGGGCCAACCTGGCCGCGCTGCAGCAGATCGGCGCGCAGCGGGTGCTGGCGCTGAACACGGTGGGTGGCATCGGTGACGATTTCGGTCCGCGCGTGCTGGCCTGCCCGGATCAGGTAATCGATTACACCTGGGGCCGCATCAGCACGATCTGCGAAGAAGAGGGCACCGACGTGGTGCACGTCGACTTTGGCCATCCGTATACGCCGATGCTGCGCAGCAAGATCCTGGCGGCGGCGAAGGTGACCGGTGTGAAGGTCCACGATGGCGGCTGCTATGGCGCGACCCAGGGACCGCGGCTGGAAACCATCGCCGAGATCGCGCGCATGCGCCGCGATGGCTGCGATCTGGTCGGCATGACCGGCATGCCCGAAGCGGCGCTGGCGCGTGAGCTGGGGCTGGATTACGCCTGCCTGGCGATCGTTGCCAACTGGGCCGCTGGGTGCGGTGATGGTGAGGAGATCACCATGGCCGAAGTGCTCGCCAATGTGCAGGCCGCCAGCAACGGACTTCCGGAACTGGTCGGCGAATTGGCGCGGGGGTGATTGTCTTCGCGTAACAAGCTTTGCATACTCAGCTTGTGCGCGGGTTCAGCGTACACCACCCATTCATTGCATAAGGTCACGCATCACCATGCCGAACGGTACCGTCAAGTGGTTCAACGACGCCAAGGGATTTGGCTTCATCTCGCCGGAGGACGGCAGCGCCGACGTCTTCGCGCACTTCTCCGCGATCAACTCCAAGGGCTTCCGCAGTCTGCAGGAAGGCCAGAAGGTCACCTACGACGTGACCCAGGGCCCGAAGGGCGCCCAGGCCTCGAACATCGTTCCGGCCGAGTGATCCACTCGATAGTGCGTTGAAAACCCCGCTTCGGCGGGGTTTTTTTTTGCTGGCCGTGAAGATGCTCTTGCGGCGGGAGCGCCTGTCCTTGCGTGCGAATGTCCCCCGGCGCCGGCCTGCGGCCATCGCCTCCTCCTTTACTTCGCACGCAAGGACAGGCGCTCCCGTTGCGGAATCGCGCGCGCCGGCAGATGCCATGAAAGCTGAGCGCCGCCACCACTGTCGGCTCTCCTGCGAAGTAAAGGAGGAGGCAGCCGCGCAGAGGCTGCCGGGGGACATTCGCAGGAGAGCCGACAGTGGTGGCGGAGCCCGGCACATCTGCTCGGAAGAGGGGGCAGCTGATGTACCGCCCCTGCGCCGATGGCACAATGCGGGCATGACGGAACGACTGCGCATCGCCGTGATTGGATACGGCACCGCTGGCCAGGCATTGGCCATCCTGCTCACCCGTGATGGCCACGAGGTGGAGATCTTCGAACGCGTGCCGACCCCCGGGCCGGTGGGTGCGGGATTCCTGCTGCAGCCCAGCGGACTGCAGGTGCTGTGGCAGATGGGCCTGCTCGATGCGGTGCGTGGCTACGCCATGCCGGTGCGCCGGCTGTATGGCGATACGCCGTGCGAGCGCGCGGTGATGGACATGGGCTATGACGGCCTGGATGCGCGCCTGCACGGCATGGGCATGCAGCGCGGGGCGTTGTTCTCGGTGCTGGACCAGGCGCGTGAAGGCGCCGGCGAGCTGCACGTGGGCACGACCATCGTCGAGGTCGATCACCAGCAGGGGCGGCTGCACGACAGCGACGGTCGCACGCACGGACCGTTCGATCTGGTGGTTGCCGCCGACGGCGCCGCCTCCACGCTGCGCAACGCCGTCGACGGTGGTGCGGCGCTGGACCGGGTGTACCCGTGGGGCGCGCTGTGGTGCCTGTTGCCGGCCGAAGACTGGCCGCACATGCAGCAGCTGCGGCAGCGCTACGTCGCCGCGCGGAAGATGATCGGCCTGCTGCCGGTGGGCACCCGACCCGGTGACGACACGCCTCGCCTGAGCTTCTTCTGGAGCCTGCCGCGTGCGGATTTCGACCGCTGGCAGGGCGACGGCATGGCGCCCTGGCTGGAAGAACTGCATGCGCTGTGGCCACAGGCGGGCGCGCGCTTCGCCCATCTGCGTGACGCCGGTCAACTGGCGCGCGCGGTGTACCGCGATGCCGTGATGAAGCGTTGGCATCAGGGGCGGCTGGTGCTGGCAGGCGATGCCGCACATGCGATGAGCCCGCAGCTGGGGCAGGGCGTGAACATGGCGCTGCTGGACGCACTGGCACTGCGCGACGCCTTGCGCACCCACGGCGGTGGCGAACCGGCATTGCAGGCCTACCAGGCGCAACGACGTGCGCATGTGGCGGTCTATCAGCGCTGGAGCCGCTGGCTGACGCCGCTGTTCCAGTCCGATCGTGATGCGTGGGCAAAGGCGCGCGATGTACTGCTGGGACCGATGGGACGACTGCCTGGCGGGCGCGGGCACATGCTGCGCGTGCTCAGCGGCACCCAGCACGGGTGGCTGGGCGCGTTGCCGCTCGATCCGGCATTCATCCAGGCGCTTGCCGCTGCGCCCCTGCCGCTACAGGGCGTGGAAATGCCAGCCACCGCGTGAAGCCTATCGTTACGGCATTTAACGATTGCCTCACCCCGTTTATGCGACAAGAGATGAGCACGCGGCAGCCGCGTCGCCCGCTTTCCTTTTCGTGATCGATCATCGCGTGGCCCGGGTGGCGCCGCCGTCGCTGCCTGCTGCGGCCCGGATGCGCCGCACGATGCACGAGGAGGATGCCATGTTGTTCGCGGTCGAGAAGCTGGAATCGGAAATCTGCAAGCTGCGCGGTCTGCTGCGGATGCTGCACGAGGACCAGCCCGACGTACTGGAAGATGTGTTCGAGTTTCATGTCGGCAGTCTGATCAGCCACGCATCACCGGAAAGCCATGGCCATATCCGCGCCTGCGCACAGGAAATGCTGATGGCGATACAGGCACTGCCGCGCCACGCCAACGAGGCGCCGCAGGATTTCAGCCTGATGCGCGGAATCGCCGCCCGCCCGTCGTAATTCCGCGCAGGTCTCGACGCGTCAGCGAACCGGCAGCGGCACCACGCTGTCTTCCACACAGGCGAGCAGCTGTTCGCCCGGCGCCAGTACAGGCACCACACCGGCGGTGAATGCCGAGAATGCCGGCAGGATGGTGACGCCCTGGCGCAGCCAGAACGCGGGGAAGCGCCGACGCAGTGCCGGCAACGCAACCTGCGGATGCACATGGCCCGCCAGCACGTGCGCGGAGGCATCGGCCAGCGGCTCGTGCCGCAGCAGGAACGGTCCCAATTGAGCGTCGTCATGCATCTGCACCTGCAGCGCCGCCTTCGGCAGATCACGGTCGTGATTGCCGCGCACCACGTGGATCTCCAGCGCCGCGTGCTGCTCTCGCCAACCGAGCCATTGCTGATACCAGGCCGCGCGATGCGCCGGGCCATGCAGGACGTCGCCCAGGATCCATAGTTGCTGGCACTGGTGCATGGTCACCATGTCCTGCAGGCGCTGCAGGTCATCGCCGGTACCGCCGGCCGGCAGGGCGATTCCCGCGCGCCGGAACACGTCCGCCTTGCCAAGGTGCAGGTCGGCGATCAACAACGTGCGACGCGCCGGCCACAGCAGCGCCCGGCCGCCCAGCAGCAGCATCGACTCGCCACCCAGCTGCAGCGGCAGATCAGCGGCCATGGCGGCGTTCCAGTTGCTGCGCGGCACGCTGCACGCGCGTGCGCCAGTCTTCATTGCTGAACTGCCCACGCAGGCGTTCGGCCCACAAGGGAAATGCCAGCGGGGTCAGTGATGAGGGCCGCTGCAGGGACAACGAACGTGTGGCGATGCGTGCCAGCACCTGCTGCAACCCGGGCAGGTCGAGGCTGTCGTGCAGTACTTCCTGCTCGGCCAATGCCAGCAGCAGATGCTCCGGGTCGTGCTCGCGCAGCACGTCATGCAGCAGTCCGGCGGAGGCCTGCAGCTGGCGCAGCGAGCGTGGCATGCCACCCGGCAGGCTGGGTACCAGCAGGCCCGCCACGCGCGCGATGCCGCGGAACTGGCGGCGCGCCAGCTCGCCCAGGTTCACCGCTTCGCGCAGGTCCTGCAGCAGATCGCCAGCATCCAGCATTGCCCGCCAGTCCTGTTCCTGCAGATCCACCGGCGTGGCCGGAGCGAGCACCAGGCCATGGTCATTCACTGCATAGCCGATGCTGTTGCGTTGCCGACGGGTGCAGCGAAGGGCCAGCAGCGCGGCCAGTGCTTCGTGCACATGGCGGCCCGCAAAGGGATAGACGAACAGGAACTGGCCTTCGCGTCGGCGCACGTCTTCCACCAGCAGGTGGTCGGGCGATGGCGCCGCAGACAGCTGCGACTGCAATGCCAGCAGCGGCGCAAGCCACCGCGACTCCGCGCTCTGGTCGGCGCCTGACAGCACCTTTTCCAGTTCGCGGCCCAGCGGCATCGACAGTGGCAGTTGACCGCCCTGCCAGCGCGGTACCACGCCATCACCACCACCGCGCGCCACGCGCACGAATGCGGTCATGTCGCGCAGCTGCACCAGCTCCAGCAGCCGCCCCGCAAACTGGAAACGGTCGCCGCGGCGCAGGCGGCTGGCGAACTGCTCTTCCACCGCGCCCAGGCTGCCGCCACGCAGGAACTGTACGCGCACGCTGCCGTCGCTGCTGATGGTGCCGATCGACAGCCGATGGCGCAGCGCCTGGCGGCGATCGGGCATGCGGTACACGCCGTCGGCATCGCGTACCACCTTGTGGAACTCCGGGTACCGGGACAATGCACGTCCGCCCTGCACGATGAAATCAATCACCGCATTCCACTGTGCGTCCTCCAGCGCGGCGAAGGCATGCGTGCCACGGACCTGTTCCAGCAGTGCATCGGCGTTGAAGCCGCCCGCCAGCGCGCGGCTGACGGCGTGCTGGGCCAATACGTCCAGCGACAACGTGGGAGGACGTCGCGCTTCGATCACCCCGTCATGCAACGCGTGCCGGGCCGCCGCGTACTCGGCCAGTTCCAGCGCATGGCTGGGAATGCACAGTATCTGGCCGCTGGCACCGGGCCGATGGCGTGCACGCCCGGCGCGCTGGCGCAGGCGCGCCACGCCTTTCGGGCTGCCCAGCTGCAGCACCTGGTCCACTTCCGGAAAGTCCACGCCCAGATCAAGGCTGGAGGTGGCCACCACGCACCGCAACGTGCCCGCACGTAGTCCGTCTTCAACCTGCTGTCGCAGCGCAGGATCCAACGAGCCGTGGTGCAGGGCGAGCGTGCCGGCATCTTCCGGCCACACGGCTGCGAGGGCCTGGTGCCACAGTTCCGCTTGCGCACGGGTATTGGTGAAGAGCAGGCTGCTGCGTGCACGGAACAGCGCGTCGAGCACGCGCGGAAGCTGGGAAAGGCCAAGATGGCCGGCCCATGGAAAGCGTTCGCCGGGTTCGGGCAGCAGGCTGCGGATCGTCACCGGCCGCTGCCGTGCACCTTCCACGATCGTTGCCTGTGGACGATGTGGCAGCAGTACGTCGCGCGCCTGTGGCAGGTTGCCCAATGTGGCCGACAACCCCCACAGCTGCGCCGCGGGGGCCGCCTCACGCAGCAGCGCCAGGTTCAACTGCAGCAGCACGCCGCGCTTGTTGCCCAGCAGTTCGTGCCATTCGTCCACCACCACGCAGCGCAGTTGGCGCATGCGCTCAAGGGTGTCGGGATAGCTGAGCAGCAGCGCCAGCGACTCCGGCGTGGTGACCAGCACGTCGATGCGACCTTCGCGGGCCAGGCGCCTGTCGCGGTTGCTGGCATCGCCGCTGCGCAGCCCCACGCGCCAGCCCAGGCCAAGGCCGTCGATCGGCGCCTGCAGCGCGCGTGCGGTATCGCTGGCCAGCGCACGCAGCGGCGTTACCCACAGCACCTGCAGCGGGCGTACCGCGCTGGCGCGACGCGGTGCGGGGGGCGGGTCGAGCATCGCCTGCAGCAGGGGGCCGCCGAACATGGCAAGGGTCTTGCCGCTACCGGTGGGCGTGTGCAGCAGGCCCGATTCGCCCGCCAGATAGTGACGCCACATCGCGCGCTGGAAGGGCAGGGGGCGCCAGCCGCGACTGCCGAACCACTCGTGCAGGCGCTGCAGCGCATCGCTGCGCTTCATCGCGCCAGCGCCTGCAACTGGGCCAGGTGGTCGGCTTCGGCAGCCGGCTTGTCGTGGCGCCAGCGCAGGATGCGTGGAAAGCGTACGGCGATGCCGGACTTGTGGCGCGCGCTGCGGTTGACCGCTTCGAAACCAAGTTCGAACACCTGTTCGGCACTTACGCTGCGCACCGGGCCGAAGCGTTCACGCGTGTGTGCACGTATCCAGCGGTCGAGGGCGAGGATTTCCTTGTCGTCCAGACCGGAATAGGCCTTGGCTACTGGAACCAGTGTCTCGCCGTCCCAGACGCCGAAGGTGTAGTCGGTATACAGCGTGCTGCGCCGACCATGGCCTGCCTGCGCGTACAGCAACACCGCATCGATCGTGAGCGGTTCGACCTTCCACTTCCACCAGTCGCCACGGCGACGCCCGGACTGGTAGACCGAATCACGACGCTTGAGCATCAGCCCTTCCACGCCACGCTCGCGCGATGCTTCGCGCAGCTGCGCGGCATGCTGCCAATCGTCGGCGTCTACCTCGGGCGACAGCTGAATTCGCGGATCGCCGAGCGCACCGACCACCTCGGCCAATTGCACGCGTCGCTGCTGCAGCGGCAGCGCACGCAGGTCCTCACCGTCGCGCTCAAGCAGATCGTAGGCCAGCACGCGTACCGGCGTGTTGCGCAGGGTCGCCGCTCCCGGTTTGCGGCGCTGGATGCGGGTCTGCAGGGCGGTGAATGCACGCGGCAGATTGTCGGCGTCGTCCCATGCCAGCAGCTCGCCATCGAGTACGCAGCCATCGGGCAGAGACGCTGCCGCCTGTTCGATCTCCGGGAAGCGACCGTCCAGCCGTTCTTCGCCGCGCGACCACAACGCCACCTCGCCCTGGCGCCGCAGCAACTGCAGGCGGATGCCATCCCACTTCCATTCCAGCAGCCAGTGGCTGATGTCGCCCAGCCGCTCGGTGGGCTCGCCTTCCAGCGGCGAAGCGAGGAAGAACGGGTAGGGCTGCTGACGATCGGTCGGCAGTTCTTCGGCAGACAGCAAGGTGGTAAGCAGGCCGGGGGAGGGCACCCAGTCGCCGAGCATGCGCTGGGCGATGCGGGCGATATCCAGCCCGGACCACTCGGCCAACGCCTGCTGCACCACGCGCTGCGACACACCAACGCGCAGCGCGCCGGTCAGCAGCTTGTTGAAGACCAGGCGTTCGGCCGATGCCAGCTGTCGCCAGCCGTCGACTACGGCGGCACGACGCACCGGCTCCGGCTGGTTGGCAACGGCAAGCAGGTGGTGTTCGATCCAGTCGGCCAGAGGCCGATCCTCGGCTTCGGTGGCTGGATCATCCAGCAGCAGGGTAAGCGTTTCAGCAAGGTCGCCGACCTGCGCGTAGCTGTCCTCGACCAGCCAGGGCGGCAGACCGGATTCTTCAGCGATCCACGTCCGCAATTCGCCGCTGCCCGCAATTTTCCGGCGCGCGCCGCCCACCTTGCCACCGCTGAGCAGGTACAGCGCCCACGCTGCGTCGTGCGGACGTGCGTGCTGGAAGTAGTCGATCAGCGCCGCGCGCTTGTCCAGCGTCGCCGTGCTGCGATCCAGTCGCTGGTACAGCGCGGCGAAGGCCTTCATTCCTCGCCTCCGAAATCGGTGCGGAACGCTTCGGCGGCGACGCCGCGTTCGCGCAGGTACGGAATCAACGCATCGGTGTTGCCGTGGGTGGCAATGACCCGCTGCGCGCCGGTCTGGGTGATGGTCTGCAGCAGCGCTGGCCAATCGGCATGGTCGGAGATCACGAAGCCACGGTCGACGTTGCGGCGGCGGCGGTTGCCGCGCAACTGCATCCAGCCCGAGGCGAAACCGAGCTGGTGACGGCCAAACCGGCGCAGCCACGGCGTACCGGCGGCTGAGGGCGGGGCCAGGATCAGCTGGCCAGCCGCATCGGACTGACGCCCCTGTTCGGCAACGGTGAGCGTGTCGAGCATCGATATACCGGCCTGGCGGTAGACGGCCACGCCGTTGGCGATGGCGCCATGCAGCCAGGCAGGTTGGTCATCCACCGCACGCAGCTCGGCAAGCACGCGTTGCGCCTTGCCCAGTGCATAGCAGAGCAGTACGGCCGCTTCCCCACGCTGCGCGCACTCACGACGCCAAGCGGCGATCTCGGCCGCCACGGCACGGGTATCGGGCCAGCGGTAGATCGGAAGCGCGAACGTCGCTTCGGTGATGAAGGTATCGCAGGGCACCACTTCGAACGGGGTGCAGGTGGGGTCTGGCTGGCGCTTGTAGTCGCCGGACGCCACCCAGACCTGCTCACCATCGTCGATGCGCACCTGCGACGAGCCGAGTACGTGGCCGGCGGGATGCAGCGATACCTGCACCCGGCCCAGCGCGAACGGCACGCCCTCGGCATGCGCGTGCAGCGGCACATCGCCCAGGCGCCAGCGCAGAATCGGCACGCTGCCGGTGCTGCAGTGGTACTCGCCCATGCCCGGACGCGCATGGTCGCCATGGCCATGGGTGATGACCGCGCGCGGTACCGGCCGCCAGGGATCGATATGGAAATCGCCTGCCGCGCAGTACAGCCCTTCCGGCCGCAGTACTACCAGATCGTCTTTGCCTGCCATGCCGTCACTGTGGCGGTCCGGTCGTGCACGTGGCGAGAATCGGCCTGAACGCGGGGTTGCCGGGCGATACGGCACAATCGGACCGCACACCTCTTGCCGGCGGGGAAAGAACCGATGAGTGGACCGAGCTTCAACAGCAGCGCCCCCTACGAAACCCATGTGGTGCTCAACCAGCCGCCGCCGTTCGCCGGCCGGCAGCTGTGGACCGACGACATCGCATTGATGGAGGCCGTGCAGCGCGAGGGCGCGGCGGCGTTCGCACCGCGGTTGGCGGCGTACGGAGGACTGGCCGGCGACGCGCTGTACCGGCTGGGCTTCGATGCCAACCGCGATCGCCCACGCCTGCGCACCCATGATGCGCAGGGACATCGCATCGACACCGTGGAGTTCCATCCGTCGTATCACCAGTTGATGCAGACGGCGAAGGAGCATGGCGTTGCCGGGCTGTCCTGGCACGAGCCGCAGCCCGGCGCGCATGTCGCGCGCGCTGCGCTGAGCTACCTGCACCACCAGGCCGAGGCCGGCACGAGCTGCCCGTTGACCATGACCCATGCCGCGGTAGCCGTGCTGCGCGGGCAGCCGCATCTGGCCGAGTGGTCGCGCAAGGCCGCCGCACCGGTATACGACCCGCGCGATGTGCCAGTGGCCGACAAGGCCGGCATCACCCTGGGCATGGGCATGACCGAGAAGCAGGGCGGTTCGGATGTGCGCGCCAACACCACCCGCGCCGAACCCATCGACGGCGAGCGCTATCGGCTGATCGGCCACAAATGGTTTTTCTCCGCACCGATGTGCGATGGCTTCCTGGTACTTGCGCAGGCGCCGGCCGGATTGACCTGCCTGTTGATGCCACGGCGCCTGGCTGATGGCGATCGCAATGCATTCCGCCTGATGCGCTTGAAGGACAAGCTGGGCGACTGGGCCAACGCCTCCAGCGAAGTGGAGTTCTGTGGCGCACAGGCCTGGCGTGTGGGCGAGGAAGGACGCGGCGTGGTCACCATCATCGGCATGGTGATGATGACCCGGCTGGACTGTATGCTGGGCGCTGCGGCGGAAATGCGCATGGCGCTGGCGCAGGCGCTGCATCACGCGCGGCATCGACGCACCTTCGGCAAGCCACTGATGGACCATCCGCTGATGGGCAACGTGCTGGCCGATCTGGCGCTGGAGTCGGAAGCGGCCACGGTGCTGGCGATGCGCATCGCGCGCGCGGTCGATCGCGCTGACAGCGATCCGGCCGAGGCCGCGCTCGCGCGGCTGGGTACGGCCTTGGGCAAATACTGGATATGCAAGCGTGCGCCTGCGTTCGTCAACGAAGCGCAGGAATGCCTGGGCGGTGCCGGCTACGTGGAGGAATCGATGCTGCCGCGGCTGTACCGGCAGGCGCCGTTGAATTCGATCTGGGAAGGCAGCGGCAACATCCAGTGCCTGGATGTGCTGCGCGCGCTGGCGCGCGAGCCGGAGGTGTTGGCGGCACTGCACGGTGAACTGGAGGCAGTGGCTGATCGTGATGCGCGTTATGCGTCGGCACTGCAGCAGTGGCGCGATGTGGCGGCGCCGCAGGAGGCACAGGCACGGGTGTTCTGCGAACGCACTGCCTTGCTGCTGCAGGCGGCGCTGTTGCTGCGCGCGCGCAGTCCGATGGCCGAAGCGTTCATCCGCAGCCGGCTGCAGGGCGAGCATGGGTTGGCGTTCGGCACGCTGCCGGCGGGGTTGGATGTGGCGGCGATGCTGGCGCGCGCGCTGCCGTAGGTGACGGCCAACGGCGAAGCCCCTCATGGTGGGCGGCGCAGGAGCGCGGCCTTGGACGGTTTCCGTGCGCGCCCAGCACGGAATCAACAGAAGAAGCGAAAAGCAGAAAAGCCGCGGCGATGCCGCGGCTTTTCCGGTAGCGCCGGGCGATGCCCGACGAACGCGAAGGCCTTAGTGCTTGGCTTCTTCCTTGGCGGCAGTGGCCTTGGCGTCGTCTGCGACATCGCGGGCCTTGTCGGCGACCTTCTGCGCGGCATCGGCGGTGGCGTCGCTGGCGTGGGCGGCGGCATCGGTGGCTGCAACCTTGGCCTTGTCGGCGGCGGTGGCGGTCGCGGCTGCGGCGCTGTCCAGCGCCTGCTGGGTATCGGCAGCAGCCTGTTCAGAGGCGGCAGCGGTCTTGTCCGCAGCGTCGCGGGTGGCGGCGGCGGCCTTGTCGACGGCATCGCGTGCGGCGACACCGGCGCTGTCGGCGGCCTGCGCGGCATCCTGCTTGGCCTGTTCGGCTTCCGGGCCCTTGCAGGCAGCCAGTGCGAGCAGCAGGGAGGCGGCCAGCAGGGTAGTGGTCAGCGGACGGATCTTCATGGCGGTCTCCGGTACTGCAATGGATGGGGACGCCAGCCTATTCATACCGTTGTGAAGACCTGGTGGTGACCTGCGCATGGAAATGCGCGCAAAGAAAAAGCCGCTGGCGAGCCAGCGGCTTCTTCAGAACAGCTTGAAGAAAGAAGTTATTACTTCTTGGCTTCTTCAGCAGCGTCCTTGGCCTGCTCAGCGGTAGCTTCGGCAGCCTTGGCGGCGTCCTTGGCTTCGCCAGCAGCGGCGTCGGTGGCAGCGCCAGCAGCCTGGGCAGCGGCGTCGACCGAAGCGTCAGCAGCGGTGGCGGCGGTGTCAGCGGCCTGCTGGGCAGCGTCGGCGGTCTGGGCGCCAGCAGCGGCGGCCTGGTCGGCAGCAGCCTGGGCTTCGGTGGCGGCCTGGTTGGCCGAAGCAGCGGCGTCCTGGGCAGCTTCCTGCTTCGAGCAGGCGGCCAGGGCCAGAGCCAGGGACATCGCGACCAGCAGCTTGTTGATGCTCATTGTGTAAATCCTCGTCGTTAGAATTAGGCAACGCGCATGCTGCGCGCCGACAACATGATGACAAGCCAAGATTGGGTGTCAAGCGATCCCGCATTCATTTTTGCGAAATAGACGTTAAACCCTTTCAGATCAACTCGATGGCGATAGCCGTCGCTTCGCCGCCGCCGATGCACAGGGTGGCAATGCCGCGCTTGCCGCCGCGCGTGCGCAATGCGTTGACCAGGGTGACCACCAGGCGTGCGCCGGAGGCACCGATCGGATGGCCCAGCGCGCAGGCACCGCCATTCACGTTGAGCTTGTCGTGCGGGATGCCCAGTTCGCGCATCGGTGCCATCGCCACCACGGCGAAGGCCTCGTTGATTTCGAACAGATCGACCTGGTCCAGCGACCAGCCGGTCTTCGCCAGCAGGGTGTGGATGGCACCGATCGGGGCGGTGGTGAACCACTCCGGCTCCTGCGAATGGGTGGCATGGCCGACGATGCGCGCCAGCGGCTGCAGGCCGCGTGCAGCAGCATCTTCTTCGGTCAGCAGGACCACGGCGGCGGCGCCATCGGAAATGCTGGAGGAACTGGCGGCGGTCACGCTGCCGTCCTTCTTGAAGGCCGGGCGCAGGGTCGGGATCTTGGCAATGTCCGAACGGCCGGGCTGTTCGTCGCTGGCGACCTCGACCTCACCCTTGCGGGTGGCGACCTTCACCGCAACGATCTCGTCGGCGAAGGCGCCGTTGGCCTGGGCTGCCTGTGCGCGCTTGACCGATTCGATGGAGTAGGCGTCCTGCTCTTCGCGGGTGAACTGGTACTTGTCCACGGCGCATTCGGCGAATTCACCCATGGCCTTGCCGTCATAGGCATTGACCAGGCCGTCATGGGCCATGTGGTCCACGGCCTGGAAGTTGCCGAAACGGTTGCCGGTGCGCGAGTTGGGCAGCAGGTGCGGGGCGTTGGACATCGATTCCATGCCGCCGGCGACCACGACCTTGGCCGAACCGGCCTTGATCAGGTCATGCCCGAGCATGATGGCCTTCATGCCCGAACCGCAGACCTTGTTGAGGGTGGTGGCGCCGACCGACAGCGGAATACCGGCGGCGATCGCTGCCTGGCGGGCAGGGGCCTGGCCGAGATTGGCCGGCAGCACGCAGCCCATCAGGACTTCGGAGACGTCGCTGGCAGGCACGCCCGACTGTTCCAGCGCGGCGGCGATGGCGGCCGCGCCGAGGGTCGGGGTCGGAACGCCGTTGAACTGGCCGAGGAAGGAGCCGATGGCGGTGCGCTTGGCGGCGGCGATGACGATGTTGGACATGGCAATCTCGTTGATGCGTGAGCAATGTTCGGAAAGGAGACGACGGGCGTTGGAAGCGCCGCCGTTTCCCGGCAGACTGCGTGGGGGTCGGCCCAGTATAGAGGGTCGGCGAAGACTGCCGTTGGGCAGTACTGGATGCCTGCCCGGATGGCGGCAGGCCAACGTTCATGGGAAGGAAACGATGGAACGTAAGACGATGGGAAGGTCGGTCCTGGCATCGGCGCTGGCGGTGGCGCTGTCGGCGTGTGGCGGTGGAGGGGGCGGCAGCAACGTGCGCATCGACCCGCCCCCGACCACGCCTCCGGTCACGCCCCCGGTCACCCCGCCTCCCGCGTCCAAGCCGCTGGAACCGGCTGTGGATGCGCATCTGGCACAGACCAACGCGCGTGCCGCACAGGTCACTGGCGCGACCGGCCGCGGCGTGCGCATCGGCATCGTCGATTCGGGCGTGCTGCGCAATGCCGAGGCGCTGAACGGGCGGGTGGTGGCCAACCTCAACTACATCGACCCGAGCCGCAACAATCTCAACGTCGATGACGTGCTTGGCCATGGCACGGCGGTAGCCAGCCTGGCCGCCGGCGCATCGGTGGGTGTCTGGCCCGGGGGCATCGCTCCGGGTGCGGAGATCGTCTCGGCGCGCATCATTTCCGACACCGCGCCCAAGGACGACGGCAGCGGCAAGGGCAATTCCTTCAGCGGCACGTTGGGCGTGGCCGGGGTCCACCAGGACCTGATCAACTACGGCGTGAAGGTGATGAACAATTCCTGGGGCGGCCTGTACTGGACCGACCTTGGCACCACCGCGCAGGTCGCGGGCGAATACCGCCCCTTCATCATCAATCACGGTGGCCTGGTGGTGTTCGCTGCAGGCAACGAAGGGCGCGACCAGCCTAGCAGCGTGGCCGCGCTGCCCAGCCAGCGTGGCTTCGGCGGATCGCTGCCGGCAGCGGATCTGGAAAAAGGCTGGCTGGTAGCTACTGCGATCGATCCGAACAAGCCCGGTGAACGTGCGCCGTGGGCCAATGCCTGTGGCGACGCCGCGCGCTATTGCCTGACCGCTCCCGGCAGCGCGGTGTTTCCGGAGCCGGGTACCGGCAAGTACCTGTGGAACTACGGTACGTCCTTCGCCGCGCCACTGATCTCCGGTGCTGCGGCGCTGGTCTGGCAGCGCTATCCATACTTCGACAACGACCTGGTGCGGCAGACCCTGCTCGGCACCGCCACCGACATCGGTGCGCCGGGCGTCGATCCCATCTACGGCTACGGTATGCTCAACGTCGGCAAGGCGGTGAACGGGCCCGGCCGCTTCGACTGGGGCGATGTCACGGTCAATGTCGACACGGCCTCTTCGGGCTCGATCTGGAGCAACGACATCGCCGGCACTGGCGGCCTGATCAAGCGCGGCGATGGCCGGCTGGAGCTGAGCGGCAACAACAGTTACAGCGGTGCGACCCGCATTGAGCGCGGCACCCTGGCCCTGCGCAGTGGCGCCGTGATCCGTTCCAACGTGAGCGTCTCCGGTTCCGGCGGGGCCTCGATGGCCGGCCTGCAGTTCATGCCCGGTACGCCGCGGGTGATCGGCAACGTCGACAACGGCGCCAGCGTGGTGCTGGTCAACGCCAACACCACCGCGACCATCGAAGGCAATTACAGCCAGCGGCCGGATGCGCAGCTGATCGTCGCACTGGGTGTCAACGCGCTGCAGGTGACCGGCACCGCACGCCTGGCCGGTGGCGTCGTGGTCGATGGCATCGTGTCCGGCTACGTGCCGCAGGTCGGCAGCCGCCAGGGCCTGGTCCATGCCAACGGCGGTATCAACGGCACGTTCACCACGCCGGTGGCCAACACCGGCGCCAACGGCCTGACCCTGCTGCAGGCGCAGTACGGCTATGGCAGCAACGACGCGTGGATGGACCTGACCCAGGTCAACGTTTCGGCAGCCGCATCGGGCCTGGGTGCCCATGCACAGGCATCGGCACTGCGGGTGCAGTCGGCATTCACCGCGCTGGACCGCAATGTGGATCTGCAGGGCTCGGCGTTCGGCGTGGCCGCAGGCGCGCTGCAGCGTACGTCTGGCGGAACCGATGGCCTGTCGGCGAGCCTGGAGAGCCTGTCCGGACAAGCGCATGCGCGCGCTGAAGCGTCGACCTTCGACAGCGTGGACATGTCGCGCCGCGCGGTTGCCGAGCGCTTCGACCGCGTGCAGGCTGCGCCGAAGCTGCGTGGCGCCTGGCAGAGCGCGCTGGGCGAAGCCGGGCAGGGCAGCTTTGCCGGCAACGCCGCCGACAGCCAGGGCTGGATGGCCGGCCAGGACCTGGCACTGGGCAGCAACGGCCTGCTGGGCATGGCCTTTGGCGAAACCCGCAGCAACGGCGGCAGCAACTTCAGTGGCGATCGTGGGCGTGACCGCCAGACGCAGGCGCAGTTGTATGCCGGCTGGAACCTTGGGCGTGGCTATGCGCTGGCCCAGTTCGGCACCGGCCAGTTCACCCGTGAGCTGGACCGACAGTTGCTGCTGGGCGCCGCTGCCTACGGTGTGTCCGCGCGCTACGGCGGGCGTTTCAGCAGTGCCAGCGTCGAAGGCGGCTACCGTTTCGGGCGCATCGGTGCGTCGTTGACCCCGTACCTGGGGGCCAGCAGCACCCGCCTGGATACCCATGGCTTCAGTGAGCAGGGCGGCTTCGGTTTCGGCCTTCGCGGTGAGGCATCACGTGCACAGCGCAGCCAGATGCTGGCGGGCCTGCGGGGTGAACGGCAGTGGGGGCGCTGGATGCTGCGCGGCCATGCCGAATGGCAGCAACGGCTGGACGGCGGTGAGCAGGCCTGGCAGGCAAGTTTCGTCGGCGTTGATGCCTGGGCGCCGTTGGCCGGTGTTGACGCACCGCGTGGCAGTGCCTTGTTCGGCCTGGCGCTGGAATCGTGGTGGGGCCGCAATGGCCGCCTGAGCCTGGGTATCGACCAGCGCGTGGGTGGCGATGATGCACGTCAGGCGGCGCTGCGCTACAGCACCGGCTTCTGATCATGGCGCCGGGCTTGCCCGGCGCGTTCATCCGGCGGTGCCGACCCACGGTCGGCACGCGTCCGGTTGCCGGGGGTGGCGCTCAGCCGCCGCGCAGATTGCCCAGGCGCGGTGTGCTGCGGCCCAGCGGCATCTTCAGCTTGCCGATCGACAGGATGCGCGCTTCTGCGATCCGGTCAGCCGCGCGCTGCGGGGCGATGTTCTCGCGCTGCGACAGCTCGAAGATGCGCGTCAGGTTGTGGTAGATGCTGCGGATCAGCCGCATCGCGCGCTCGCGGTTGTAACCGTCGATTTCCAGCGACACGTTCATCACGCCACCGGCGTTGACCGCGTAGTCCGGCGCATACAGGATGCCGCGCGCATGCAGCTCGTCGCCGATCTCCAGGCTGGACAGCTGGTTGTTGGCGGTGCCACAGATGATCTTCGCCTTGATCCGCGGCAGCGTGTCGGCGTTGATCGCGCCTTCCAGCGCGCACGGCGCGAACACGTCGGCGTTCACTTCGTGGATCTCGTCCGGCTTGACTGCCTCGGCGCCGAAATCGTTGACCGCACGGTCCACCAGCGCGCTGTCCAGATCGGTCACGTACAGCTTGGCGCCACGGTCGCGCAGCAGCTTCACCAGTTCCATGCCGATATGGCCCAGGCCCTGCACCGCGATACTGGTCTTGCCCACTTCCTCATGGCCGAACTTGAAGCGCATCGAGGCCATCAGCGCCTGCAGCGCGCCATAGGCGGTGAACGGGGCCGGATCTCCCGAGCCGCCATGGACCTGGTGCACGCCGGTGACGAACTGGCTCTCCAGGTAGATGTTCTCCATGTCGTTGACGTCGGTGCCGACGTCCTCGGCCGTGATGTAGCGACCGCCCAGCGAATCGACATAGCGGCCGAACGCGCGGAACAGCACTTCGGTCTTGTCGGCCTTGGGGTCGCCGATGATCACCGCCTTGCCGCCACCGACATTGAGACCGGCCAGCGCATTCTTGTAGGTCATCGTGCGGCTCAGCCGCAGCACATCGGCCAGCGCATCGTCGGTGCTGGCGTAGGGGCGCATGCGCACCCCGCCCAGGGCGGGGCCCAGGGTGGTGTTGTGGATGGCGATGATCGCCCGCAGGCCGGCATCCTGGTTGTGGCAGAACACCACCTGTTCGTGGCCGGTGGTTGCGAGGGTTTCGAATAGCATGGGGTCTCCGATGGCGCGATCTGCGGTGAACTGCGGCGAACTGCCAATGAACGGTAGGGTCCGAAAACAAAAAAAGCGACGTCGTCGGTACAGGGGGACGGGTCGCGCGGCGCCATTCTAGTCCATTCGCCCGGGATATGCCGTCGACGCCGGAGGGGTCCGGGTTAAAGAAGATGAAAGTGCGGCCGATGCTGCGACGACGGCAGGTGGCCGGATGTGATGAAGGTGCAGGGGCAGGCCGTGGCAGCAGCAGGACAACGACAGGGTGGGCGGCGATGACCGCAGCGTGGTGGCGATCCGTGCTCCGTTGGCTGTCGCAGCTGACCGGGCAGGCCCCGGCACGTCTGGCCGCAGCCCCCCGCCAGGCCGTGGCCGCTGCGGCGGCCAGTCTGCAAGGTGACGCCTTGCCGGCGGCCGAGGTCGCCGCTCACCTGCAGCGCGGACTGCACGCGCTGGCCCTGTATCCGCGCTTGGCAGGCGAACCGGCGGCGGTCAGCGCATCGGGTCTGGCCGAAGCGGTGGACCGTGCACTGCGGGACCGCGACTGGGCCACCCGGCAGCTGCCGCGACGGCCGCAACTGCTGCCGCAGCTGATCCAGACGGTCAATGACGACGTTGCGTCTGCGCGGGTGATGGCCTCCATCATCGGCCAGGATCCGGTGCTGACCGGCAATCTGCTGCGGATTGCCAACAGCCCGGTCTACAAGGTGCACGAGCGGCCTGTGGAAAGCCTGCAGCGGGCGGTGACCCTGGTCGGTACCGAAGGTGTGCGGCAGATCATCAGCGCAGTGCTGGTGCAGCCGGTGATGCAGGTGCAGTGCGAGGTGTTCCCGCAGTTCAGTTCGATCATCTGGGAGCACGCGCTGCTGGCGTCGCGCGCGGCCGCCGACCACGCCCGCACGGTCACCTTCGGCGATGCCTTCGCTGCGCAATGGCTGGGCCTGGTGCAGGGCCTGGGTGCGGCGCTGGTCATGCGTCAACTGCTGCAGGAAGCACAGGCGCGTGGCGAAGAGGTGGAGCCGGCGCTGGCCCTGCAGTTGCTGCAGCAGTGGTCACTACCGCTGGCACAGCGGGTGGCTGCCGCCTGGGAACTGCCCGAACCGGTGCATCAGGCGCTGGCACCTGACGCTGATGGTCCGCTGGCCGACAGCCTGCGCCTGGCCAGCGCCGCCGCGGCGGCCAGTCTGCTGTGCCGGCACGGGCATGCCAGCCAGGGCCGCATGCTGGCCTTGCTGGAACAGTTGCCGGCAGCGCCGCCGCACGCGCTGCGCTGGATCTGGCGGCGCCTGCATGGGCGCAATGTGGAAACCCTGGACGAAAGCCTGCACGGCGATGGCGAGGGGGCCGCCCCCTGATCGTTACAGCTGGGATTCCAGCGGCAACCAGCTGATCACCCGTGCCGTCCAGCGTTTGCCGAGACTGCTGCCGGGCTCGGCATCGACCCAGTGCGGCGGCGGCTCGCGCTGCAACCAGCGCAGTTCGTCATCAGCGCCCAGTGCCAGCCACCAGCTGTGTTCCGGGCTGGCCAGGCGCAGGTATTCCGAGCGCAGCTGTGCGCCCAGCACCGGGTCGTCGAACAGCACGCCCATCTCGGTGTTGAGATAGGCCGAACGCGGATCGAGGTTGAACGATCCGACGAACCCGCGCCGGTCGTCGACCAGCAATGCCTTGGTGTGCAGGCTGGCGCCGCTGCTGCCGAACAGGCTGCCGTCACCGGCCTGACCGTTCGCCTTCAGTTCGTACAGCTGCACGCCGGCCTTCAGCAGCGGCACCCGGTAGCCCATGTAGCCACCGTGCACGGCAGCCACATCGTTGGCCGCCAGCGAGTTGGTCACCACGCCGACCTGGGCGCCGCGTCCGGCCATCGCCGAAAGTCCGTCCAGCCCTTCGCTGCCGGGCACGAAGTATGGCGAGATCAACAGTGCCTTGTAGCGCGTCGACTGCAGCTGTTGGACCAGCTCGGTGACCAGCCAGTCGTCGTGTGCATCGCCGTGGTGCTTCATCGGTGGATCGGACATCCGTACCTGCCTGCTCCAGTGCAGCGGCTCCGGGCTGGCACGCTGGCGCTGGCGCGACTCGGCCACGCGCTGCAGGTACGGTTGGGCCTGCGCATGCAGCGCGTCCAGATCGGACTGGCGCACCAGCTGGCGCAGTTGCGCATCGGTGTAGGTCGCCAGCGCCGAGATCGGAATCGCCGCGTCGCTGTTCCAGTAGTCGTCGAAGATCTGGTTGGCCTGCTGCACGGCCGGGCCGGCCACCACCAGGTCCAGGTCCTGGAAATTCACATCGCTGCGCGCGCTGAAGTATTCCTCGCCGATGTTGCGGCCACCCACGATCGCGATGCGTCCGTCGGCGATCCAGCTCTTGTTGTGCATGCGGTGGTTCACGCTGAAGGCGCGTTGCACCAGCTCCAGCGTGCGGGCGATGCCGCTGCGGTTGCGGAACGGGTTGTACAGGCGAAGCTCGATGTTGGGATGCGCATCGAGCGCCATCATCAGCGCATCCTTGTCCTTGGCATTCATGTCATCAAGCAGGATGCGCACGCGCACGCCACGTTCGGCAGCGTCGTACAGCGCCTTGGCCATCAAGTGGCCGATCAGGTCGTCGTGCCAGATGTAGTACTGCAGGTCCAGGCTGCGGCCGGCGTGCTCGGTGATCATCGCGCGGGCAGCGAACGCATCCATGCCATCGCTGAGGAAGGCCACGCCCGACTGCCCGGGATGGGCGGCCTGCAGGGGCATCATCTGCCGATCAATGGGCGTCTGCGAAGGTTGCAGTGGCAGTACCTGCGATGCTTCGCCGCGCGCCTGCGGGGCCAGGTGGTCGGCCAGCAGCAGGCCGGACAGGACCAGCAGAAGCAGTGCGGCGATGATGATCGCGGCGACGCGCAGCAGGCGTCGCCATAGGGGTTTGCGCAGACTCATGACGCCGATGGTAGATCCACGTCACGCCTGGAGGTAGATCCACGCCATTCGTGGATGACCTGTCACCGGTAGATCCACGCCATGCGTGGATGAAGCGCCGTGGCTCAGAACCGCTCGTCGCTGCCCAGATAGCGCCACTGGCCCACGGCCAGCGGGCCCAGCGCCACCCGGCCGATGCGCAGGCGGCGTACGGCCACGACCTGCAGGCCGGCAGCCGTCACCGCAGTCCTCAGGCCCTTCGCGGTCAGTCCCTTGCCTGCAAAACGCAGGCGCTGCTCGCTCTGCCAGCTGACCTTCGGGCCGCCTGCTTCATGCTGCAGCCGGGCCATCAGCCACGGGCCACGTTCCGGGCCGCCTTCAGCCACTTCGACCAGGTACTCCTGTTCGGTGCGGCCCAGGTTGCGCTGCAGGTGCGCGAGCACCGCCGGATCCTGGCTGACCACCACCAGCCCGTTGTCGTCGGCCGGCAGCGAGGATGCCAGCTGCAGGCCGTGGAAATGCCGTTGCAGCGGACGGATGTCACTGGCATCCAGTTCGCTGCGGGTCTCGGTACGGATCAGCGCGCACAGGGCATCGGCCGGCACGCCAGCCGGTTTGTGCAGCAGCATGCTGGCGCGCTCTGCCTTGCTGTCGCTGGCCTGCTCGGCCACCACGATGCTGGCGCTCTCGTCCACCGGGCGCTGCGGCTGTTCCACCACTTCGCCATCGACGCTGACCCAGCCGCCCTCGATATAGCGCCGCGCTTCACCACGCGGGATGCCGAGCAGGGCGGACAGGCGTTTGTCGAGTCGGGTCGGTTCCATGGCGAAAGGTCGGGCAGGGGGCGCGCAGTGTAGCCGCTACGCAGGCTCAGCGCTGGCCGCGGTTGGCCAGCTCCGTCAGGTACAGGCGGGTATCGAACTCCAGCTGCAGGTAATCCGGCTCCATGTGCTGGCACAGCTGGTAGAAGGCCTTGTTGTGGTCGGCCTCCTTCAGATGGGCCAGCTCGTGCACCACGATCATGCGCAGGAAGGCGGCTGGCGCCTGCCGGAACACGGTGGCGATGCGGATCTCGCGGCTGGCCTTGAGCCGGCCGCCGTGTACACGGGAAATGGCGGTGTGGGTGCCCAGGGCATGCTTGATGACCTCCAGCGTGTTGTCGTAGCAGACCTTGTTGAGCGGCACCGACTTGCGCAGGTAGCGATCCTTCATGTCCTGGGTGTAGTCGTACAGCTGGCGGTCGCTGCGCACCTCATGCGGGTCGGGGTAGCGCTGCTGCAGCCAGGGGCCGAGCTTGCCCTGTGCCAGCAGATCGCTGACCTGGGCGACCAGGGGTTCGGGGTAGCCGGTGAGGTACTTCAGGACAGCCATGCAGGGGCGTCGGCGCGTCGGTAGAATGGGGCATCCAGATTACACGCGGTACGTATCGACCATGGCAAAGCCCAACGCGCTGCAGGAACAATTGCTCAAGGCCGGCCTGGCCAAGAAGTCGCAGGCCAGTGCCGCCGCGCGTGAACAGGCCAAGGCCCGCCAGGGCAAGGCCGAGTCGACGTCGGCGGAGGTCCAGCGTGAAGCTGAACGTGCCCGGGCCGAGAAGATCGAGCGTGACCGTGCGCTGGCTGCCGAGCGCAACGCGCAGGCCCGGCAGGCTGAGCGCAAGGCGCAGGCGAGGCAGATCATCAGCGCCCACGCCGTGCCGCACAAAGGCGAGGACGAGTACCGCTTCAGCGATGGCGCAGTGATCCGCACCCTGTTGATCGATACCAAGCTGCGCAAGGCGTTGTCGGTGGGCGTGCTGGTCATTGTGGCCCATGGCGATGGCTACGCGGTGCTGCCACGCGCGGCAGCGGAGAAGGTGCGTGAACGCGCCCCGGAAGCCATCATCGTCGACCATGGCACGCCCGGCTCCAGCGCCGAGATCTCCACCGGCAACGCCGAGGACGACGCCTACTACGCACAGTTCCAGGTCCCCGACGACCTGGTCTGGTAAGAAAAAGGGGGACGGAGGGGGTTACGTCGTTTCTGCCACAAACGACGTAATCCCCTCCGTCCCCTTCTCTGCTCAGGTTGCTGAAGCGCTGCGGACGCAGATGCCTTTTCCGTGGGTGTATTGTCCCCATATCAGGCGACACACCTGCGGAGGATGGCCATGGCTACCGGTTGGGCCGGAGATGGCGCGGTCCAGGACCAGATCGACGCCACCGTCGACGATGCGATTGCCCGCGCGCGGCGCCAGCTGCGCCAAGGTCCGGGTCTGGAACACTGTGAAGAATGCGACGCGCCGATTCCCTTGGCGCGGCGTCAGGCGGTGCCCGGCGTACGGCTGTGCGTGAACTGTCAGCAGGCGCACGACGAAGAGGAACAGGCGCAGAGTGGCTACAACCGCCGGGGCAGCAAGGACAGCCAACTGCGGTGAAGGGTGTTCGGCAAGGCTGCGCCCTGCACCCGCCGAAGCAACATCAACTTCAACGTCAAAAGCGAGCCTTCCGTGGGTAGGCGGGACGGTGTGGGTAGGCAGGACACGCCGTAAACCCTTCCATGGGGGCTCGATGGCGCCATCCATGGCGCCAACGGTCCTGCCTACCCACACCGCCCCACCTCTGACAGATTTCCGCGATCGGGTAGATCCCACCGTGCGTGGATGAATTTCGATGGAAATCGAATATTTCGATATTTGATCGAAGAGCATCCACGCATGGCGTGGATCTACGTGTCGACCAAGGTCGACACCTACCAACAGCAGAGGGAATCTGTCGAAGGCGGGGCACTGTGGGTTTGCGGGGTGTCAGCCGCATGGATGCGGCTGCCAAGCCCCCATGGACGGATTCACGGCGTCCCCGCACACCCACAGTGCCCCGCCATCCCACGGAATGCCGGCTTTTGACGTTGACGTTGACGTTGCCTTGGTTTGAAGGCCTCTGCGGGTGCAGGGCGCAGCCCTGCCGAACAATCCCCTCAGCCGTCGCCCTGGATGCCGCCGGGCGCCTGCATCGGGTCGCGCCAGCGCCGCACCGTGCGCTGGAAGAACAGGTTGTTCGGCAGCTGCAGCACCGTGCCCTCGTGGCCGTTGCCGGTTTCCTGCAGCGTGGTGTAGATCAGGTTCACGTCGATTACCCGGCCCTTCAGCCCTGGCTTTTCGCCGTTCTCCAGCACTTCGATGTAGTCATGCAGGCGGAACGGTCGCGTGGTGAAAATCAGCAGCGTGCAGAAGATGTTGGACAGCACGCTCCAGGCCGCGAAGAAGGCCACCGCACCCACCGCAGCGAAACCGGTGAAGGCCGTCCACAGCACCGAGGGCGATGCGCCGAGCAGGCTGAGGATGTACAGCACCGCGCTGAAATAGACCACGAAGCTGGTGATCCGGCGCGCGCCCATCACCATTTCCGGCGGCAGCGTGTAGTGGTCGGCGAAGCGGCGGATCAGGCGCCGCGCCAGCACCCGCAGCAGCCAGGCGGCGAGCAGGGTGATCAGGATCTGCAGGGCGATCCCGATGTCATGCAGCCAGGGGTGGGTCCAGGCGGGCAGGTGGTCCTTCAGCGACAACATCATGGGGCGACAACGTGTGACGAAACGGGGCTTGATGTTACCCGGCGCGTGTCGACGTTTCGACCGCCTGTGCCCAGGCAAGGCAGACGAGGTCCCGTTTGTGCTGCTGCAGGCAGGCGCGGCCGCTCTCGGCACGCCAGTGCAGGGAAACGCCGAACGCCTGCAGCAGCATGCAGGCCACGATCGCCAGCAGGGCGGCGCAGGAAGGACTGGACATGGGAGGCTCCTGGCCGGGCAGGCCTGCGGGGGACCTGTGATGGATGCAGCCAGGCGCGAAAAGGTTGCAAGCGGAAAGCGTGTCGGCAGATCTAAACCTTTTTCCGGCTGGCCGCATCCAACGGATATGCTCGACACCACCATGCCCGCGCCGCCTGCCGCCACCGACGCCGTCGACGAAACCGCCTTGGTGCGTGCGGCGGCGGCCGGCGATACCGCTGCCTACGAACTGCTGTATCGGCGGCATTCGCCGCGGGTGTTTGCCTCGTTGTGGCGCCTGTGTGGCGGGCAGCAGGCACGCGCCGAGGATGCACTGCAGGAGGCCTTCCTGCAGGCATGGAAGGCACTGCCGGGCTTCCGTTTCGAGAGCAGCCTGTCGACCTGGCTGCATCGGTTGGGAGTGAACGCCGCGCTGATGGAACTGCGCGGTCGTGCCGCCGGGCATGACCACGACAGCCTGGACGACGTTGACGGTGGCATACCGGAGATGGCGGTGCATGATGGCTGCGCCGGCACCGAACGCGACCTGGAGCGCGCGTTGGCGACCCTGCCGCCGCGCGCGCGTGCGGTACTGGTGCTGCACGATATCGAAGGCTGGAAACACCATGAAATCGCCGGCCAGCTGCAGATGGCGGTCGGCAGTTCCAAAGCACAGCTGCACCGCGCGCGTGGCCTGCTGCGCGCGCGCCTGGGAGACATGACATGAGTACGCACGACCCCGATCACGACCTGCTGGCGCGCCTGCGCGCCCTTCCCGCGGAACGCAGCGCACCGGCTGATGGCTGGGAACGCCTGTCGGTGCAGTTGCCACCCCGCGAACCGGTTGCCGTGCAGGCGCCGGTGGACAACGTGGTGGCCTTGCCACTGCGCACCCGTCGACGCTGGTGGCTGCCGGTTGGCGCGGCGTTGGCGGCCAGCCTCGCGCTCTACGCGGTGGCGCCGCGGCGGCATGCACCCGAGGCGCTGCCTGCACCCAATGGCCTGCAGCTGCAGGCCGATGCGATGACCGAACAGTACCGGCAGGCCGTGGCGTCGCTGCCTGATGGCACTGCGCCGGAGTGGCAGCCCGCGCTGCATGAACTGGATCGCAGCGCGGAACAGATCCGCGCCGCGATGGTGCAGGACCCGCGTGCGCCGCACCTGCTTGGACAGCTCAAGCGGACCTATGCGCTGCGGCTCGAACTGACCCGGCAGGCGGCCCAGGCCGCTTCCGGTCTGACAACCTGAGGAGACCCCCGATGCGAACCCTTCCCCTTCTCTGCGCGGCCCTGCTGCTGGTGCCCGCCATGGCGCTGGCCGATACACGCGTCGATGAACGCCACAATGTTGCTGCAGGCGGCCGCATCGAACTGAGCAACGTCGCTGGCAAGGTGACTGTACGCGGCTGGGACCGCAATGACGTGCAGCTCACCGGCACGCTCAGCGACGGCCTGCAGCTGCGCCAGGAAAAGAGTGCCAACCGGGTGCGCTGGGAAATCGAGTATCCGCGACGCGGCAACAATGGCGGCGCCACCTTGACCCTCAACGTGCCGCGCTCGGTCGAGCTGCTGCTGAGCACGGTCAGTGCCGATCAGGACATCAGTGGCGTTGATGTGCGACGCCTGCAGGCCGACACCGTCAGTGGCAACCTTGCCGCCGCCGGTCGTAGCGGCGACAGCGTGCTCAACACGGTCAGCGGCAATGTCACTGCACGGTTGCAGACCCCGCGGCTGGACGTGAACACGGTCAGCGGCCGGATCGAGGCCGGTGGCGGAGTTTCCGGCGAGATCGGGGCGCAGACGGTGTCCGGCCGGGTCGGCGTCGATGCCGGTCGCATCCAGCGCCTGGTGGTGGAGACGGTATCCGGCGGCATTGACCTGTCGGCGACCGCATTGGCGCCGGGCGGACGCATCAACGTGGAGTCGGTCAGTGCATCGGTCAGCCTGCGCCTGCCGCGCACGGTGTCGGCGCAGCTGTCGGTGAACAGCTTCAGCGGGTCGATAAACAGCGATGCCGGCAAGGTCGAGCGGCCGCGCTATGGGCCGGGCAGCAGCCTGGATGCCCGCCTGGGCAGCGGCGATGGAGATATCCGCGTGCAGTCGCACTCGGGCAGCGTGCAGGTGCGCCTGGACCGCTGAGCGCGGCCCGGCAGGCCGCGGCGGCAGCGCCGCCGCGGTCGGGGGAGGGTCAGCTGGCTTTCTTCAGCGCCCAGGTGGTACCGAGAACTTCAATCTTGCCACCGCTCTTGCGGAACGCGGCCAGGTCGGAGGCGATCGAGTCGCTGTTGACCACGGTGCTGGCGGATGCGCCCTTGCGTTCGCTGCGGATGCTGTTGCTGGCCTTCGCGGGGGTCTTTGCCTTGCGGGGCATGGTTGCTCCTGTCAGGTGGAAGGGGAGGAAAGCGCGCAGGATTCAGCCTGGCGCAGGTAGTCCTGCCGCTCGCGGCGGCAGTCATCGCCGCCCATCGAAAACTGGCGGCAGATCGCCGGGCGCTGCGAATAGATCGTGCAGCGCAGGTGATACGGATCGATCGCCGCGCACCAGCCTTCCTCGTTGCGCGCCATCACGGCACTGCCGTGTGCGTCGCGCGACAGGAACTGGCCGGGCACGTGGTCGCCGGGCTGCAGCAGGACCGGCAACCGGCAACAGACCGCGTCACAACGGCGGCAGTCGATGGGTGCTGGTTCAGCGTCAGGTTGTACGGCCACAGGGGCCTGGCGGGTGCCCAAAGCGGGTCTCGATGGCGGCTCGGGTAGTACGCGGACCATGATCGAGCCAGAAGGCATGGTCGCCAGACCCGCTGGGCGGGGCAGGCTGCACCATGGGTACACACACCGGCGAGGCCAGCGGAAGGTGCAGCGGTTTTCTAGACGGCCAAGGGTAGCGCAGACCGCGTAACGTTTTGTTAATCCCGGCTGGCTGCCGCCAGCGCGAGGCCCTGGACGACCCCCAGCGAGGGCTCGCCGTGCACCATCCGGGCGCCCGGGAACGCCTCGGCAGCGGCCTGCCGCAGGTAGCCGGCACGGGACATGCCGCCGGTCAGGAACACCGCGTCAGGGTCGCCGCCGATGTCGCTGCGGACCTGGGCCAGCAGTTCGCGGATCTGGGTCAGGTAGCCATGGGCGGCGGCGGCCAGGCCGTCGGCGCTGTTGTCCACGTGCAGGTCGCGGGCGATGTAATCCAGCGTGCTGCGGTGTTCGCTGGCACCGCTGAGGGCGATCTTGGCGCGCTCGACATCGCGGTACAGGCGGGCCGTGTTGCCGGTGTCCTGCAGTGCCTGCAGGCGCGCCCCCCACGGCGCGTCGACGTTGTCGTAGTTGTGCTGGCGGAACTCGCGCTGGCGGGTCATGTCCTGCACGGTGGCCGCTTCCACGTAGTGGTGGGTGGGCACGCGGGTGATGCCCCGGCCGAACAGCGGCATGTAGCCGGACAGGCTCAGGGCCAGGTCGATATCGGTGCCGCCGCGGGCAATACCCCAGGCACGGTGGATGCGCGGGGCCTGGCTGCCACCCACTTCGGCGTGAGCGATATCGGTGGTGCCGCCGCCGATATCGACGATCACCGCCTGATGGCGATCGCGGCTTTCAGCGTGGTAATGCATCGCTGCGGCGGCAGGCTCTTCAAGGAAATCGATGTGGTCGAAGCCGGCCTGGCCGGCCGCTTCGCGCAGGATGTCCAGGGCCTGGTCGTTGCCGGCCTCGCCGATTGAACTGCGGAACTGCACCGGGCGGCCGAGCAGGGCGCTGCGCAGCGGCTGGCCGAGCTGGGCGCTGGCGGTCAAGCGGATGTGTTCGAGGATGTGCGCGGCAATGCCGGTGATGGTCTGCCGCGCGCGTGGGTGCAGGTTGTAGCCGAGCATGGACTTCGGGCTCTGCACGAGGTTGCCTTCGTGCTCCTCGAAATACGCTTCCAGCGCGTCGTCGCCATAGACGGCGTTCTGCAGCAGGTCGCTGGCGCTGCGTTCCTTTCCGGCGCGAGCCTCCATCCATTCCCGGCGCAGGGCGCGCAGTGCCTCGCGGCGCAGGGCCTGTGGCGTGCGCTCCTGGCCGGCAGCACGGGCCGCGCGGGCGGCGCTGTCGATCAGCTGCTGCAGTTCGTGTTCCTGCCCGGCGTCGAGCTGGAAATCGTCCGGGTCGGGCACCACGCCGGGGAAGTACACGCTGGTGCGGAACTGTTCGGCCTCGCCGAAGCGGATCGGCAGCAGCGTCCCATCACGCACGATGGCGGCGGCGGAGTTGCTGGTACCGAAGTCGATGCCGAGGCGCATGGGGAGGTCCGGGGGACGATCAGGGGCCGCGCACTCTGCTGGAGTTTGCCGCGCGCTGCAAGTTCCGGCGCCTGCCTCGGGCGGGGCGCGGCGAAGCCGCGCCCGGACCGACGTCGGAAAATGAACGAAAAGGCCGGGCGGTTACAATGGCCGCTGTTGATTCATTTTGAGGTATTTGCAATGTCTTCTGTTCCCGCCTGCCCGCAGTGCACCCTGGAAAACACCTATGCCGATGGCGCGCTGTGGATCTGCGCCGACTGCGGCTTCGAGTGGACGGCCGAAGAAGGTACCGGTTCGACCCTGGTCGTGCGTGACAGCAACGGCAATACCCTGCAGACCGGCGATACCGTCACCGTGATCAAGGACCTGAAGGTCAAGGGTTCTTCGATCCCGCTCAAGCAGGGTACGGTGATCCGCAACATCCGCCTGGTCGAAGACGATGCCGAGCACATCGAGGGCAACTCGGACAAGATCAAGGGGCTGGTGCTGAAGACCTGCTTCCTCAAGAAGGCCTGATCGCGCCTCAGCGCTTGGCCTGCTGCGCTCGCCAGCGGGCCAGGCTGTCCAGCTTGGCCTGGTAGCGGGCCTGCTGCGTTGAACCGCCCAGTTCCTGCGCCCGCAGCAGCTCGCGGTCTGCACGTTGCAGCCGGCCCGTCAGGAAGTACACCCGGGCCAGGCCGAAGTGGAACTGGTGCGCCGTGTCGTACAGACGCACCGCCCGCCGGTAGTACGTGATCGCCCTGTCGAGGTCGCCAGCGCGTTCCGCCTGGGCGCCCTGCATGTACTGCGCGAACGGATCCTCGCGCTGCACCGACTGCAGCTTCTTCTGCATGGCCTGCGCCTGCGCGGTCATGCCCAGCTTGCGATAGAGCGCACTGGCGTTGTTCAGCGCTGCACTCTGGCGTCCGTCCAGTCGCAGTGCCGTGTCCAGCGCAGTGCGGGCCGCCTGGTCATCGCCCAGGCGGTTGTCGAGCACACCGATGTTGTTCCACGTCGGGGCGAACCCGGCGTCCTGCGCCAGCGCGGCATCGAAGAAGGCACGTGCTCCGCTCAGGTCGCCATCGGCCAGCTGCTCCGCGCCCCGGTTGTTGTAGTAGTGCGCCAGCGCCCGTTCGCGGCCAATCGGTTGCGGCCCGTGGCGGTCGTACAGCACGTTGCGGTCCAGGTCGACCGTACCGTAGCGGCCACCTACATCCACGCCAGCGTTGACGTGCCCGACGTTGTAGACAACGCCCTGGTCCTGGTCCTGGTACCACGACACCACCTGGCCGACTTCCTGCACCCGCGCCTGGATGCCGGCCTCACGGGCCAGGGTGACGAACAGCAGGGTGAAGGCGAGGCAGTTGGCACGCTGGTGCTGCCAGATCTCGCTGATGGTGTAGGTCGCATCGGCGTCGTACTGCAGGTCCATGCCGTGCTGGCTGAAGATCATTTCCACCAGCGCCTGCAGGCGCTGGTCACGCGAGTAGCTGCGGCTGATCACCTGCTTCTGCAGCATCTCGCGCATCGCCGGCGGGATCGCGAGCACCTGTTCGGGTGTCGGCACGCTGGCGGCGGTGACCTTTACGGTGGAGATGGTCGGAATGGCCGGCGCGGCAGCGGGCGCATCCTGTGCGCACAGGGCGGGGGTGCCGAGCGCGAGCAGTGGCAGGAGAAAGCATCGGGCGGCAAGACGGCGCATGACGGTTTCCGGCAGCGGCGGGCGCTCCCGCCTGCGGCCAGTGTAGACCTGCACGTGGCGGTCCGCATCCACCGGCGATCAGCGCTGCGCTTCGTCCACAGCCGGTGTGGACCAGCACGCAACAAACCTGTGGACAACTGCCCTGCGCCCTTGCCCGGCACGGGATGTGAGTGGCTGGTGAAAAAACAGCCAGCTTGCCCGGCGGTGCCAAGGGCGGGATCATCCCTGCATGGACTTCGCCCCGCTGACTCTCGCTCCCGCGCACTGGCAGGCTCTGCAGGATGCCTATGCGACGCCACCGCGCGCCTATCACCACTTCGGCCACGTGCGCGCGGTCCTGCAGCATTGCCAGGAGGTGGCTGCAGGTCCGGGCTGGCAGCAGCCGGCCGAAGTCTATCTGGCAGTGCTGTACCACGATGCGATCTACCAGGCCGGCCGCAAGGACAACGAGGCCAGGTCGGCCGCGCTGGCCCTGCAGGCGATCGCGGACTGGCCCGAGCTGGCATCGGTCGATGCCGGCCGGGTCGAGCAGTTGATCCTGCTCACCGCCCGCCATGGCGAGCTGGGCCCGGCCGATGTCGACGCCGAAGCGGCGCTGTTCCTCGACTGCGACATGGCGATCCTGGCGGCACCCGAGGAGGTATTTGCCGCGTATGACCGCGGCGTGGCCGAAGAGTACAAAGGCGTGGTGCCGGGCTTCCTGTATCGCGCCGGACGCCGCCGCTTCCTGCAGGGGCTGCTGCGCGCGCCGCGGATCTTCCTCAGCGACTTTTTCGACCAGCAGCTTGATGCCGCCGCGCGAGCCAACCTGCGCCGCCAACTGGGCGCCTGAGCGCGCCGCTACACTACCCACCTGCCATTGTGTGGTGTTGTTTGCAGCCGTGACCGTCTCCGATACTCCTGCCGATCCCCGTCCGCTGCCGCCGGAAGAACCCGGCCCCAACGAGTGCTGCGGCAGTGGCTGCCCGTTGTGCGTGCTCGACCTGTACACCGAGGAGCTGCAGCGTTACCGCAAGGCGCTGGCTGAGTGGCAGGCACGGCATCCGGACGCTGGCCCATGACGCGGGCCCGTCCGGCCGCGACGCTGGCGCTGGTGGCACTGCTGTTGTTCGTGGCTACCGCGTTGTGGACGCAGTTCGCGCGGGCCGATCTGGATTGGGTGAAGGCCACCCTGAGCCTGTACCTGCATGGACCGTGGGGCCTGGCGCTACGCAGCGCCTACTGCCTGCTGGCACTGGCCATCGCCGTGCTCGGCATCGCGTTGTATCGGCACAGCGTGGGGCCGCGGCGCAGCGCAGCGGCACCGCTGTTGTTCTGCGTGGCCGCCGTTGGCCTGGCCACCGTCGCCATCGGTGACAGCTGGCTGCCTGCGGCAACGCCGTTGCTGGCGCCGTTGATCCACGGTCTGGCCGCCAATACCGCCTTCCTGTGCGCCAGCGTCGGCATGCTGCTGCAGGCCTGGTACCTGCGCCGCGAGCCGGGCTGGCGAGGCAGTGCGGCGCTGTTGTGGGCCTGGGCATGGCTGGCCTTCGTGCTGCTGTGGATGCACGTGCTGTGGCGCGGTGGCCCACCGCGTGGGCTGGGGCAGAAACTGGTGATCGCGGTGATCGTCGGCTGGCTGCTGTGGCTGGCGCTGGCGCTGTATCGCCGCGGGCGTCCTGCCGGCACCCGCTGAATCAACCACCTGCCTGATTGCAGGCGGCCTGTACCGGTACGTGCCGTGCACGCAGCGGCGGCGTATCGTGTGCGCATTCCAACGGGATGCAGAACGATGCGTGCAGGGCTGGGCAGGGCGATGGGACTGGTGTTGGCGCTGGCGGCGGTGCCAGCGGTGGCGTCAGTGCAGCAGGTCAGCCATGGACGTTTCGATCAGGTGCCGGTGCATGTGCCGGCCGGGGCCCCCCAACGGGTGGTGATCTGGTTCCATGACGGCGCCGGTGCCGATGACAGCCGCATGCCGATCGAAGCGCTGCGTGCCGATGGTGCGCTGGTCGCATCGGTGGACGTGGCCCACCTGCGCGGCGTGCTCAAGCGCGAAGGCAACAGCAGCTGCGCGTTCGGGGCGGGCGATGTCGAGAATTTCTCGCGTTGGGTACAGGCGTTCCTGCATCTGCCGGGGTATCACCTGCCGTTGGTTGGCGGTAGCGGTGAAGGCGCCGAACTGGCCTATGCGCTGGCAGCGCAGGCCGACACCCAGGTCTTTGCCGGCCTGTTGACCTCGGGATTCTGCCCGGCCCATGTACACGAGCGCATGGTCTGCGGTGACGGCGTGAAGCACGACCGCCTGCAGCCCAGTGAACTGAATTTCCCGTGGTTGAACGCGGCCGGCGCGCCGGGGTGTTCGACCAAGAGCGCTGGCGCGTTCGTGCAGCAGGTGGCAATGGCCCGTGAATTCAAGCGCACCGTTGCTGGCGATGCGACACCTGGGCTGGTGGCAGCCGCGCGGGTGATCGGCGCGCAGGCCGGGGTCGCGCTGGCTCCGCCGCCGGATGCCCTGAAGGGGCTGCCGGTAGTGGAAGTGCCGGCGCAGGGCAGCGGTGACACGCTGGCGGTATTCGTTTCCGGCGATGGTGGCTGGGCCGGCCTGGACAAGGACGTGGCCGGCGCCCTGGCCGAACACGGCGTGGCGGTGGTCGGCCTCGATTCGCTGCGCTACTTCTGGAGCGAACGCACGCCGCAGGGATTCGCTGTCGATCTGCAGAAGATCATCGGCCACTACCGCCAGCAATGGCAGCGCGACAAGGTGATGTTGATCGGTTTCTCGCAGGGCGCCGACGTGCTGCCGGCCACCATCAACCAGCTTGATGCGGGCACCCGCGCCGGTCTCGAGCGCATCGTGCTGCTGTCGGTGGGCAGGAACGCCGACTTTGAATTCCATGTCAGCAACTGGCTGGGCGGCGGTGGCGGCGGCCTGCCGATCGCGCCGGAAGTGGCGAAGCTGCCGGCGGCCAGGACCCTGTGCGTGTACGGTGACAAGGACGAGGATGCGCTGTGCCCCGATCTGCCGGGCAACGACGGCGTGCACAAGGTCAAATTGCCGGGTGACCATCACTTCGGCGGTGACTACGATCGCTTGGCCGAGGTGATCCTCAAAGGCGGCGCGTAAGCTGGAGTCGAACCCTGTTCGACGGCGTTTGCTAGACGCCGACCTTGGTCGGCGCTGGGGCTTGCAACACCACGGGCGGGAGTGTGTCGACCAAGGTCGACACCTACCGGCAAAGGTCCGGCAGAGGCCGGGCACATGGACTAGCCACGCCGCGGGTCCAGCGAGATCAGCCGCGTGGCATCCAGCAGCGCGGCTGGCAGGTGCATGCCGCCGGGCGCGGCCAGGTAGCGCGGTCGCCACTGTGGATCGAACTTCGACTTGAACCTGCGCAGGCCGCTGAAGCCATAGAAACGCTCGCCATGCCGTGCGAGCAGGCCGGCCAGCCGGTTCCAGCGACCGGCCAGGCGATGCTGGGCCAGGCCGGACAGCGGTGCCATGCCCAGCGAGAACCGTGCATACCCCTGCGCGCGGCCCCACAGGAACAACTCGATGAACAGGAAATCCATCGTGCCCTTCGGCGCGTCGCTGACGTGGCGCATCAGATCCACTGACAGTTCGGCGCCTGCCGGTGCCTGCCACAGGTTGGCAAAGGCCACGATCCGGCCTTCGGCTTCGACCAGCGCGATCGGGAAACGCACGAGGTAGTCCGGGTCGTAGCTGCCCAGCGAGAAGCCCTTTTCGTCTCCGGACTTGTCGTCGAGCCAAGCGTTGGAAATGGCATGCAGGCGTGGCAGCAGGGCAGGGATCTCTTCCGCCGGTGCTACGCGGAACGACAGCCCACCGCGCTTGCCGCGGTTCCAGGCTTGTCGCAGGTCGGCACGCTCGCGGCCTTCCAGACCGAAGTCGTGCAGCGGCACCATCGCCTCTTCGCCCAGCTTGACCAGGCCCAGGCCGAGATCGAGATAGGTCTGCCAATACGCTTCACCCACCTGGTAGAACACCGGGCGCAGTCCGAGCCGGTCGGCTTCTTCGCGGAAGCGCCAGATCAATGCGCGCGCCACCTCGGGTGGCCCGACCGGATCGCCCATCGCGATCAGCGAGCCGCCGTAGCGCTGCATCATCACAAAGCCTTTGTGCTGCTCATCGCGCAGCACTGCCTTGTCGGCGGTCAGCACCAGGCAGGCTTGGGTGTCGGTGGCGCCGGCCAGCACCGGTGTCAGCGCCTGCAGGGTTGCGTCGTCGGCAGGCGGCAGCGGGCTGCGCGTGCTGTGCAGCAACCGCGCCAGCCCGAACATCACCAGTGCCATCGCCACCAGCAGCAGCGCACGCAGCGCGCGCGGTGCATTGCCGGACACCGCGAACTGCCACCACAGCTCGTTCTGGTATTCGACATGGCTGTAGGTGAAGAACAGCAGCCAGGTCACTGCCACCAGCACCAGGCCGAGGTTGCGCAGCCATGGCCACGACCAGGCTTCGTCCAGCAGTGCGCCTTGGCGATAGAACTCGCGACGTGCTGCCCACAGCGCCATCGCCACCAACAACGCCGACAAGGCGATCAGCGGTTGGCCACCGCGCAGCCAGATCGGCAGCGGCGCGATTACGCAGATCGCCATCGCCAGCATCCAGGCTGCGTGGCTGCGGCGGGCCAGGCCCTGGCCGATCAGCAGCAGGGCGACGCCGCCCAGGCTGCCGATCAGGTGCGAGGTTTCCAGGATCGGCAGTGAGGCATTGATCAGGTGTCGGCGTGGCGTGGGCAAGGTGCCGTCGATGACCAGCGCTGCGCCGACACTGAAGGCGGCCAGCGCGATGATCTGCGGCAACCACGGACGCAGCGCGTACCAGCCGGCGCGGGTGGCACCTGCGCTGGCCTGCAGCGGTTGCCGCAGCGCAGGTGCCAGTGCCAGCACGGTCGCCAGCAGCAGCGGCAGCACGTAGTAACTGACGCGGTAGATCAATGCCGCCGCAAGTACCGCAGCGGGAGCCACCTGCGGCAGCAGCTTCAGCAGGCTCCACTCGAACACGCCCAGGCCGGCCGGCACGGTGGAGACCAGACCGGCCAGCACGGCCACCAGATACAGGCCGACGAAACCGGGCAGGCCAGTCGGCGTTGAATCTGGCAGCAGCACGTAGAACGCGGCACTGGCCAATACCAGTTCGACCACGCTCAACACGGTGACCCCGAGCATGGTGCGCCGGTCGGGCAGCCACAGGCCATGGCCGAATATGCGGAACTGGCGACCGTCCCGGCCGACCAGGATGAAGGTGGCGGCAAAGGCGATCAGCGCGATGATGCCGACCACGCGCACCGCCGCGGGATCCAGCGGCAGCGCAAGCGCGGCAGCGGCCGGCTCCATGCACAGCGCCACGCCGATCAGCAGCCACGCGCCGAAGATGAAGCCCAGCGTGCTCATCAGCACCACCTGGCCAATCTGCGCCAGATCCAGGCCGGCACTGCGGTAGCCGCGCAGCCGCACTGCACCGCCGGTGAGGGCGGCAAAGCCCACGGTCTGGCCCAGGGTGTGGGCGAGGAAGGCGGTGATGCCGATCCGTGCCGGGTGCACGCGGATGCCACTGCGGCGGAGGCCGATCGCATCGAAGCCGATCAGGCAGGCGTAGCTGGCCAGGCCGAGCAGCACGGTCAGCGCGATCTGCGCGCCGCTGAGCTGGCGGAAGGCCTGGCGGATGGCACGATAGCCGTGCTCGTCGAATTCACCGGCCAGCCCATGCAGGGCCAGCGCGAGGATCAGCAGCGGGACGACGATGGTGACGACCCGCTTCCAGGTCGGGGCAGAGGCGGCAGGGACGGAATCGGTAGAGGCAGTCATCGGCGCAAGGGTGCGTCAGTAAGGGCGAGGGCGGTGTCAACGCAGGGCGTCGCGCATCGTGCGCCTGCCAGCGCGGTTTGACCAGCGGTGCGGCTGTGCCGCCGGTGGCGGTATTCAGTGGCCGCACCGGGCACACACTTCCGACGCCGGCTGGGTGAGAATGCAGTCCAGACCACCCGCAGGAGCCACGCCCATGATGGAGCGTTACGACGTCGGACCGCGCATGTCCGAGATGACCGTGTACAACAAGGTCGCCTACCTTTCCGGCCAGATTCCGGAAGACACCAGCCAGGACATCACCGGGCAGACCCGGCAGGTACTGGCCGAGATCGACAAGCTGCTGGCGCTGGTGGCCAGTGACCGCCAGCACGTGCTGCGTGCGGAGATCTTCCTGGCCGACATGGCCGATTTCGAGGGCATGAACAAGGCGTGGGACGAGTGGGTGGTGGACGGCGCGACACCGGCCCGTGCCACCGTCGAAGCCAAGCTTGCGCACGCCGAATGGAAGGTCGAGATCATCGTTACGGCGGCCGTGCCGTAATGACAGGACAGGGATCAGATCCCTTTTCCTCCGGAAAAGGGATCTGACCTCGCTACAGTTTCACCAGCTCGATGCAATCCACCGGACAAGGTGGAATACACAACTCGCACCCCGTGCACAGATCCGCAATCACCGTGTGCATGTACTTCGCCCCGCCGACGATCGCATCCACAGGGCACGCCTGTATGCACTTCGTGCAGCCGATGCAGTCAGCCTCCACGATCAACGCTACCTGCGGCGCCTTGTGCTCGCCCCGCGATCGATCAAACGGCAGCGCCGACACACCCAGCACCTGCGCCAACGCCCGCGCACCGGCATCGCCGCCCGGCGGACAACGATCCACGCCAGCCTCGCCACGTGCCATCGCCTGCGCATACGGGCGGCAGCCGTCGTAGCCGCATTGCCCGCATTGGGTCTGCGGCAGCAAGCGGTCCAGGCGTTCGGTCAGGGGCGGAATCAGGCTCATGCGTGGCGAAGGCTGCGCGTTGGGTTACTTCAGGGGTTTGCCGCGGTACCAGCGCTCGTGCGCCAGGGCCAGCATCGGACGATCCTCGGCGCTGTCACCGTAGGCATGGATGCGTGTGTAGCGTGACAGATCGAACTGGCGACGGATGTGCTCGACCTTGCGTGGGCCACAATCGCCACCGGCGTAGCGGCCGGTCAGGCGTCCGCTTTCGCTTTCCAGCCGATTGCAGATCAGCTGCAGGCCCAGTTGTTCGCACCATGGCCGCAGGTACAGGTCCAGTGAACCGGATACCACCACCACGGTGTGCTGCTGCTCCTTGTGCCAGCGGATCTGCTCCAGCATTTCCGGACGCACGACATCGGGCAGGAACTCACGGGAAAAACCCGCGGCCAGCGTCTCGATGTCATCGGCGTGGCGTTCGCTGAAGGTCAACCGGGTCACCCGTGCGCGGATGCGCTCGGCGGAGATCAGCTTCAGCTTGTAGGCCAGCAGCCATGGGCCGACTTTCCACCAGGCCTGTGCCAGCTGTTCGGCGGTGGCGACCCGGCGCAGGAAGCGGCCGTAGGTGTCGCAGGTGGTAACGGTGTGGTCGAAGTCGAACAGCGCCAGTTCCAACGCAGCATCTCCCATCACGGTACCTCCCTTCGCAGTGCTCATGACCGGGCGCGGCCGGGGCCGCGCCCGTGTTGCATCAACGAACCGGCATGCCCGGCTGCGCGCCGCTGTCGGCGTCCAGCAGCGCCAGCGCGCCACCGTCGAAGCCGGCCGACAGGATCATGCCTTCGCTCAGGCCGAAGCGCATCTTGCGCGGGGCCAGGTTGGCGATGAACACCACGCTGCGGCCGACCAGCGCTTCCGGCTCGCCATAGCTGGCGCGGATGCCGGAGAAGATCTGGCGCTTGCCGAGGTCGCCGGCATCCAGTTCGAAACGCAGCAGCTTGTCCGAGCCTTCCACGAACTCGCACACCAGCACCTTGCCGATGCGCAGGTCGAGCTTGGCGAAGTCGTCGATGCCGATGTAGGCCGGGGCGTCAGCGCTGTTTGCTTCGTCCTTGGCCAGCACCGGTGCGGCAGGCTTTGCGGCTTCCACCTTGGCAGCGGGGGCTGCAGCGGCAGCGGTCAGGGTGTCCTTGGAGGCGTCGATCATGGCGTCAATCTTCTTCGGGTCGATACGGGTGAACAGCGGGGTGTAGTCGGTGATGCGATGGCCGAGCAACGGCTGCGCCAGCTCGGTCCAGTCATTCACCGGCGCGGCCAGGAAGGCCTCGGCCTGCGCAGCGGTGGCCGGCAGCACCGGCTTCAGGGCGGTGACCAGTACGCGGAACAGGTTCAGGCCCTGGCTGCAGACCGCCTGCAGCTGCGCGTCGGCGCCTTCCTGCTTGGCGATCACCCACGGCTTGACGTCGTCGATGTAGCGGTTGGCTTCATCGGCCAGGGTCATGGTCAGGCGGATTGCCGCGGCCGGGTCGTTGCGCTCGTACGCCTCACGGATCGGCGCCAGGCCATCGACGAAGCGCTGGTACTGCGCCGCGTCGGGCAGCTGCGCAGCCAACTGGCCATCGAAGCGCTTGCTGATGAAACCGGCGCAGCGGCTGGCGAGGTTGACGAACTTGCCGACCAGATCGGCGTTGACGCGCGCGATGAAGTCGCCCAGGTTCAGGTCGAGGTCGTCGACGCCGCCACCGGACTTGGCGGCGAAGTAGTAACGCAGTGCCTCCGGCTCCAGGCCGGCATCGAGGAACGTACGCGCCATCACGAAGGTGCCGCGCGACTTGCTCATCTTCGCGCCATCGACGGTCAGGTAGCCGTTGACGTGCAGGCGGGTCGGCGCGCGGTGGCCGGTGCCGTGCAGCACCGCCGGCCAGAACAGGCCATGGAAATTGACGATGTCCTTGCCGAGGAAATGATGCAGCTCGGTGCTGGTGCCGGCGCGCAGATGCGCTTCGAAATCCTCGCCGATCTTGCCGCACAACGTCTGGAAGCTGGACAGGTAGCCGATCGGCGCGTCCAGCCAGACGTAGAAGTACTTGCCCGGCTGGCCGGGAATCTCGAAACCGAAGTACGGCGCATCGCGCGAGATGTCCCACGCACGCAGGCCACCTTCGGCGTTGAGCCATTCACCGAGCTTGGCCTTCACACCGGGCAGGGCTACATCGCCGGCCAGCCAGTCGCGCAGGAAGCCGTCGAAGTGGCCCACCTCGAAGAAGAAGTGCTCGGAATCGCGCATTTCCGGGGTGGCACCGGAGATCACCGAGCGCGGTTCCTTCAGGTCGGTCGGCGCATAGGTGGCGCCGCAGACTTCGCAGTTGTCGCCGTACTGGTCGGCGCTGCCACAGTTCGGGCAGATGCCCTTGACGTAGCGGTCGGGCAGGAACATGCCCTTGGCCGGGTCGTAGAACTGCGCCACCGAACGGCGGCTGATGTGGCCAGCCGCTTCCAGCTTCAGGTAGAACGCCTCGGTCAGCGCCTTGTTGGCCGCCGAATTGGTCGAGTCGTAATGGTCGAAGGCGACGCCGAAGGCGGCGAAATCGCGTTCGTGACTGGCCTGGATGTTGGCGATGAAGGCTTCCGGGGTGACCCCGGCCTTCTCCGCAGCCAGCATGATCGGCGTGCCGTGGGTGTCGTCGGCGCACACGAACCAGGCCTTGCCGCCGCTCATTCGACGCGCACGCACCCAGATGTCAGCCTGGATGTAGCCGACCAGGTGGCCCAGGTGCAGCGGGCCGTTGGCGTAGGGCAGGGCGGTGGTGACGAGCGCGGTACGGGTCATGGTCACGGGGTGCAGCCAGGGGGAACCGAAGATTATCGCATGCCCGCAACGCAGTGACCCGGCCGGAGCCGGGTCACCAGGGCATTGCCGGGGCCGTGACGCTTACTCGCGGACCCAGGTCTGCGCGCGGCAGATGAAGGCGATGCAGCCGGACACGTCCAGCTTGCCGCCGCCCGGCTGCAGCTCGATCTTCGAGCGGTAGGTCTTGCCGTTGGCCGGGTCGAGGATGGTGCCACCGGACCACTTGCTGGTGGTGCCCTTGTCCTGGCTCAGGTTCCAGAGAATGGTCATGCCCTTCACCGGCTTGTTCTTGTTGGCGCCCTCGCAACCATCGCAGACCGGGTTCGGGCCCTTGTCCGAGTGCAGGATCTCGACCACCTTGCCGGACAGCGTGCCGTTGGCGGCCTGGCTGATCTCGACGATCGACTTCACCTTGCCGGTCTTGTCGTCGATGGTCTTCCAGCGGCCGGCGGCACTGTCGGCGGCCTGCGCGGAGAGCGCGGCCAGGCACAGCGGCAGCGCCAGCAGCAGGGTCTTGAAGGTCTTGCGCATGGTCCCCTCCCAGGGTTCATTCCGGCACGATGCCGGTACGGGTCGACTGTATACCCATTCGGCGGGGTATGGGGAAGGGGGGCGTTGGCCGGGTTGCACCCGGCACCCGCAACGGCAACAGCAACGGCAACAGCGTGCATTCCGTGCGGTGGCGGGGTGGGTCCGGTGGCGGGGGACGCCGTAAACCCATCCATGGGGGCTTGGCCGCGGCATCCATGCCGCGGACACCCCCGCAACCGGACCCACCCCGCCTTCGACAGGTTCCGCGATCGGTTGGAATGGCATTGCCTGCTCTTGGTGGGTGTCGACCTTGGTCGACACGCAGATCTACGTCATGCGTGGATGAATTTCCGCGATTGAAATCGCTCAGCCGGTCTCGTACAGCTCCAGCGGCAGGTCGTCGGGGTCGGCGAAGAAGGTGAAGCGGCGGCCGGTGTATTCATCCACGCGGATCGGTTCGCAGGTTACGCCGTGGCGGGCCAGGCGTTCGATGAAGGGTTCCAGCGCGGCTACCCGGAACGCGAGGTGGCGCAGGCCCTGGGCTTCGGGGCGGCTCGGCCGTGCGGGCGGCGAGGGGAAAGAGAACAGCTCCAGTTGGCTGCCATCGGGCAGGGCCAGGTCCAGCTTCCACGAGTCGCGTACGGCGCGGTGGTTCTCGGCCAGTATGCGCAGGCCCAGCACGCGCACGTAGAAGTCTTTCGAGCGGGCGTAGTCGCTGCAGATCAGTGCGGCATGGTGGATGCCCAGCAGGCCGGTGGTTTCGGTGGTCATTGCAGGGTGTCCAGCCAGCGCTGGGCGATCTTCAACGCCAGCGGATAGGGTTCGGGGGCGTTGCGGTTGCTCAGCACGATCACGGTCAGGTGCTTGTCCGGGTAGCGCAGGATCACATTGCGGAAGCCGATGCTCTCGCCGCTGTGCCAGTGCATGCGGCCGTTCAGGCGCCAGCCGAAGCCGTAATGCGGCACGTCGGGTTCGGTGGTGGCGGTGGCCGGGCTGAACATGGCCTTGCGTGATGCGGCCGAGAGCAGGCGGTCGTCGTACAGGGCCGCGTCCCAGCGGGCGAGGTCGTCCAGTGAGGAGTAGATGCCACCGTCGCCGAGCACGGCGCTGGTGGTGCTCTGGTCGGTACGTTGCCAGCGGCCGTCGACCTCGCTGTAGCCATAGGCACGCTGCGCCACCACGTCGACACCATCCTGGTGGGCGACGGTGTGCGCCATGCCCAGCGGCTGGAAAATGCGCTGCTGCAGGAAGCTGGCAAAGTCGCTGCCGGCGGCGCGGCCGACGATCAGCGCCAGCAGTGCGTAGCCGCTGTTGCTGTAGCGGTACTGGCTGCCGGGTGCGAAGGCGAGTCGATCTTCGCGGGCCAACAGCGCCAGCACCTCGGTGTCGTGCACCTGCCGGGTGTCGGCAGGGTCCATCAGGTCTTCGTAGTCCAGCAGGCCGCTGGTGTGCGACAGCAACTGGCGCAGGGTGATGCCGGCAGCAGCGGGCGGCAGTTCCGGCAGCCAGCGCCGCGCGGGCTGGTCCAGCGCCAGGCGGCCGTCCTCGACCAGCAACAGCACGGCGGCAGCGGTGAACTGCTTGCTGACCGAGGCCAGGCGGAAGTTGCTGGCCGGCGTGACTGCGCTGCCATCTTCAACCACGGCGAGGCCGTAGCCGCGGCGGAACACCGGCTGCCCGTCGTGCAGCACCAGCACCGCTGCGCCCGGCACCTGGCCGTCGTAGGCCTGCATCAGGCCATCGATGCCTGCATCCGGCGGTGCCAGCGGTGCCGCTGCCAACGCTATCGACGGCAGCAGGGCGAGGACGGTGGCGCACAGCAGGGCGGCAGGGCGCATGGCAGCTCCGTGACGGTCAGGGTGCGGGTGCTGGTGTAGTGGCCGGCTGGGCCAGCCAGCGTTCGATCTTGTGGTCCAGTACATCCAGCGGCATCGAACCGTCTTTCAGCACTTCGGCATGGAAGCGGCGCAGGTCGAACGCTGCGCCCTGGCGTGCCTTGGCCTTGTCACGCAGGGCGATGATCGTGGTCAGGCCTGCCACGTTGGACAGCGCCTGGCCAGGCTGGGCCATGATCCGTTCCACTTCCGCATTGGCATCGTCAGCGCTCATGTCGACGGTCTTCTGCAGATAGGTCACGGCTTGCTGCTTGCTCCAGCCCTGCGCATGCACGCCGGTGTCGGCGACCACGCGTGCGGCACGCAGCAGGCGCGAATACAGATAGCCGATGCGGTCGTACGGATCGGTGTACGCGCCGAGGTCTTCGCCGAGGGTTTCCGCATACAGGCCCCAGCCTTCGACGAAGGCAAGGTCACCGCCGAGGCGGCGGAAGCGCGGCAGCTTGGTCAATTCCTGCTGCAGGCCCAGCTGCACATGGTGCCCGGGAATGGCTTCATGCAGGTACTGCACCGGCACGTTCCAGCGCTTGCGGCTGGGCAGGTCGCGGGTGTTGACGAACAGCACGCCGGGTTGTCCTGGGGGCGACGGCTGGTAGGAGGCTGCGGCGGCGGTCATGGCACGCTCCGGCTCCACTGCATGGATCTGCAGCGGCGCCTTCGGCAGGGTGTCCAGTACCTGCGGCAGGCGTGCATCGACCTGCTGTTGCACCTGCCGGTAGCGGTTGAGCAGCGCGTTGGCATCGCTGTACTGGAACTGGCGGTCGTTGCGCATGCTGCGCAGCAGCTTGGCCTGCGAACTGCGCAGCTTGCCGTCGCGCATCACCGTGGTGATCTGCGCCTGCAGCTCCTGCACGCGCTGCTCGCCCAGCGCATGCAGCTGCGCGGCGGTCTGCTGGCTGGCGGTGGTCTGCACGATCAGGTTGGCATACCAGGCCTGGCCGTCGGGCAGTGCGCCCAGACCGCTGCTGCTGCGCGTGGCAGGCAGGTATTCGGTGGCGATGAAGCCACGCAGTGCGCGGTAGGCCGGCATGATGCGCAGTTCGATCATGCGCTTGTACTCGCCGCTGATTCGCGCCTTGTCTTCGGCGGAGATGGACTCGGGCATGGTCCGGATCGGCGACCAGAAGATGCTCTCTTCGGCAGTCGGCTTGATCACCGCATCCAGCTGCGGCAGGACCTTTTCCATCAGGTCGCGCGGTTGCACCACACCAGCCTTCATGCCTTGGCGCATGTTGGCGATGGCCTGGTCGAACAGATCGGGGATGCCCAGCGAGCGTCGCGACCAGGTGTCGTAGTCCTTGGCCGTGTTGAACGGCTGTGCGCCAGCACCGGCGCCGAGGATGGCCATGATGCTGCCGACGTTGTAGTACTGGCTGATCGGCATCATCCAGCTCGGATAACGTTCGGCGGCCAGCGAAGCGCGGGCATCACGCACGAAGATCTCGTAGCTGAGCAGGTCCTGCCCCTGCAGGCCGTCGCTGCCGATCTTCTCGACCTTGCCCAGCCACTCGGTGGTGAAGTCGTGCGATTGCTGGCGCCAGGCGGCGGAGAGGATATTGGGCAACTGGTCGTTGTAGCGCGGTTCGCCCTGGAAGGTAGCCTGCAGCGGGTTCAACCGCATGGAGGCATCCCAGTACTCGTCGTACAAGCGCTCCAGCTGCACCTGCTTGGGCACTGCGCGGGTCGGGGCGACCGGACGCGGCGCGGCGCGGCGCGCCGAGCTGCCGCGGGCCGGCGTGGTGGCACGTGTGCCGGCGCGGGCCTTCGGCTTGGCAGCCTGGCGGGTCTGCGCGGCGGCGGGGCGGCTGCCCTTCTTCTTCGCTGCTTCGGCCGGCGGTACGGCGCTGAACAGGAACAACGCGGCGATGGCAGCGGCCAGGACGCGGGGGGAATACGGCATCAAGAAGCTTCCGTGGAACACAGACCGTGGAGCTTGCACGATCCGCGCGCGTACGGCCAGAGTGAGGGCGCAGTCAGCTTGCGCGCCGCTGGGGCTTCAGTCAGCCGCGGCCGCAGCGCGCAGGTCGACGGCACGCTGCTCGCCCAGATAGCGGGTGATTGCGCGGCGCATCAGGTACAGCAACGGAATCAGGGCGATCGCGAAGCCCATCTTGTAGACATAATTGACACTGCTGACCGCCAGGAACAGCGATGTCGGCCAGTGCTGCGGGCCGAGCACGAAGGCGATCCAGATCACCACAAAGCTGTCCACCAGCTGCGAGACCGCAGTGGAACCGGTGGCACGCAGCCATACATGGCGCTCGCCGGTTGCCTGGCGGATGCGATGGAACACCGCCACGTCGATCAACTGGCCGAACAGGAACGCCACCAGCGAGCCGGCGATGGTCCACATGCCCTGTCCGAACACCGCCGCGAACGCGGCCTGGTAATCGGGCACGCCGTGGGCATCCATCGAGGTCACCCACCAGCTGGCCGGTGCCAGCGAGATCGCAGCGAAGGCGAACAGGAAACCGTAGGCGATCAGCACCACCGCCAGCCACGAGATGAAACGCACCCCGCGCTTGCCGAAGAATTCGTTGATGGTGTCGGTCATGATGAACACCACCGGCCACAGCAGCGTGCCGGCGGTGAAGCTCAACGAACCGGTCTGGCCGAACAGGTTCCAGTTCAGCGGATCGATGCCGAGGGTGTCTTCCAGGGCGAAGATCTTCACCCCGATCAGTTCGGCCAGTACTGCGTTGCCACAGAAGAACGCGGCCAACACGATGAACAGCAGGACCGCGCGGTCCTGCAGCGGGCGCGCGTGCGACGCCTCGCTCATTCGGAACGATCGCCAGCGCGGGTGAACGGAACGCTGGAGGGCGCCACTGCACCGCCGGAAATGATGAAGCTCATCGCCTGGTCCACCGTCCAGTCGGTCGGGGTGAGCAGTTCGACGGGCACGATTTCCAGATAGCCCGAGGTCGGGTTCGGCGTGGTCGGCACATAGACGGCCGCCAGTTCGCGGTCGGTGCCCTGTTCCTTGATGACCCGGGTGACCAGGCCGACCGATTTCATGTCGCGGTGCGGGAAATCGATCAGCACCACGCGCTGTGTGCTGCCCGGCTCGGTCTGCAGCATGTCCAGCAGCTTCTTGGCGCTGTCATAGATGATGCTGGCCAGCGGAATGCGCTTGATGACCGCGCCGACCCAGCGCAGCAGGCGCTGGCCGACCACGCGGCGGCTGGCCACGCCCACCGCCAGGATCACCAGCAGGGTGGCCAGCAGGGCGATGGTGTTCTGGATCCATTCGGCGCGGACCCAGCCGAGATAATGCGGAAAGTTGGTCGCGATCTGTTCGGACAGCGGCACGACCAGCGGGCTGGAGATGCCCGACAGCAGCACGAACACGAATTTGACCACCACCCAGGTCAGCCAGATCGGCAACAGGGTCAGCAGGCCGGTCAGGAACAGGCGCTGCAGGGAGGGGCGGGGAACCAGGGCGGGGGCATCGAGCGACATGCGCGCATTGTAGCTGTCGCGGCCGCTCGTTTACGCTGTCCGTTGGCGGCGTTGGCCATGCAGGGAAGGGATGCTGTGTTGAGGATGCTGCGGTGGTTGGGCTGGGCAATGCTGGGTCTTCTGGTGATCGCCATCGCGGCATGGCTGCTGTCGAGGTTCTGGCCGTTGTCGGCCGCCCAGCGGGAGGATGTCCGCCTTCTTGAAGCTGCGCATCGCAGCGAGGGCAGGAACGGCTTCGCCCTGCTGTGGACGCTGCCCTTCGATGGGCTGGACCTGGCCCAGCGTGAGGCGGCATTGGCTGAAGATCTGCAGCAATGGCAGACGGCGCCCGCGCAGGCGTCGCAAGCGTCGGTGCTGGCCGCCAGGCACGCACCGTTGAATCTGGATGGGGCAGGTCGTTGTGCAGTCGGGTCGGTCGGCTGCCTGGCACAGGTACGCAATGATCCGCAGCGCTTCGCTGAGGCCCACGCCGGGCATGCCGGCCTGCACGAGCGACTGGCCCGGATGGCGGACTATGATCGCTTCGACTCCCCGTTCCGGCCCAGCGGAAACGAGCTCCTGCCTCTGCCGGCGTACACGCCGCTGTTGGATGGTGCCAGTGCGCAGGCATTGGCCTATCTGCAGGGCGATGTTGCCGGTGCCGTCGAGGGAGGCTGCAGATCGGTTCGATTCGGGCGGCGGATGATGCGCACCGGCAGCACGCTGATGGACAGCATGATGGGCGCTGCCGTGGTGAGGACCCATGTCGCGTTGCTGGGCGACATGCTGGTTGAACAATCACCGGACTTTGTACTGCCCGCCTCCTGCGAGGCGGCGCTGCAGCCGCTGAAAGCCGACGAGCAGAGCCTGTGCCAGGCGATGCAGGGCGAATTCGCGATGAACAAGGCGGCCATCGAGGCGTCCACGCAGACAGCAGGCAGCCGCCTGCTGCTGGATCGCGACCACACCCTGGCCCGGATCGCCGGCAACTTCGGCTGGGCGTGCCGGCCTGCCGCAGCCCAGGCGCTGGCGGCCGACGTCCCGCTCACTGCGTCGCAACCACTCGGATGGGATGTGCGCTGCATGGCCAATCCGCTGGGATGCACATTGAGCGCCATCGCCGGGCCGCACTATGCGCCGTACGCGGCGCGCAGCCAGGATACGGCGGCGATGATCCGCCTGCTCGGCGCGCAGCGGTGGCTGCGGCAGCAGCCCGGGCCACCCGCAGATGCACTGGCACGGTTGCCGGCGCAATGGCGTTCGGACGCCCGTACGCCAACACTGTCTGCCGATGGCCGCTATGTGCAGGTACTGCGGCGCGGACCCGCGCGCGAAAGCGAAGGCCCGTATCAGTCGATGCCGTTGCGGGTTGATTGACCCGCGCTCAGCCGCCGTCGCCGAGTGGATTGAACGCCCAGCCATCACCGACGCTGTCCAGCGTCCAGCGCCTGCGGTCACGCAGGGTCTGCCAACGCACCTGTTCCTTGTCGTCCTGCATGCTGCCTTCGGTCAGCTTCACCTTGCCGGTGGAGAAGTTCACGCTGAGGCCCTCGGTCTGCCCGGAATTGCGCATCATCGAGTCGCGGTCGTAGCCGATCAGCGCGAAGTCGCCTTCCTGCCAGCGGAACGTGAAAGTGGTGGTGCCCATCGACCAGCTGCCCGCGCTGGAGAACGAGTACAACCCTACCCGCAGTGCGCCGCGCTGGATGGACACGCCGGTGCCTTCGGCCAGTGCATCGCTGAGCACGGGCGAGTCCGGCCGCGGAATGAGCGTGTGGTTCTGCGCGGCCAGCACGTAACCGGACGGTCGCGCGAAGGCGATGGCGAGGATGCGCGGGTTGCTGTCATACGGCGAGGGGCCAAACCCATCGTGTTCGATGATGTTGCGCGGGTCCTGCTGGCGCAGCACCAGCGCGAGGTCTGCGCGCCCGTCCTGGTCGAGGTCGCCTTCGATCCTGTATTCCAGCGTCCAGCCGGCAGGTACGAAACCCTCGGCCGTGGCGGCGTGCGCGGGCACGGCGGGGTAGCGCACCGGCGGCACGTCCAGTGCAGTGGCGGCGAAGGGCAGGGCGGTCAGTGCCGCCGCAAAGGAGAAAAGGCGCATTGCAGCCTCCATGGCAGGGCTGCAGAGGATAGCCGGGCGTCAGCCGGCCCGCTTTACCGTGCGTGTGGCTTCAAGCGCACATAGACCTGCTTGCGTACCTGCGCGACCACCTCGCCAGCTTCGTCGACCACGTCGTTGCTGAACCAGCGCAGCACTTTTTCGCCACCGGCCGCCGCCGTGCGCAGTTCATCCAGCAGTGCATCGTCGATGCGGAAAGACGTGCGTACTGTGCCTCGACCGGGCTTGAGGAAATCGATCGCACCGGCGCGATCCCAGACGTAATAGTCGCGGCCCAGGGTGTGCATCAGGCCCAGCATCCAGAACGGATCGGTCATTGCGAACAGGCTACCGCCGAAGTGGGTGCCGACATAGTTGCGGTTCCAGGGGCGCAGGCGCAGTTCCACGTCGATCTGCCGGTAGTCCGGGGTGATCCGGGTGACATGGATGCCGGTGAACAGGAACGGTGGCCACAGGTTGATGCCGAAGCGGAACGTGCTGGCTTTCATGCGGGAACCGGGCAGGGGACGGGGCACCCAGTCTAACCATTCGCATGCGTATGTTGTAGCCCGCAGCAACTCCGACAGGCCTGCCGGGCGCTACGGCGCGGGCGGGCCGCCGTCGATCACATAGCCGTCGCGGCCATTGTCCTTGGCCCGGTAAAGCGCGTTGTCGGCGCCTTCGACGAAATGATGCGGTTGCAGGTCGCCGTCAGGCACACGGGTGTAGACGCCGATGGTCAGGGTGACGCCTGAATTGCTGCCATCGCCGGGCGGCGGCAGGGCGCGGATGCAGGAGATCAGGTCTTCGATCACCTGCCGTGCGCCTTCAACCGGGGTGTCGGGCAGCACCAGTGCGAATTCGTCGCCGCCGTAGCGGGCAGCCATGTCACGCGGCCGCCGGGCATGCGCCTGGATCAGGCGGGCCACTTCGCACAGCACGCGATCGCCGACCTGGTGGCCATGGCGATCGTTGTGATGCTTGAAGTGGTCGACATCGATCAGGGCCAGGGTCAGTGGCTTGCCACTGCGGCGCGCCGCATCGCATTCCTGTTGCAGCGACTGCTCGAAGCGCAGTCGGTTACCGAGTCCGGTCAGCGCATCGCGGTTGGCCTGGCGGTGCCAGGAGGCGATCCGCCAGGTCGCCCACGCGGTCAGTACCAGCACGATGCCGAGCAGGGCGCTGGCCGGCGCCCACCAGAGGCTGCCGGTGCGCAGCAGCAACCAGCTCAGCAGCGGCGCAGCCGGTAGCGAGCACAGGGCAACCACCCAGGGCAGGCGCAGCCCGAGCAGCAGCACGCACATGGCCACCAGCAGGCCGGCCAGGGCGTCCTGCCAGGCGCGGGGCAACACGTCGATCTGCTTGTCCTGCAGCAGCATCGAGGCGATGTTGGCCTGGTACTCGCTGCCGCTCATCCAGTATTCGCGGGTGGTGGGGGTCAACAGGCGGGTGGTGATGCCGCTGGCCGTCATGCCCACCACGATGCGCCTGCCACGCAGCATCGAGGCATCCACGCGCCCTTCCAGCACATCGGCGTAGGACACCTGCGGCAAGCGTTCCGGTGGCCCGGCATAACGCACGCGCACGTAATCATTGCGGCGCCATTGATAGGGCGAGTCCAGCGCCGGGTCAGGGTCGGGCAGGCCCTGTGCGCGTTGCGGTGGCAGTCCGGTCAACGCCAGACCGAGTGCCGGCCAGTGTGCCTGGCCGATGCCCGCATGCAGGTAGACCCCGCGGGCGACACCATCGCCGTCGACTTCAACGTCACTGTGGCCGATGGCGGCGGCGCTGGCGGCAATCAGCGGGATGGGCAGCATTTCCTCGGCCATGCGGTCGCCGGCAGCCGGTGCGGCCAGCACCGGCAGTACCACACGGCCGTTGCGACGGATCGCCGCTGCCAGCTCGGCATCCTGGCGCGCATCGCGACGGTCGGGCTCGGACAGCATGAGGTCCAGCGCGACGCGCTCGGCACCGGCGTCGGTCAAGCGGTCCAGCAGGCGGGCATGCATCGAGCGCGGCCACGGCCACTGGCCCAGCCGCTGCAGGCTGCCTTCGTCGATGGCCACGATCAGCACGCTGGGGTCGGGGCGGTAATCCCAGCTGCCGACCATCAGGTCGTACGCGCTTTCGTCCTGCCGCCACAGCCACTGGCCATGGCTGACCACCGCCGTCGCTACACCCGCCAGCAGGGCCAGCAGGATCCGTCGCGACCACGGCAGCGGCGAGCGCCTCACAGCAACAGCCACAGCAGCAGGGCACCACCGCTGGCGCCGTAGCACAGGCGACACGGCAGCTTGACCTGCTGGGCGGGCGAGAACGGGCCAGCATGGCCGTCGTCATCGATGTACTGCACGCGGATGTGCAGCGTGCCGCGCCACGGGCGCTTGAAGCTGACCTGCGGTTGGTCGACGGTGGTATCGAGCAGCGGCGCGCTGAAGTCGCCGCCACGATCGACCTGCACGCGGTAGCGCTGCCCGTCGCTTCCCGCCTGCCAGCGCAGGGTCAGCTCGCCATCGGTGGCTTCGGGCGGTTGTAGTGCCGGGTCCACCGGTTCATCGGTCAGTTGCAGCGTCACTGCCTGGCCATAGCGACCCTGGTGGCCCTGGTCATCACGCGAAGCGACCCGCCAGTAGTACTGGCCGGGAGGTAGCGGCTGGCCCAGGCGCAGGTCGGTGCCGCCGGTGCTCTGCTCGCGCAGCGGCTGCAGGAACTGCGGCTCGTCGGCCACCTGCAGCACGCTGCTGCTGGCACCGGGCGCCTGGCTCCACTGGAAGCGGGGACGGTCGCTGTTGACCGTCTGTCCCTGCAGCGGGGAAATGGTCAGCGGCGGTGGCGGCTGGTCGCCGAGGACGAAATCCTCGCTGGCATCCAGGCCTTCCACATCTTGTGCATCCACCGCCCGCAGCAGCAGGCGCAGCGTTCCTGGCGGCAGCTCGCCGATCACCAGCCGGGTGTCGGCGGTGTCGGCGGCAAACAACAGGATTTCCGGGGTGGCGGCCTGCACCACTTCCACCCGGTAGCGGTCGGCGCCGGTCACCGGCTCCCACGCGAGTTGGGCCGGCAGGGCTCCCAGGCGGGTCGAATCGGCACGCAGGCGCGGTGCCGGCAGCAAACCGGAAACCGCTTCGGGCGCCGTTCCGCTGCCGGCGCTGCGGCTGGCCTGGCCGGGGTGCACCAGACGCTGGCCATGCGGGTTGCCGACCTGCACCTTGCCCTCCAGTACCTCGGTGGCACCGGCATGTGCGTCATCGCCGGCACTGACCCGGAACACGGTGCCGCGCACGCTGCTGGTGGCCGTGGGGGCATCGATGATGTAGCGCGAGGCCGGCCCGCGCGCAGGGGTTACCCGGTTGCTGGCGCGCCCCTGCTGCAGGCGCAGGCGGGTATCGACCATGCCGGTGTGGCCATAGCGGCTGAGCTGGTCCAGGCGCAGGCGTGAGTATTCGCGCAACTGCAAGCGCGACGCATCGGCGAACTCAAGGGTGATGCTGGAATCGGCCTTGGTCTGGATCGCATCGCCGATGTGCAGCTGTTCGCCTGCGCGCACGGCGCGGCTGCTGCTGCCATCGGCCGCGCTCAGCTCAACCTGCCCACGCACGGCCAGTACCCGCGCCGGGGCGGGCTCAACGCGCAGCCAGCCGATCGGGAAGCGCAGCAGTTCACCCGGCGGCAGCCGGTACGGGTTGTCGATGCGGTTGTGCTGCTGCAGCTGCTGCCAGCCGACGCTGGGCTTGAGGTAGGCCGCTCCCAGATCCCACAAGGTATCGCCGGGGCGGACCCGATAGTTCCAGTCCTGCGCGCCGGCAAGCGCCGGCCACAGGCAGAGGGCACACAGCAGTGTGCGCAGGAAACGCATGATGAAAGACGACGAGCGGCCAACGGTCACGGATAGCTGTCCCGGCAAAGCGGGGGCGCAGCTGCAAGACCCCATGGCCCCGACCTCATCCCCCCGAACGGATCGTGGCGGCCCTGGGGGCCACCATCGCGGGCATTATTGCCCGCGTTCAGTGCAGGGATTCTGAACGATGCCGGTGCCGTTCAGAACAGCAGGGAGGCCATCCGGCGCCGCGAACGGCCGACCAGGTCTTCATCGGCGATGACGTTGAACGCATCGATCAGGGCCTTGCGCGGCAGTCCTTCCTGGAAACTGCGGTCGATCCGCAGCATCTCGAGGAACTGTTCCAGCGCAGCTTCGTCCTCGCCGGCCAGCAGCAGCTGCACACCCCGCAGGTGGCGTGCCTGCAGATCCTTGCCGTCGGCGGCGATGCGCGCATCCAGCTCCTCGGCGGGCGGGGCATCCTTCAGCGCGGCGGCGAAGGAGAGCCGGGCGCGGCCACGCACGGCGCGGTCATCGGTGGCCAGGTTGGCGGGCAGGGCATCGATCAGGGTAGCGGCCTCGTCCACGCCGCCGACCTGCAGCAGCGCCAGGGCCAGGTCGAGCTTCAGCTCATCCTTGTCCGGCTCGGCGGCGATCTGCGCGCGCAGCACGTCCACCTGTGCCTGCGGGTCCAGCGGCGCTTCGTCTTCGGCAATGGTGTCGCTGACATCAGCCGGCACAACGCCATGCTGGGCCAGGAATTCACGCAGCTGGCCTTCCGGCAGGGCGCCGGGGAAGCCGTCCACCAGCTGCCCACCCTTGACCAGGAATACGGTGGGCACCGAACGGATCTGGAAGGCCGCAGCGATCTGCTGTTCCTTGTCCACATCGACCTTGGCCAGCTCGAAGGCACCGTTGTATTCGCCGGCCAGCTTCTCCAGCATCGGGCCGAGGGTCTTGCACGGTTCGCACCAGGTCGCCCAGAAATCCACCAGGACCGGCGTCTGCAGCGACTTCTGCAGCACTTCCGCCTCGAAGGTGGCAGTGGTGGCATCGAATACGTAGGTCGTCTCGGTCATGGGGCATCGTTCGGCATCTGGAGACCGATTCTATGGTGACGAACCTTGCCGGTCTCAACCCTGCGGTCACGCCCACCATGAAATCGCGGACGGCTTGGCGCAGGTGCCAGCTGCCGTGACAATGGCCTGATGTTCTCCTGAAGAGTGGCTGCGATGTCCGTGGTTCGGCTGGATCGTTGGGTAGGCGTGCTCGCCGCAGCCCTGTTCGTGCTGTCGGTGGCCGGCTTCGGCGCGGCGCTGCCGGACTATTCGCAGGCGATGCATCCGGTGACCTGGCTGGGCGCGCACGGCATCCCCCATGCGCTGGGCTTCAACCTGTTGGGCCTGGTGCTGCCGGGTGCACTTGCGGTGGTCGTGGCCGAGCGCCTGCGCCGGCAGTTGCCGGTGGACGCCGCCTGGACGGCACGCGTGGGCAGCCAGATGCTGCTGCTGGCCGGTCTCGCCTTCATCGCGATGGGCCTGCTGCCGCTGGATTTCGAAGATCAGATGGGCATGCAGGGCCCTGCCAGCAAGCTGCACGCCAGCGTGTGGATGGTCTGGGCACTGGCCTTTGTCGCCGGCAGCGTGATGCTGGGCGCGGCGCGGCTGCGGCATTCCGGCGGGCGCAGGCTGGGCCTGCTGTCGTTGGCCTGCGGAATCGGTGCCGGTCTGCTGGCGTTCGGCCTGCCGGGGGTGCTGCCGGCGGCGCTGGCGCAGCGGCTCGCCTTTGCCTGCTGGGCGCTGTGGCTGGCCCTGGCCCTGCCCCTGTCGCGCAGGCGCTGAGACGCGTTCCACCGCCACGCCGCGCGCTGGTCCGGCAGGCGGGATTGGAGCCATTTGCCGCACTGCGGTACGCTGTACCGCTTTGCCGCCGCAACCGCGTGTTACATGACCAGCGTCGAACCCAACGTTTACGATCCGCAGCAGGTTGAATCCGCCGCCCAGAAGTACTGGGACGCTACCCGTGCCTTCGAGGTCGATGAAGCCTCGGACAAGCCGAAGTACTACTGCCTGTCGATGCTTCCGTATCCGTCCGGTGCGCTGCACATGGGCCACGTGCGCAATTACACGATCGGCGACGTGATCAGCCGCTACAAGCGCATGACCGGCCATAACGTCCTGCAGCCGATGGGCTGGGACGCATTCGGCCTGCCGGCGGAAAACGCCGCGATCAAGAACAAGACCGCGCCGGCCGCCTGGACCTACAAGAACATCGACCACATGCGCAGCCAGCTGAAGTCGCTGGGTTATGCCATCGACTGGTCGCGCGAGTTCGCCACCTGCCGCCCAGACTATTACGTCCACGAGCAGCGCATGTTCACCCGCCTGATGCGCAAGGGCCTGGCTTACCGCCGCAACGCGGTGGTGAACTGGGACCCGGTCGACCAGACCGTGCTGGCCAACGAACAGGTCATCGACGGCCGCGGCTGGCGCTCCGGCGCGCTGGTGGAAAAGCGTGAGATCCCGCAATGGTTCCTGCGCATCACCGACTACGCCCAGGAACTGCTGGACGGCCTGGATGAGCTGGATGGCTGGCCGGATTCGGTCAAGACCATGCAGCGCAACTGGATCGGTCGCTCCGAAGGCCTGGAAATCCAGTTTGACGTGCGTGACGTCGATGGCGCCGCACTGGATCCGCTGCGCGTGTTCACCACCCGCCCGGATACCGTGATGGGCGTGACCTTCGTGTCGATCGCCGGCGAACACCCGCTGGCGCTGCATGCCGCGAAGAACAATCCGGAACTGGCCGCGCTGCTGTCGGAAATGAAGCAGGGCGGCGTGTCCGAGGCCGAGCTGGAGACCCAGGAAAAGCGCGGCATGGATACCGGCCTGCGCGCCGTGCATCCGGTTACCGGTGCCCAGGTGCCGGTGTGGGTCGCCAACTTCGTGCTGATGGGTTATGGCACTGGCGCGGTGATGGCCGTACCGGGCCACGACCAGCGCGACAATGAATTCGCCAACAAGTACAACCTGCCGATCCGCCAGGTCATCGCGCTGAAGTCGCTGCGCAAGGACGAGGGCGCCTACGACGCGACGCGCTGGCAGGACTGGTACGGCGACAAGACCCGCGAGACCGAACTGGTGAACTCCGACGAGTTCGACGGCCTGGATTTCCAGGGCGCCTTCGAAGCGCTGGCCGAACGGTTCGAGCGCAAGGCCCAGGGCCAGCGCCGGGTGAACTACCGTCTGCGCGATTGGGGCGTGAGCCGCCAGCGCTACTGGGGTTGCCCGATTCCGGTGATCTACTGCGACAAGTGTGGCGCGGTGCCGGTGCCGGAAGACCAGTTGCCGGTGGTGCTGCCTGAAGACGTCAACTTCGTCGGCACCGGTTCGCCGATCAAGGCCGATCCGGAATGGCGCAAGACCACCTGCCCGGACTGCGGCGGCGCGGCCGAGCGTGAGACCGACACCTTCGACACCTTCATGGAGTCGAGCTGGTACTACGCGCGCTACACCTCGCCGGGCGCCCGCGATGCGGTCGACAAGCGTGGCAACTACTGGCTGCCGGTGGACCAGTACATCGGTGGCATCGAGCACGCGATCCTGCACCTGATGTATTTCCGCTTCTACCACAAGCTGCTGCGCGACGCGCGGATGGTGGACAGCAACGAGCCGGCGCGCAATCTGCTGTGCCAGGGCATGGTGATTGCCGAGACCTACTACCGACCGAACCCGGACGGCTCGAAGGACTGGATCAACCCGGCCGATGTGGACGTGCAGCGCGACGAGCGCGGCCGCATCACCGGCGCCACCCTGATCGCCGACGGTCAGCCGGTGGTGGTCGGTGGTACCGAAAAGATGTCCAAGTCGAAGAACAACGGCGTGGATCCGCAGGCGATGGTTGGCAAGTACGGCGCCGACACCGTGCGTCTGTTCTCGATGTTCGCTGCACCGCCGGAACAGTCGCTGGAATGGAACGAAGCCGGCGTGGACGGCATGGCCCGTTTCCTGCGCCGCCTGTGGGCACAGGTGCAGAAGCACGCTGCCGAAGGTGCCGCACCGGCGCTCGACGCGGCCGCGCTGGATGCCAGCCAGAAAGCCCTGCGTCGCAAGACCCACGAGACCATCGGCAAGGTCGGTGACGACTACGGCCGCCGCCACAGCTTCAACACCGCCATTGCCGCTGTGATGGAACTGATGAACGCGCTGGCCAAGTTCGAGGACGGCAGTGAACAGGGGCGCGCTGTGCGCCAGGAAGCGCTGCAGGCCATCGTGCTGCTGCTGAACCCGATCACCCCGCATGCCAGCCACGCCCTGTGGCAGGTGCTGGGTCATGGTGAAACGCTGCTGGAAGACCAGCCGTTCCCGCAGGCCGACAGCAACGCGCTGGTACGCGACGCGCTGACCCTGGCCGTGCAGGTCAACGGCAAGCTGCGTGGCACCATCGAGGTGGCGGCCGACGCCGCGCGTGAGCAGATTGAAGCGCTGGCGCTGGCCGAGCCGAACGCGGCCAAGTTCCTGGAAGGCCTGACGGTGCGCAAGATCATCATCGTTCCCGGCAAGATCGTGAATATCGTCGCTGCCTGATGTACCTGGCACCGGCCGCCATCGTGGCGGCCGGTGCGTTGTCGCCACGCCGGGCGCGCCCGGCCGATGGCCCTGCGTTCACGCGGCCTCGGGCACCCTGTCTGTTGCCGTGATCGCCCGGCTCCGCCAGACTGTCTACATGACCCGAATCCTGCTTGCCCTCGTTCTCGTCCTCGGCCTCGCTGGCTGCGGTTTCCACCTGCGCAACAAGCTGATGCTGCCGTCCGACACGGCGCCGGTGAAGGTGGTGTCCACTGCGCCCTACAGTGAGCTGGTCAAGCTGTTGAACCGCAGCCTGCTGGCATCCGGTGCGCGCTTGGCCGATGAGGACAGCAAGGGCCCCAATGCCCAGCTGCAGGTGCTGTCCGAACGCTGGGGCGACCTGCCCATCGCCATCGACTCGCAGGGCCGCGCGCAGGAATACAGCCTGCGCTATGCCGTGATCTTCATCTTCCGCCGCGAAGATGGCAGCGAACTTGTGCCGCAGCAGGTGATCGAACTGTCGCGCGACTACGTGTCGCCGCCGACCGACGCTACCGGTACCACTACCGAGCGCGAGATCCTGGCCGATGAACTGCGCCGGGAAATGTCGGCCTCGATCATCCGCCGCATCGACAGCGTGGTCCGCGCCGAACTGGAAAAGGGCGGCAGCCTGTCGGCGCCGAAGCCGGTCGAGCACGATCCGGTCGAGCCCGCACCCGCCGTCCAGCACTGAGCCGGGCGCCTGATGGAACTGCGACCGGAACAGCTGGCCGGGCAGGGCGCTGACACGGCGCTGGCGCCGGTCTATCTGATCGCCGGTCCGGAAACGCTGCGTGTGCTGGAGGCGGCTGATGCCGTGCGTGCCCGTGCACGTGCGGCTGGCATCGACGAGCGCGAAGTGTTCGATGCCGATGGACGTGATTTCGACTGGAACCAGCTCGACGCCAGTTTCCACGCCCCCAGCCTGTTCAGTGCCCGCCGCCTGGTGGAAGTGCGCCTGCCCAGTGGCAAGCCGGGCAAGGACGGCGGTGAGGTGATCAGCCGGTTCTGCGCCAACCCGGCGCCGGACGTGATCCTGATGATCACCGCCAACGAATGGAGCAAGGCCCACCAGGGCAAATGGGCCGAGGCGGTGAACCGCGTCGGCGTGCTGTCGGTGGCCTGGGCCATCAAGCCGCATGAGCTGTCGGACTGGATCGAACGGCGCCTGCGCAGCAGGGGCCTGCGCGCCGAACCGGCGGCCGTGCAGCGCTTGGCCGAACGCGTGGAAGGCAACCTGCTGGCGGCTGCGCAGGAGATCGACAAGCTCGTATTGCTGGCCGACGGCCAGACCCTGGACGTGGAACGGATGGAGTCGCTGGTGGCCGATGCTGCCCGCTACGACGTGTTCCGGCTGGTGGAAGCCACCTTCTCCGGCCAGCCCCAGGCGGTGCTGAGGATGCTGGCCGGGTTGCGCGGCGAAGGCGAGGCCGTGGCCGCGCTGATGCCGATCGTGATCCGCGAGCTGTTGGCCGGTGCCGGCCTGGCACGGGTACAGGCACGTGGCGGCAATCTGGCGGCGGAGATGAAATCCCGCGGTATCTGGGAATCGCGGCAGGCGCCCTACAAGCGCGCGCTGCAGCGGCACCCGGAAGGCAAGCGCTGGGAGCGTTTCGTTGCCGAAGCAGGGCTGGTTGACCGCATCGCCAAGGGCCGCGCAGACGGCGATGCCTGGCTTGCACTTGAGCGCCTGCTGGTGGCGGTAGCCGAGGCGCGTGCGGTGCGCCTGCTCGCCCGGGCCTGATCCATGAGCCTGCGGATCTACTACGGGGGCACCTTCGACCCGGTGCATCTGGGCCATCTGGCAATCGCGCGCGCCGCACGCGATGAACTGCAGGTGGCGGTGCGCATGCTGCCTGCCGCCGACCCGCCGCACCGCGCGGTGCCGGGCGCGACCGCCGAACAACGCTGCACCATGCTCGGCCTGGCCATCGGTGATGAGCCGGGCCTGCTGCTGGACCGTCATGAGCTGGATCGGGCTGCGCGCTTTCCCGGCAGACCCTCCTACACGGTCGATACCCTGCGCGAACTGCGGGCCGAACTTGGCCCCAGCCGCCCGCTGGCGTGGCTGGTGGGGGCCGACAGCCTGCTGGGCCTGCCCAGCTGGCATGAGTGGCAGGCGTTGTTCGGGCTGGCCCATTTCATCGTCGCCGAGCGTCCGGGGAGTCCGCTGCGGGCCAGCGTCGACGGCGCGCTGGGGCAGGCCACCGAGGGGCGCTGGGCCGACAACGAGCAGGCCTTGTTTGCCAGCCCGGCCGGCCGCATCCTGCGCCTGCACCACCCGCTGCGCGAGGAATCGGCCAGTGCCGTGCGCGCCCAGATCGCCGCGGGCGGCCCCTGGCGGGCCATGCTGGCACCGGCGGTGGCCGACTACGTTTCTGGCCACGGCCTGTACCGCCCCGCCACCTCGTGAATACGGTTGCCGCGCTGTGCCCGTATAATCGCCCCCACGTTTATCGAGTCGACCCGCTTTGAGCAACCAGACCCAGCCCCAGACCATCAAGGTCGATCTGCCCAGCCCGCCGCCCTCCGTGCCGGAACTGCTGGCCAGCGTCCGTCAAGCCACCGAAGACCTGAAGGCCAAGGACCCGGTCGAGATCGACGTACGCGGCAAGTCCAGCGTCGCCGACTACATGGTGGTCGTATCGGGTACTTCGACCCGCCATGTGAAGTCCATCGCCGACGAAGTCGTGCGCTTCGCCAAGAACATCGACGTCATGCCGCTGGGTGTTGAAGGCGAGCGTGAAGCCGAATGGGTGCTGGTCGACCTGGGCGACGTCATCGTGCACGTGATGCTGCCGCGCGTGCGCGAGTTCTATGCGCTCGAGCGCCTGTGGACCGTTGGCGACCAGCCGCCGTCCTACGACGACGACGAAGTGGCCTGAGCCATTCGTTGATGCAGTTTTCGACGGCGCCGATGGCGCCGTCGACGTTTTGGAGGAATGTTGATGAAAGCCCGCCTGATCGCCACCGGCGAACGCGCGCCCAGTTGGGTGGCGCAGGGGTTTGCCGAATACCAGAAGCGGCTCTCGCACTGGCTGCCCTTCGAGCTGGTGGAGATCGAGCCCGGCCTGCGTGGCAAAGGGCGCGACGCACGTCGCGCCACCGAAGACGAAGGCAAGCGGGTGATCGCTGCGTTGCCGAAGAACGCCTACGTCGTTGCACTGGACGTACCGGGCCGCCAGCTCAGTTCCGAACAGCTGGCGCAGCGCCTGGAGCATTGGCGCGGACAGGGCAGGGACCTGGCGTTCCTGATCGGTGGCCCGGAAGGGCATTCGCCGGAAGTGTCTGCGCTGGCCGATGAAAAGTGGTCGATCGGCCCGCTGACGCTGCCGCACATGCTGGTGCGGCTGGTGGTGGCCGAGCAGTTGTATCGGGCTGCTGCGATGTTGGCCAATCACCCCTACCATCGGGCGTGAAGAGTCGTTATACTGGCGGTCTGCCCGAATAGCTCAGCCGGTTAGAGCACTTGACTGTTAATCAGGGGGTCGTTGGTTCGAGTCCAACTTCGGGCGCCACATTCAAGAGGCCTGCATCGCAAGATGCAGGCCTTTTTTGTTGTGTCGCGCCGTGCAGTCGCGTGCGGCGGTAGATCCACGCCATGCGTGGATGCATCGCGCGCGATCTTTCGAGCGGACTCGACTCTACACTGCAGGTCCATCACGTGGATGTTGACGATGCGCGCCCGCTTTGCATTTCTCCTGCTGATGGTCCTGCTGCCATCTACCGCATCTGCAGTCGCGCCTGCCACCTGGCACCCGCCGGCCGGTGCCACCGAATTCCCTCTTTGGCCGAATGGGAAGGTGATGACACCGCCGAAGCTGAAAGGCCGCGAGCAGGTCAGCGAAACCGTGTCCAAGGCCAGTGGCGAGCGCTGGATGATGCTGCAGAACGTGGCCGTGCCCACGCTCACCGTGTTCCCGGCGAAAGGCTCGCCCAACGGCACGGCAGTGATGGTGATACCGGGTGGGGGCTACAACGTGCTGGCGATGGACCTGGAAGGCAGCGAGATCTGCGATTGGCTGACCGCGCAGGGCGTCACCTGCGCACTGCTGAAGTATCGCGTACCGGCCTCGGGACCGAACTGGGATCGCGAATGCAACTGCCGCGACATTCCGGCCGTGCCGATGGCCTTGCAGGATGCGCAGCGGGCAATGGGCCTGCTGCGTGCGCAGGCCGCGCGCTGGAAGATCGATCCACAACGGTTGGGCGTGATCGGCTTCTCGGCCGGCGGCCATGTGGTGGCGGGGTTGAGCACGCATGCGCAGCGCAGCTATGCACCGCTGGATGTGGCCGATGTGCAGTCCAGCCGGCCGGATTTCGCGATGCTGCTGTATCCAGGGCATCTCTGGGTACGCAAGGATGATTCGCTGGAAAAAGACATCGTGGTCGACGCAAAGGCGCCGCCGACGTTCATCGTGCAGGCCGCCGATGACCCGACGGACGATGTCCGTCACGCATTGGTCTATCACCGCGCACTGATCGAGGCCGGCGTGCCGGTTGAAATGCATCTGTTCGCGCACGGCGGCCACGCGTTCGGCCTGCGCCTGAAAGATGCGCCGGTGTCGGCATGGCCCAGTCTGGCCGAACGCTGGATGCACGACATCGGCATGCTGACAAAGCACTAGCGCCGGCAGTGGCTCGGCCTTACAAGGTCAGCGCGCCGCGCGAGAACGCCACCAGCGTAGCGATCGCCACCACCAGGATCGCGCCGAACAGCACCCATTCCCAGCGCGTGAACACCCGCTCGCCGCGCTGGCGCCGGGTCAACGCGTACAGCACTACGCCCGGCACATACAGCAGCACCGACAGCAGCAGGTTGTCCAGGCCACCGGCATACACCAGCCACAACGCATAGGCGCTGGCCAGCAGCGCGACGATGAAGTCGCGCCAGCGGGCGCCGGTCGCGCTGGCGTATGCCTCGCCCTGCCAAGCCAGCTTCACGCCGAATGCGCTGGACAGGAAGTACGGCACCAGGCTCATCGACGCCGCCAGCAGCACCAGGCTGGTATAGCTGCCCGAATTGAACAGCACCAGCAGCAGGAACAACTGGATCAGGCCGTTGCTCAACCACAGCGCATTGGCGGGCACGCCGCGCGCGTTCTCGCGGCCGAGAAAGGCCGGCATCGTGCCATCGCCAGCGGCGGCAAACAGCACCTCGGCGCACAGCAGCACCCACGCCAGCAGCGCGCCCAGCACCGAGATGATCGAGCCGATGATGATCACCGTCGCTCCCCATTCGCCAACGATCGCGCGCAGCACATAGGCCATCGAGGGATTGGGCAGGCCGGCCAGTTCGGCCTGCGACAGCACGCCCATCGACAGCAGGCTGACCAGCACCAGCAGCAGCCACACGCCGATGAAGCCGATCACGGTGGCGCGGCCGACATCGGCGCGCCGTGCTGCGCGACGCGAATAGATGCTGGCGCCTTCGATGCCGATGAACACCCACACGGTGACCAGCATCATCCCGCGCAGCTGCTGGCCCATGTCACCCAGCGCGGGAGCGCCGAAGAAGTCGGCGCGGAACACGTCCATGCGGAATGCGCCGGCCGCCAGGATCAGGAACAGCGCGATCGGCACCAGCTTGGCCACGGTGACCAGGCCATTGACGATCGCCGCGGTGCGCAGGCCGCGCAGTACCAGCAGGTGCACGGTCCACAGCAACAGGGACGATGCGGCAATGGCGGCCGGTGTATTGCCTTCGCCGAACAGCGGCGCGAAGTGGCCGAGACCGCTGAAGATCAGTACGAAGAAACTGGCGTTGCCGAGTACCGAAGCGACCCAGTAGCCCCAGGCGGCGGAGAAACCGATGTAGTTGCCGAAGCCTTCGCGCGCGTATGCATAGATGCCGGTGTCCAGGTCAGGGCGGCGATTGGCCAGGGCCTGGAACACGAAGGCAAGCATCAGCATGCCGGCACCGCTGACCGCCCAGCCGATCAGCGCGGCGGCCGGACCGGCGCTGCGCGCCACGTTCTGCGGCAGCGAGAAGATGCCGGCACCGACCATCGAGCCGACCACCAGTGCGGTCAGTGCGGCCAGGCCAAGGCGTTGGTTGGAAGAGGACATCACGTGCGCCGCAGGTATCGGGGTATCCATGATGGACGCTGTCGCGTACGGAAAAAAGCAAAGGCCCGGGCGCGAGCCCGGGCCTTTGCAGGTAAAGCGGCAGCAGTATTACTTGAAGGTGTACTTGAAACCGACGGTGTAATAACGGCCCAGCGCACCGGAGAAGTGCATCGGGTTGTAGTTCACGCCGCCGTAGGTGGTCGGGTCGAGCGGGGCGATGCGGTCGAACACGTTCGCCACCGAGGCGTTGAGTTCGAACGAATCGTTGATGCTCCAGCGACCGGACAGGTCCATCGTGGTGAACGAAGAAATCTTCTTCACCGGCTCGCCATCGGCGTAGAAGGCCAGGTAGTCGCCGCCTCGCTTGTCCTTGTTCTCCATCTTGCTGATGTAGTTGGCAACGGCGCTGACGCTCCACGGCCCCTGCTTCCAGGTGGTGCCGAAGTTCACCTTGTCCTTCGGCGTGCCGATGCAGTTGGTGACATCGCAGTTGCCGTGGGTACCCACGTAGTCAACCGTGTCGCCACCTTCGGTACGCTCGAACTTCAGGATGTGGCTCCACTGCAGGTCCAGCTCCAGCTGGCCCGGGCCGATATCGAAGGTCTGGCGGATATCGGTATCGATACCGCGCACGCGCGAGGAGCTGGCATTCACGTAGGCGGTGTTGACTGCCAGGATGGTGCCGCTGTTGGCCACGCCATTGAGATCGTTGCTGTCACGCAGGACGTTGCCGGCGAGGATCGCCGCCGAGGTGCTGCCCTGCACGATTTCGTTGGTGCGCTTGATCTGCCAGGCATCGACGGTCATCGAGGTGGACGAGGTCGGCTGCAGCACGATGCCGACCGAGTAGCTCTTGGACTCTTCCGGCTTCAGCAGCTTGTTTGGCTTGGTGATGATCGCCACCGAGTTTGCGCCGCACTCTGCCGCGTTGTTGCCGCTGATCTGGCAACGAATCGGGTCGACTGCGGTGGAGAAGGCGGCCAGGCCACCGTCACCGTTCTCGGCCGGGTTCGGCGCGCGGAAGCCTTCGGCGTAGCTGGCGCGCAGGGCGATCCAGTCGGCCGGGGTCCACTTCACGCCCAGCTTAGGCGTGGCCTTGCCTTCACCGCTCTCGTACTTGTCGTAGCGCATGGCGGCTGACAGCTCCAACTGCTCCAGCACCGGTGCGGACAGTTCGACGTAGCCGGCGTACACGTTCTGGGTGCCGTCGTAGGCCGAATAGCCCAGGCCAATGATGTCGCCGGTGTCGGTGAAGGTCTGCGGGGTCAGGCTGTTGCTGGTCTTGCGCCATTCGGTGCCGAACGCCAGGCCGAGCGGGCCACCCTTCAGGTCCATCAGGCTGCGCGACATGGTGAAGTCGAACATGTCCAGGCTGGACTTGGCGCGTGCACTGATCATCGGCGAGATGAAGTCGTACAGCGCCTGCGAGTTCTGGCCGGCGTTGTCGCCGATGCGCCACACGCCACCGGCGCAGTTCGGGTTGGCCAGCGCACAACGCACGTTGTCGTAGTTGAGGAAGCCGGTGCGCTTGTTGGTCAGGTCGGTGCCCGAATGCAGGTAGGCGGTGTCGTAGCTCCAGTCACCCCAGTTGCCCTTCACGCCAACCAGGAAGCGATTGAACTCGTTGGTGTTGTCGGTAACGCGCGGGCCGACGTCCCAGGCCGAGTAGCGCAGGCGCACCGGCGCACCGGTTGGGTTGTCCGGGTGGGTGGCACCGAGCGTGGTTGCGCCCGAGCCGCTGTTGGCGTTGACCGGGCCGCCGGGGTAACCCCAGCCGCCGGATACGCCGGACGGGGTATTGCTGAAGATCGTCTGCTTCTTCGAGTAGCCGATCTCGGTGTAGACCTCGCCGCCTTCACCGAAGGCGAAGCTGGCGCGACCGAACACGTTGACGTACTTCTCTTCCGGGATCAGGTCGCGGTACTGCTGCGCCGGATCGAACAGGCAGCCGTCGGCGGCGATGCTGGCCGGGGTCTGGCCACCGATGGTGGTCAGGCCCGCGCAGCCGGGCAGGGGAACCAGGTGGCCGGTGGCATCCAGGTAGGAGCCGTTCGGACCGGAACCGCCCGAGGTGCCGCCACGGGTGTACGCGCCGCCCAGGAACTGCGCGGTCTTGTCATAGCCCCACTGGCGGGTGTCGCCGGTGCCGATCCACTTGCGGTTCTTGCGGTCGCTGATCTTGATGGCGTCGGTCTTGCCGACGTCCAGGCTGAAGAATGCATTCCAGCCGTCGCTGGCCAGGTCGCCGGTACCAGCGGTCAGGGTCGCCTTCTTGGCGTCGCCGTCGCTGTCGCCGGACAGGCCGTAGGAACCACGCAGGATCACGCCCTGGAAGTCGCTGCGCAGGATGATGTTGACCACGCCGGCGATGGCGTCGGAGCCGTAGATTGCCGAGGCGCCGTCCTTCAGCACTTCAACGCGTTCGACTGCGTCGAGCGGGATGGTGCTGAGGTCGGTGAACACCTTCTGGCCGTCATCGGCCAAGCCATAGGTGGCCATGCGGCGGCCGTTCAACAGCACCAGCGTGGAGCCGGCACCCAGGCCGCGCAGCGAAATGCCGGCGCCGCCGCCGGCGAAGCCGTTGCCGAAGGTCTTGGGAATGGAGCCGGCACCATCAGCGGTGATGGTCTGCAGGTACTCGGCCAGCGAGGTCTTGCCGGTGCGATCGATTTCCTGGCGGGTCACCACCTGCACCGGCGACGGTGTCTCGGTGTTGGTGCGCGGGATGTTCGAACCGGTGACGGTGATCCGGTCAAGGTTGGTGGCCTGTTCCTGCGCGAATGCAGAAGAGGAAGCCACGGCTCCGGCGAGCAGCAGGGCACCGCCGGTGAGGATATGGGTGATGGACGTTGCCAGGTGGTTGCGGCGGCGGCTGGCGGGCCGTTGGATCGGGTGTTTCACAGCTTCTCTCCTGACTGGAAAACTCGAGCATTGAGGGCTGTCTCCGGTGTGTCCCGGGACGCGTCAATCTAGGTTTCCGGCAGGTGACGAAGGTGTGAAGTTTTACTAAATTCGTAACGGTTTTCCAACGAAGTTCAAATAACCGGGCAGATTGGCCCTGTTCCGGCCCATTCACCGTTACTGCCGGCCCGGCAGGTGCCGGGCCGGCCCAGGGCTCAGTTGGGCAGGGAGAACTGCACCGGGACCATGCCGATGGCCGGAACGGCCATGCCATCACGCTCGGCCGGCACGAAACGCCAGTGGCGCAGCACCTGCTGGCGGGCGGCCTGGTCCAGGCTGCGCGAGCCGCTGCTGCGTTCGATGCTGACGTTCACCGGCTGTCCGCTGGGGTCCACCTCCACCCGCAGCAGCACCGTGCCCTGTTCGTGATTGCGCAGGGCCTGGATCGGGTAGCTGGGCGGCGGGTTGCTGCGGTACTGCAGCTGGGCGCCGGCCAGCGGCGTGGACGGGGCAATGGTCGGCGCAGCCTGCACCGCGGTCGGCTCGGCCGCCGGCAGGATGATGCCCTGGGCCTCCTCGACGGTCGCGGTGGGCGTCGGCAGCGGTGCGGGCACCGGCGTGGCCTGCCGCTTGTGCACCACCTCCACCTTTTCGGGATCGGTTGGCAGCGGTGCCGGCGGCTTCGGGTCTTCCTTCGGAATGAACCGGATCGTGGTCTGGTCGCGGGGAAGTGCGGTGACGGCCTGGTAGGTCGCCGGGATCAGCAACAACAGGAACGCGAGCAGATGCAGGGCGATGGCCGCACTCCAGGCGGCAACGCGGGCGGGATCGAAGTGCAGGGGTACTACGGGATACGTACGAACCATGGTCCACCTCCATGCCAGTGTCGAAGTCCTCAACGCACCAGGGCCGCCATCGGGGTTGCCGCACGCGGCTGGCAGTCAATCATTAGCGCGCCGCCTCCACCACTGCCTAGAGGCAGGGGCGACAGCGTTGAGCGGGCCTTCATGTAGCAAGGCGGGCACGGCGGCGGCGGAAATGAAAACGGCGCCCCGCAGGGCGCCGTTGCAGGAAGCGGGCAGGGACCTCAGCGGCCCAGTTCGAACACCACGTCCAGGTTCACCGAGACGGTCGATTCACCCGGGGCGACCGGGGTGGCCTTGTCCATTGCCATGCCGGCGGCCTGCGCACGCATCATCGGCATCGGGCGGAAACCGCCACCGGCGTTCTCGGAAATGCTGACAATGCGGCGCACCTGCAGGCCAAGCGACTTCGCATAGGTCTGGGCACGGGCCTGGGCCTTCTTCAGTGCCGCCAGGCGCGCTTCGTCATAGACCGGCTCGGGCTGGTCGATCTCGAACTGCGGGCCGTTGATCTGGTTGGCGCCCTGCGCGGCCAGCGCGTCCAGCACCTTGCCCAGCTTGGCGATGTCGCGGACCTTCAGGCTGACGGTGTTGCTGGCCTGGTAGCCGGTGATCTTCGGTGCTTCGTTGTCGGCATAACGGTACTGCGGGTTGAGGCTGACGCCGCTGGTCTGCACGTCGCGCTCGGCGATGCCGGCGGCCTTGATCGCGGCCAGGACCTTGTCCATCTGCTGGGCGTTCTGGCGCATGGCGCTGTTGCCGTCGGCGGTCTGGGTGACCACACCGGCCGACAGCGTGGCCACGTCCGGCACGCGGGTGGCTTCGGCGTTGGCCGAGATGTTCAGCAGGGTGCCTTCGGCCGCGGCGGCGATCGACGGCGACGACGGATCGGCATGGGCGGTCATCGAAGCTCCAAGGGCGAGGGACAGGGCAAGCAGCAGCGGGGTGGCGGTGCGACGCATGGGATCTCCTTGTTGTGGCGGTGAGGGTGGTGTCGTAGCGATGAACGCGTTGTGAGTCCGTTCGGGGTTGCAGGCGCCGGGGAAGGATTGTCCGACGATTCAGGTACCGGCGTCAGGTTATGCTGTGTCGATGCTCTATCTTGCTTCCCGCTCCCCCCGACGCAACCAGCTGCTGGCCCGACTCGGACACCCTTTCCAGGCCTTGGACCTGGAGGTCGTCGAGCAGCGCGCGGCCTCTGAAAGTGCCCAGGACTATGTCTGCCGGGTCGCCGCCGACAAGGCGCGCGCCGGCCTCGCACGGGTGCTGGCCGAGGACCCGCAGGCGCGGGTGCTGGGCTCGGATACCGAAGTGGTGCTCGATGGCGAAGTATTCGGCAAGCCGGCCGACGCGGCCGACGCGCGGGCGATGCTGGCACGGCTGGCCGGGCGCACCCATCAGGTGATGACCGCCGTGGTGGTGGTGGACGCGCAGGGACTGGACAGCGAACTGGTCGTTTCCGAGGTCACCTTCGCCGCCATCGAGTCCGCCGACATCGCTGCCTACGTCGCCACCGGCGAGCCGCTGGACAAGGCGGGTGCCTATGCCATCCAGGGCGGTGCCGAGCGCTGGATCGAACACCTTTCCGGCAGCTACTCCGGTGTCATGGGGCTGCCGTTGCTGCATACCGATCGTCTGCTGGCCCGCTGCGGCGTGCTGGCCCCAACTGCTGATGCCGCCAGGGAGGCTGCCGATGTCTGAGGAAATCCTGGTCAATGTGACCCCGCGCGAAACCCGGGTCGCGGTGATCGAGAACGGCATGCTGCAGGAACTGCACATCGAGCGCGGTTGGCGCCGGGGTGTGGTCGGCAACATCTACAAGGGCAAGGTGCAGCGGGTCATGCCAGGCATGCAGGCGGCATTCGTCGAAGTGGGCCTGGAGCGCGCCGCGTTCCTGCACGCCAACGACGTGGTGCGACCGGCGCCGGTGGCAAGCGCAGATACCGAGAACACGACCCTGCCGCCGCCGTCCAGCGTGCCGATCGTGGAGCTGCTGCGCGACGGCCAGGACATCGTGGTGCAGGTGGTGAAGGATCCGATCGGGACCAAGGGCGCACGCCTGACCACCCAGATCAGCATTCCCTCGCGCTACATGGTGCTGCTGCCGCAGTCGAAGGTGGTGGGCGTGTCGGCGCGCATCGAGGACGAAGGCGAGCGCGCGCGGCTGAAAGCGCTGGTGACCGAACTGTCGGCCCAGCACGGCGGCTACGGCTACATCGTGCGCACCAATGCCGAAGGCCAGCCGGCCGAGGCCATCGCCGAAGACATCGCCTACCTGTCACGGGTATGGAACGTGGTCGAGCGCCGCGGCCGCGAGGCGGCGTCGTGCAGCAACATCTATGAAGACCTGAGCCTGCCGCTGCGTTCGGTGCGTGACCTGATCCGCAAGGACGTGGACAAGGTGAAGGTGGACTCGAAGGAGACCTTCGCCCAGCTGCAGGCGTTCGTGGCCAAGTACATGCCGGTGCTGGCAGAGAAGATCGAGCTGTACAGCGGCGATCGTCCGATCTTCGACATGTTCGGGGTCGAGGACGAGATCGGCCGTGCGCTGGACAAGCAGGTACCGCTGAAATCCGGTGGCTACCTGGTGATCGACCAGACCGAGGCGATGACCACCATCGACGTCAATACCGGCTCGTTCCTCGGCCAGCGCAACCTGGAAGAGACGGTGTTCCGCACCAACCTGGAGGCCGCGCAGGCGGTGGCCAGGCAGCTGCGCCTGCGCAACCTGGGCGGCATCATCATCATCGACTTCATCGACATGGATGACGCCGAGCATCGCCGCCAGGTACTGCGTACCCTGGAAAAGGCGCTGGCCCGCGACCATGCCAAGACCACGGTGTACGACTTCTCGCCGCTGGGCCTGGTGGAGATGACGCGCAAGCGCACGGTGGAAAGCCTGGAGCGCCAGCTGTCGGAAACCTGCCCGCAGTGCAGTGGCCGCGGCACCATCAAGACCACCGAAACGGTGACCTACGAGATCTTCCGCGAGATCACCCGCGCGGTGCGCCAGTTCGATGCCGCGCGCCTGCTGGTTATCGCGTCCAGCAAGGTTGTGGCGCGGATCACCGATGAGGAATCCACGGCCGTGGCCGAGCTGGAGGAGTTCCTCGGCAAGAGCATCCGCTTCCAGGCGGACGAGCAGTACCTGCAGGAGCAGTTCGATGTTGTTCTGCTCTGATCCAGGCCGACTGTCTGCTTTCGGTGGCCGATGAGCGCGCCGCCGCGCCTGCGACTGCGAAGGATCCGCCGTCATTTCATCGCCGCATGCGCGGTCGGCCTGGTCGGGCTTGCCCTGCTGGTCGGCACCCTCAGCCAGCTGCTGCCGCTGGCTGAGCGTCATCCGGACAGGATCGCAGCCTGGCTGAGTGCGCGCGCCGGACAACCGGTGCGTTTCGAACGCCTGGACACTACCTGGACCCGACGCGGTCCATTGCTGCAGTTGAAGGGCCTGCGCATCGGCGCGGGCCGGGGCTTGGCCATCGGCGAAGCCGAGGTGCTGGTGTCGATATACAGCGGCCTGTTGCCGGGCCGTTCGCTGACCGAACTGCGGCTGCGTGGCTTGGCGCTAGACCTGCAGCAGGCCGCCGATGGCCGCTGGTCGGTGCGCGGCCTGCCGCAGTCCCGCGCTGGCGGCGATCCGCTGGATGCGTTGCGCCGGCTGGGCGAACTGCAGGTGATTGGTGGCCGCCTCGGCGTGCATGCGCCAGCACTGGGTGTCGACGCCACCCTGCCACGTATCGACCTGCGCCTGCGCGTGGATGGCGACCGCCTGCGGGTGGGCGTGCGTGCCTGGGCACAGACCGACGCCTTGCCGCTGACGGCGGTGCTGGACCTGGATCGCCAGCGCGGCAACGGCCAGGCCTGGGTAGGTGCCGATCCGATCGATTTCCGTGCCTGGGCGCCGTTGCTGGCGGCCGGCGGCATGCGCCTGCGCGAGGGCAAGGGCGAGCTCAACCTGTGGCTGACCCTGCGTGATTTCGCCCCGGTGGCGCTGATCACCGATTCGGATCTGCGTGATCTGCGTGTCGAAGGCGCGCCGATGCCTGGCGTGGCGCGCCCGGAAATTCAATTGCAACGGCTGCAGGCGCGCCTGCGTTGGCAGCGGACGGCAGAAGGCTGGGCGCTGCAGGTGCCGCGCCTGCGCCTGCAGGCCGATGGCAGCCAGCAGCAGCTCGACGGGCTGCAACTGCGGGTGGGCAAGCAGATGCAGGTGCAGGCCGCAGCAGCGCAGGCGGGTACCGCGTTGCGCGCGCTGGCGCTCAGCGACCGACTGGATGCGGGCCTGCGGCATTGGCTGTACCTGGCCAAGCCGCAGCTGGACGTGGCACAGGTGCAGTTGCGCGGCCAGCAGGGTGGCCCGTTGTGGGTACAGGGCGAACTGCAGTCGCTGGGCTTTGCCAGCGTCGGCAACTCGCCGGGCCTGCGTGGCCTGGGCGGCCGCTTCGAGGGCGATGCCAACGGCTTCAGCCTGCAGCTGCAACCCCAGCGCCAGCTGCAGTTCGATTGGCCGACCGGTTTCGGCGTGCGTCACGACCTGCACCTGGCCGGGCAGATCGTCGGTTGGCGCGACGAGGCCGGTGGCTGGCGCATCGGCACCCCGGCGATGCGTGTGGAAGGTACCGACTACGCCGCCGACGTGCGCGGTGGTCTCTGGTTCCAGGGCGATGGCACCCGGCCGTGGATGCAACTGGCGGCCAAGCTGGACGACGTACCGATGACCGCGGCCAAGCGTTTCTGGATCCATTCCAGGATGAGCAAGGGCGCCACCGACTGGCTGGACATGGCCTTGGCCGGTGGCCAGGTGCGCAACGGCATCGGACTGGTCAGTGGTGACCTGGACGACTGGCCGTTCGACAACAACGATGGCCGCTTCGAAGCCACTGGGCACATCACCAACGGTGACATCCGCTTCCAGCACGATTGGCCGTTGATGGGCCAGGTGGACGCCGATGTCGCCTTCATTGGGCCCGGTTTCCACATGCAGGGCCGCGGCGATCTGGCTGGCGTGGCGGTGCAGACGTTCGAAGCCGGGATCCAGGATTTCGGCCAGCAGCCACTGTACGTCCGCGCCGACAGTCAGGGCGATGCCGGCAAGCTGCTGGCGATGTTGCGGCAGAGCCCGCTGCACAAGGAATACGGCGACACCCTGGACAACCTCGCGGCAAGCGGGCCGGCCAACGTGCATTTCGACCTGCTGCAGCCCCTGCATCATGACCAGGGCGGTGGCCACCTGCAGGGCACGGTGGACCTGGCCGGGCTGAAGCTGGTCGACAAGCGCTTCCAGCTGGAATTCGACAACATGCGCGGGCAGGCCCGCTACAGCAACGCCGGCTTCGCGGCCGAGGAACTGGCAGTGCGCCACCTCGGACAGGACGGAAGGCTGAGCCTGCGCGCCGGTGGTTTCGTGCGTGACCCCAAGCTGGCCTTCGAATCGGAACTGGCCGCCACGCTTGATGCGGGCGTGCTGATCGACCGCGCACCGGAAATGGCGTGGCTGAAGCCCTACATCAACGGCACCTCGCCGTGGACCATCGCGGTGAACCTGCCGAAGGTCGCGCCGGGTACACCAGCGCCGCCCAGCGAGCTGCGCCTGCGCTCGGATCTGCTGGGCACCCGCCTGGACCTGCCGGCACCGCTGCAGAAGCCGGCCAACGAGCCGCTGCCGACCACCGTGGCCGCACAGCTGCCGATGGGCGCCGGCCGCATCGACGTGGCGTTCGGCCAGCGTCTGGCGCTGGCTGCGCGCAGTCACAACAACCAGACCGGCGTGCAGGTCACCCTGGGCAGCGACCACGTTGACCGCGAACCACCGCCCAGCGGGCTGACCATCAATGGCCGCAGCCCGACCCTGGATGCGCTGGAATGGATCGGCCTGGCCCGTGGCGCCGGTGGCGATGGCGATCCGATGCCGCTGCGCGCAGTGGACGTGCAGGTCGGCCAGCTGATGCTGATCGGCGGCGTGTTCGAGCAGACCCGCCTGCAGCTGCACCCCGGCCCGCAGGCACTGGACGTGCGCCTGGATGGCCCCTCGCTGGCCGGCAAGTTGAATGTACCCAACGCCGATGGCGGCACCATCAGCGGCCAGCTCGAGCGCGTGTACTGGCAATCGCTGCCGACCCCTCCCGGAACCACGGCGGCACCGGCGCGGGTGCAGGCCGGTGCCGACGACATGGACCCGGCCAAGCTGCCGCCGTTCGCACTGGACATCGCCGACCTGAAGTTCGGCAAGGTCGTGCTGGGCCAGGCGGTGCTGCGTACGCGGCCGATCGCCAATGGCCTGAGCGTGGAACAACTGCAGTTCCGCGCCCCCAGCCAGGAGATCGACATCCGTGGCCGTTGGCTTGGCAAGGGTGGCGGTTCGCGAACCGCGCTTGATGCGCAGGTGCGCAGTGAAGACCTGGGCGGCTTGCTGCAGAACCTCGACTACGGCGGTCAGCTGCGCGGCGGCTCCGGCCACGCCCAGCTGCAGGCCTCGTGGCCCGGCGGTCCGTCGGACTTCCAGCTTGGCAACCTGCAGGGCCAGCTCGATGTGAATGCCCGCAATGGCCAGCTGCTGGAGCTGGAGCCGGGTGCCGGCCGCGTGCTGGGCCTGCTCAGCGTCGCCCAGCTGCCGCGGCGGCTGATGTTCGACTTCCGCGACTTCTTCTCCAAGGGCTTCGCGTTCAACCAGGTCGAGGGCAGCGTGCAGTTCGGCGAGGGCATGGCCCGTACCGACAAGGTGTTGATCGAAGGGCCGGCAGCGAACATCACCATCCGTGGCGAGGCCGACCTGCGAAAACAGCAGTTCGACCAGACCATCGACGTCAACCCGCGCGCCGGCAACCTGCTGACCGTGGTCGGCGCGGTGGCCGGTGGCCCGGTGGGCGCAGCGCTGGGTGCAGCCACCAATGCGGTATTGTCCAAGCCATTGGGCGAGATCGGTGCCCGCACCTACAAGGTGACCGGCCCCTGGAAGGAGCCCAAGGTGGAAGTGATCGAGCGCAGCCGCGAACGTGCGCCAGTACCCGCACCGCCGCCGCGCCTGCCGCCGTTGCCGGCCGTGCCGCCGACCGTCACCGAACCACCGCCGCCGCGCTGAGCGCGGCCCCCGTTTCCCCAGGGCGGCCTTGCCTGACCGCCTTCACACCCCCAGATCGAGACCATGACTGACAACGCCCTGACGCTTGCCCAAGATCGCCTGTTGCGCCCCGGTGGCCTGGATACCGCTGGCCTGGAGCGCACCTTCGGCCAACTGCTCGGCCCCGGTGTCGACTTCGGCGACCTGTACTTCCAGCACGCCCGGCGCGAAAGCTGGAGCGTGGAAGACGGCATCGTCAAGGACGGTGCCCATTCCATCGAGCAGGGCGTGGGCGTGCGCGCGATTGCCGGCGAGAAGACCGGCTTTGCCTATTCCGATGACATCCATGCCGGTGCATTGCTGACCGCAGCGCAGTCGGCACGCGCGATCTCGCGCGAAGGCGGCGCACAGACCGGACGCTCGTTGCTGCGCGGCGATGCGCGCGTGCTGTATCCGGCGCTGGACCCGATCGACGGCATCGGCAACGAAGCCAAGGTCGAGGTGCTCAAGCGCCTGGACGGCTACCTGCGCGCGGCCGACCCGCGCGTGAAGCAGGTGATGGTCAGCCTGTCCGGTGGCGTCGATACCGTGCTGGTTGCCCGCACCGATGGTGTGCTGGGCGCCGACGTGCGCCCGCTGGTGCGGTTGAACGTGCAGGTGATCGTCGAGCAGAACGGCCGCCGTGAGTCGGGTTATGCCGGCGGCGGTGGTCGCTATGGCTATGAAGCGCTGTTCGCCGATGGCCGCCCGGAAGCCTTTGCGCGCGAGGCGCTGCGGCAGGCCCTGGTGAACCTGGAAGCGGTACCGGCGCCGGCCGGGGTAATGCCGGTGGTGCTGGGCCCGGGCTGGCCGGGCGTGCTGCTGCATGAAGCGGTCGGCCATGGCCTGGAAGGTGACTTCAACCGCAAGGGCACCAGCGTCTACGCCGGCAGGATCGGCGAGCGCGTGGCTGCCCCGGGCGTGACCATCGTCGACGACGGCACCCTGGATGGGCGCCGTGGTTCACTCAACATCGATGACGAAGGCCACCCGACCCAGTGCACCACGCTGATCGAGGACGGCATCCTGGTCGGCTACATGCAGGACAGCCTCAACGCGCGGCTGATGGGCGTGGCGCCGACCGGCAACGGCCGTCGCGAATCGTTCGCGCACATGACCATGCCGCGCATGACCAACACCTACATGCGCGCCGGCCAGCACGATCCTCAGGAGATGATCCGTTCGGTGAAGAAGGGCCTGTACGCGGTCAATTTTGGTGGCGGCCAGGTCGACATCACCAGTGGCAAGTACGTGTTCTCGGCCACTGAGGCCTACCTGATCGAGGATGGCCGGATCACCGCTCCGGTGAAGGGCGCGACCCTGATCGGCAACGGCCCGGAGACCATGCAGAAGGTGCGCATGGTCGGCAACGACCTGGCCCTGGACGAGGGCGTGGGCATCTGCGGCAAGGACGGGCAGAGTGTGCCGGTCGGTGTTGGCCAGCCTTCGCTGCTGATCGAGGGCATCACCGTCGGCGGTACCCAGGCCTGAGCACGGCGATGGCCACAGCCACCGCCATGCCCGACGGGGACTCAGTCCTCGTCGGTGTCGTCGACCGGCTCGTCTGCCTCGACATCCTCAGCGGATGCCTTCAGGCCCAGCGCTGCCGGCAGCATCAGCGCGCGCAGCACCTGGAAAATTTCGCGGTAGGCGCGCGGCGGCTTGTTCTTGGCCTTTTCGGCCTGGGCGTTGCGCACCAGCGTGCGCAACTGTTGGCGGTCGGCCTGCGGATGGTCATCCAGCAGTGCGGCCAGCGCTTTGTCGCCCTCGTTCATCAGGCGTTCGCGCCAGTCTTCGGCACGGTGCATCATCGCCACTTCGCGGCGGCCGGTGTCGCTGTTGGCGTCCAGCGCATCGCGGATCGCATCCAGCGCGGCATCGTCCTCGCGGCGCATGTGCTTGGCCAGGAACGCCAGCTGTCGCTTGTGCGCGATATGGGCGGTGATCCGCTTGCACTCGGCGATGTGCGGCAGCAGGTCCTCCGGGATCGGCAGGCGCGCCAGCTGGGCCGGGGTCAGCGATACCAGCTTCTCGCCCAGGGCCAGGACGTCGAGCGCATCGCGCCGGTTCTGGCTGCGGCTCTTGTCGTGGAATTCACCGGTTTCTTCGTCGCGTCCGCGCATCGTCCATACCTGATTTCAAAAAAAGTCGCCCGGCGTGATGCCGGGCCCAACCCGCACAGGATAAAGCATTGAACGTGATCGCCCCTGAAGTCGCCGTCGGCGACGACAGCCCGGCCCGGCTGGAACGGCTGGCCGACATCTCCCAGCAGCTGCTGCAGCGTGCCCGCGCGCTGGGTGCCAGCCAGGCCGAGGTCAGCTGCAGCGAAGACCGTGGGCTGGAGGTCAATGTCCGTCTCGGCGAGGTCGAGACCGTGCAGTCCACCCGCGACCGCGGCATTGCCGTGACCGTCTACTTCGGCCAGCGCAAGGGCAGTGCCAGCACCGCCGACCTGCATGAGGCCAGCCTGCTGGCCACCGTCGAGCAGGCCTGCGCGATCGCCCGCCATACCGAGGACGACCCGGCCGCCGGCCTGGCCGAGGCCGACCTGATGGCCCGCGACTTCCCCGAACTGGATGGCTGGCACCCCTGGGAGCTGCAGGCCGACGAGGCGGTGGACCTGGTGCTGGCCTGCGAGGCGGCGGGCCGCCAAGCCGATGCGCAGATCCGCAATTCCGATGGCGCCTCGGTATCGAGCATGCAGAGCGTGTCGGTCTACGCCAATTCGCATGGGTTCATCGGCCGCGAGCGCGGTACCCATCATTCGATCGGCTGTGCGCTGATCGCTGGCACCGGCGACGGCATGCAGCGCGACGGCTGGTACACCGGCGCACTGGCCCGGGAGGATCTGGAAGATCCGGCAAGCGTCGGTCGCCGCGCCGCAGAGCGCACGATCGCTCGGCTGCAGCCGCGTTCGCTGCCGACCGGCAGCATGCCGGTGCTGTACGCGCCGGAAGTGGCGCGCAGCCTGGTGGGCCATCTGCTGTCGGCGGTCTCCGGCGGCGCACTGTACCGCCAGGCGAGCTTCCTGCTGGACAGCGTCGACCAGCAGCTGTTCCCCGACTGGATGCAGATCGAGGAGCTGCCGCACCTGCGCCGTGGCCTGCGCTCGGCCGCCTTCGACGGCGACGGCGTGGCCACCCGTGCCTCGGCCCTGGTGCGTGACGGCGTGCTGCAGCGTTACGTGCTGGGCAGCTATTCGGCGCGCAAGCTGGGCCTGCAGACCACCGCCAATGCCGGCGGCGTGCACAACCTGCAGCTGGCGGCCAATGCCGGTTCGCTGCAGGACATCGCCGCGCAGATGGGCAACGGCCTGCTGGTGACCGAGCTGATGGGGCAGGGGGTGAACGGGGTGACCGGCGACTACTCGCGCGGCGCCGGCGGCTTCCGCGTGGAGAACGGCCAGATCCAGTATCCGGTGGATGGCATCACCATCGCCGGCAACCTGCGGGACATGTTCATGGCCATCGAGGCGGTCGGCAGCGATGTCGATCCGCGCTCGCATATCCGCACCGGCTCGATCCTGGTGGGACGGATGACGATCGCCGGCAATGATTGATGCCATTGATGGCGTAAGCTAGGCCCGCCTGACGCGACCGGCTTGCCGCCGGTCGGTCAAGACCACCCAATAAAAAAGGAGTTTTGTCGTGAGCGAATTCGAGAACGTCCCGGCGGCGAGCAGCGTACCCGCTGACCAGCGCACCATGGCCCTGGTGGCGCACCTGCTGGGCATCTTCACCGGTTTCATCGGCGCACTGGTCATCTGGCTGATCAACAAGGATGACGCCAGCAAGGCCTTCGTCACCGACCAGGCCAAGGAAGCGCTGAACTTCCAGATCACCGTCGCCATCGCGATGTTCGTCTGCATCATCCTGACCTTCGTGGTCATCGGTGTGTTCCTGGCGCCGATCGTCGGCCTGCTCAGCCTGGTCTTCAGCATCATCGCTGCGGTGAAGGCCAACAACGGCGAAGCCTACCGTTACCCGTTCGCGCTGCGCCTGATCAAGTAAGAACGGCCGCACGCGGATACGAAAACGCCCGGCAGTGCCGGGCGTTTTTGTTGGTGGCCGCACACTGCTTCAGTGATCGCGTTCCACGGCCAGCGTGGCCAGTGAGCGCAGCGCATCGGCTTCTTCGTGATAGCCCGCCAGCGCCTGCTGCATGCGCGCGGACAGTTCGCGCAGCTGCGCCTTGGCACCGTCCATGCCGAGCAGGGCAGGGAAGGTGCTCTTGTCCTGGGCCTGGTCCTTGCCGGCCGTTTTGCCCAGCTGCTCGGAACTGGCCTCGACATCGAGGATGTCATCGCGGACTTGGAAGGCCAGGCCGAGCGCATCGGCGAAGCCGTCGAGCTGGGCCAGCACGGGCTCGGGCGCTTCACCGCACAACGCGCCCATGCGCACCGCAGCGCGGATCAGCGCACCGGTCTTCAGCGCATGCATGCGGGTGAGCGCTGCCAGCGGCTGCTGCTGGCCCGTGGCATCGATGTCCAGCGCCTGGCCGCCGCACATGCCGGCCGCGCCGGAGGCATGGGCCAGGGTCTGCAGGCATGCCACGCGCAATGCCGCCGGCAGCGGTGCATCGGCCAGCAGGCCGAACGCACGGGTCTGCAGGGCGTCACCGGCGAGGATCGCGGTGGCTTCGTCGAAGGCGATGTGGGTGGTGGGCTTGCCACGGCGCAGGGCATCGTCGTCCATGGCCGGCAGGTCGTCGTGCACCAGCGAGTAGGCGTGGATCAGCTCCACCGCCATCGCCGCGGCATCAAGCTTGTCCAGCGGGGCACCGAACACCTGGCCGGCGGCATAGACCAGCAAGGGGCGCATGCGCTTGCCGCCACCGAGTACGGAATAGCGCATCGCCTGGTGCAGGCGTTGCGGTGCTTCGGCCGGAGAGGGCAGGGCGGCGTCGAGCTGGCTTTCGATACGGTCGCGCCAGCGCGCGAACAACGCCTCAGCCGTCATGGCTGGGCGGATCGAAGGGTTCGGCGGTTTCGGGCTGGGCCGGATCGCTGAGCAGGCGCACGCGCAGTTCGGCCTGCTCCAGCGCCTGCTGGCACTGGCGGTACAGACCGACGCCACGTTCGTAAGCACTGAGCGAGGCTTCCAAGCTCAGCTCGCCGGTTTCCATCTGCTCCACCAGTTGTTCCAGCGATTCGAGCGACTGCTCGAACTGGGCGACCGGGGAGGCGTTTTCGGGGGACTTCTTGGCCATGCGACAAGTGTGGACGGCGCGCGTGCGAGGGTCAATTCACCAGCCGCCCGGATGCCACTTCAACTGCGCATTGCGTGCCTGCAGCCAGGCCTGCAGCGGTGCGGCAATGACTACATCGGCGGCCGCCAGCAGCTGCCCCTGGTCGAACAGCAGGGGCAGCTGTGCGCGTCGCCAGGGCGCCAGATGTTCGCGCTGCAGGCAGTCCTTCAACGCGGATGAATGCGCACGGCCGGGCAGCACGATGCGCTCGCCACCCTGGCGGGTGCGCAGTTGCAACGGGTGTTCGAAGCCGTCCGTGCCGAGCAGGCGCAGCTTGCCGCCGTCGGGCAGCTGCAGCGGCGCGCGGCCGTCCCACGCCGCCTGCCAGTCCTTCGGCAGTGACGGCAACGCTGCCGGCATCAGGTAGGCGTGCTGGCGCCACTGGCGGATGGCGTGCTGCTGCCAACGCGCCTGCGACTGCCGATCGGCGCCTGCGGCCATCAATTCGTTCTGCACTTGTCGCAGCACATGCGCCGGCAACGGGGCTGCACCATGGCGGCGCACCCACGCACGCAGCACGCGCGCAGCACGCTCCGGTGCGACCTGGCGCAGCAGCTCCAGCGACAGCACCCGGGGTGCCACTTCCAGGTGAGCGAGCAGTTCGGCGTCTTCTTCTTCGAGCAATGCACGGGTCTGCGCGCAATGCGCGGCGCTGCCGGCCAATGCGGCGGTGGCATGCGGCCAGCGCTGGCGCAGCAGTGGCAGTACCCGCAGGCGCAGGAAATTGCGGTCGGCGTGGTCTTCGCCGTTGCTGGGGTCTTCGATCCACTGCAGATCGTGTGTCGAGGCATAGGCCAGCAGCGCGCTGCGCGGCACATCGAGCAGTGGCCGCCACAGCCGATGGCCATCGAGGCGGCTGTCAGCGGTCATCGCCGCCAGCCCATCGATGCCCGAACCGCGCAACGCACGCAGCAGGAAGGTCTCGGCCTGGTCGTCCTGGTGCTGGGCCAGCGCCAGGGTTTCCCCGGCCTGCAGCTCGGCGCTGAATGCAGCGCGACGTGCCAGCCGGGCGGCCCCTTCGATGCCATGGCCGTCATCACGGCTGACCTGCACGTGGTGCACGGCCAGTTCGATGCCCAGCACCGCGCATTGCTGCTGGCAGTGCCGCACCCAGTCATCGGCAACCGGTTGCAGGCCATGGTGTACGTGCGTCGCACGCAGCGGCGTGCCGGCGGCCTGTGCCGATCGCCACAGCCAGTGCAGCAGCACGGTCGAATCCAGCCCGCCGCTGTAACCGACCAGCAGCGGTGCATCCAGCGTAGCGAGGGTCGGGAAGGCAGTCACGGCGGCAAGTATAGGGTGGGTCGGCAGGGCGGCGCCCTGCACCTGCCGAAGCGGTAGTGCCGGCCGCTGGCCGGCAACCTGAGCAGCAACAGCAACAGCAACAGCGGGCATTCCGTGGGATGGCGGGGTGGGTCCGGTTGCGGGGGACGCTGCAAGTACGTCCCTGTAAGCTCGGTCGCGCCATCCGTGGCGCTTACGCCCCCGCAACCGGACCCACCCCGCCTTCGACAGATCTCCGCGATCTGTTGGAATGGCATACCTGCCCTTGGTGGGTGTCGACCTTGGTCGATACGGGAATGGCATGGGGTCGGATCCGTTTTCCGTAGGAAAACGGATCCGACCACAGATTGATTTCGATATCTGAAAGAGATTCATCCACGCATGGCGTGGATCTACTGGCCACCGGCCAACTGTCGAAGGCGGGGCACTGTGGGTTTGCGGGGTGTGAGCCGCATGGATGCGGCGACCAAGCCTCCATGGACGGATTCACGGCGTCCCCGCAAATCCACAGTGCCCCGCCATCCCACGGAATGCCCGCTGTTGCAGTTGCTTCAGCTGTTGCATTTGATCTGGCGGGTGCAGGGCGCAGCCCTGCCGAAAACCCCTTACTTCACTCGACGACCGGAACGATCGATGCGGAACCACTCGCCGCCTTCCATCGGCGTATGCCCGTCGCCATCGGGCGTGCCGCGGCGGCAGCCGTTGCAGACTTCGGCCACGCCGTCCTGGAATGGCCAGGCAAAATCGAACGTGGCCGCAATCACCTGTTCGAAGGCGGCGTTGAAGTAGCCCACGCGATCGCCGACGCGGCCGCGGAACAGGCCTTCCTGCAGGGAGTCGGCGCCGTTGTCCCAGGCGATCACCGCCTGGCTGCGACCGCGACGGTCGACGTAGTGGAAGCCATCGGCGGTCTGTACCAGCGCCAGGCCATCGCCGTCGTAGGGAAGATCCTGCAGGGTCTCCGCGCTGATCTGCGGCTTGTCATTGACGACCTCGCAGCCGGGCAGCATCCACAATCCGTGTTCTTCGGTCATGACCTTGCAGGCCGGCCCCTGCGCTGACGCACAGGTACTGGCCAGCACGCCCAGCAGGGCCAGCCAGCGCGCACGGCGGAGACTGCCCAGAGCAGGGCGTGCCGGCCGCGCCATCACTGGGCCTCGGCCTTGCGTTCGAAGGTGGCCGGTGCCGGCAGTTCCACCGGCACGCCCTTGTCATCGCAGGTGCCGGCCTGGCACAGGCGATCGCGCAGGGCCGGGGTGGCCTGCACGATCATGTGGTAGATCGCGTTCTGCTCCAGGGTGCCGCGGATCGCCTTGCTGCCCGGGCCGCGTGCCCAGATGCCGACGTCCTCGCCACCATGCGATTCGGACTTCATCGGTACCAGCGCTTCCTGCATGTAGTCGGGATGCTCGGTATCGACGTCGTGCAGGTTCGGGCGGCCGTTGGCCGGCTCGAAGCTGCTGGGGTTGTGCGGGTAGCGCTTCGGACCGGCCGGTTGCTGGTTGCTGGTGCCGGTGTGGCCGGGGCCGTTGGCGTAGCTCAGGGTGGTGTACGGCTGGCCGTTGCCATCCAGCGCGTAGTCGAGCTTGCCGGCGCCATCTTCGCCACCCTTGTCCTTCACCTTGCCCAGGATCGGATTGCCGCGGGCGGGGTAGCCGACGAAATTCAGGGTGTGCGAATGATCGGCAGTGACGATGATCAGGGTGTCATCGGCCGAGGTCAGCTCGTTGGCCACGCGCACCGCGTCGGACAGGGCCACGGTTTCGGTCAGCGCACGGTACGCGTTGCCGCTGTGGTTGGCGTGGTCGATGCGCGCGCCTTCGATCATCAGCACGTAGCCTTCCTGATGGCGCGACAGGTTCTTGATCGCCGCAGCGGTCAGCTCGGCCAAGCTCGGCTCACCGGCCGGGTCCTGCGGACGTTCGTACTCGTAGCGCATGTGGTCGGGCTCGAACAGGCCGAGGATCGCCGGTGCGTTGGCGGCGGCCTGCAGCTGCTTGCTGTTCCACACGTAGGCGCCCTGTGGGTGCGCCTGCTGCCATTCCTGCACCAGGCTGCGGCCGTCCAGGCGCTGGCCGACCTTGTCGTCGTACTCGGGGTCGCGCTCTTCCACGGTGGTGAACTCACCGCGACCACCGCCCAGGGCGACCAGCGGGCCGCGGCCGTAACGCGAGGTCGACAGCAGCTGCTGGGCGATGTCCTTGCAGCCGGCGGCCTTGGCCGCCTCGCTCAGGTCGGTGTCGTTCTCCCAGTTGCGCTCGGGTGAATGCGCATAGGTCGCGGCCGGCGTGGCGTGGGTCAGGCGTGCGGTGGAGACCACGCCAGTGGCCAGACCGGCGCTGTCGGCCAGCTGCAGCCAGGTCAGCAGGCCCTTGGACAGGCTGTCGACGCAGTCGGTGCGGCTGCCGGCACTGACGCCGATCGCACCCATGTGGGTCTTCACGCCGGTGGTGATGGCGGTCATGGTGCCGGCCGAATCCGGGGTCTGCGAGTCGGTGTTGTAGGTCTTGCTGAACGCGGTGGCGGGGAAGCGCTCCCACGACAGCAGGTTCTCTTCGCCCGAGCCGCCCTTCTGCTGGCCTTCGTAGATGCGCGAGGCGGCGACGGTGGTCAGGCTCATGCCGTCACCCAGGAACAGGATGACGTTTTTGGCCTTGCCAGCCATCGCGCCGTTCGCCGCCGCCTGCGCAGCGCCGCTGCGGTACCACCACTGCGGGGTTTCACCGGCCGGGTGGACGACGGGGGCAACGGTGACCTTCAGGCCGGCCGGGGCGGACGCGGGAGCGGTGCTGGCGCAGGCGCCAAGCAGCAGGGTCGTGGCACAGGCGGCCAACAGGGAGACGGAACGGCGCATGGACGCTGGGATCTCACAAAGTGTAACGGGACGTTCATTATGCCCGGCCCTGCAAGGCACGCCGATGACACACTGATTTGCCACGTGGGCGGTCGTTCTGCGGGCCGCCTTGGGCTATCGTGCCAGCATCCCTTCCTACCCCCTTGGATTGCCTATGAAGCTGGTCTCTGCCTGGCTGCGGATTCCATTCTGGCAGCGCGTGGTCGGTGGCTTCGTGCTCGGTGCGCTGGCCGGCTGGGCGCTTGGCCCAGCTGCTGAAACCTGGTTCGGCCCGCTCGGCGAGCTGTACGTCACCCTGATCAAGATGATCGCGGTGCCGCTGGTGTTCTTCGCGGTCATCAACGCGATCTCTTCGCTGCACGGCCAGAAATCGGTCGCCGCGCTCAGCGGGCGCACCTTCCTCTGGTTCGTGATCACTGCCGCGCTGGCGGTATGCGTGGGCCTGGGCGTGGGTACGGTGCTGCAGCCCGGCGCCGGTGGCCTGCAGCTGTCGATGGCCAGCAACTATGTGCCGCGCGAAGTGCCCAGCGTGGTGCAGGTGCTGCTGGATGTGGTGCCGTCCAACGTGTTCTACGCGCTGTCGGGTATCGGCACCAAGGTCAACGCCGCCGGTGAGACCGTGCTGGCGGCGGGCCGTGGTTCGATCCTGCCGGTGATCTTCTTCGCTGGCCTGGTCGGCTTTGCCATCGTCAAGCTTGGCGAGAAGGTGACCGAGGCGCGCAAGCTGGTCGGGCAGATGAGCGACATCATGATCCAGGTGACCCGCTTCGTGCTGGAAGTCACCCCGATCGGCACCTTCGGCCTGATTGCCGGCCTGGTCGGCAGCTACGGCTTCGAGAAGCTGCTGCCGCTGGGCCACTTCGTGCTGGCGCTGTACGTGGCCTGCGCGCTGCACATCGTGGTGGTGTACAGCGCGCTGCTGCTGGCGCATGGCCTGAACCCGCTGAAGTTCTTCCGCGGTGCGGCGCCGGGCATGCAGGTGGCCTTCGTCAGTTCCTCCAGCTTCGCGGCGATGCCGGTTGCGCTGCGTTCGATCACCCACAACCTGGGCGTGAACAAGGACTACGGTTCGTTCGCGGTGCCGCTGGGCGCGAGCATCAAGATGGACGGCTGCGGTGCGATCTATCCAGCGTTGTGCGCGGTGTTCATCGCCCAGTACAGCGGTGTGCCGCTGACGCCGGAGCAGTACGTGGTGGTGCTGATCGCTTCGGTGCTGGGCAGCTTCGGTACCGCCGGCGTGCCGGGTACGGCGGTGATCATGGCAACGGTGGTGCTGAGTGCGGCCAACCTGCCGCTGGAAACCATCGGTTACCTGTATGCGATCGACCGCATCCTGGACATGATGCGCACCATGACCAACGTGACCGGGCAGATGCTGGTGCCGGTGCTGGTGGCCAAGGAAACCGGCCTGCTCGACCAGACGGTGTACGACAACCCGTCCACCAACGTCGGCATCGATGATCCCGACCCGAGTCCGCCGCGCGCCTGAAGCGGCACTGCAACGGGCTGTATCAGTTCCTGTAACACTACTGATACAGCCCCGATGGCGCCTTGCGCAGTGGTGTTTCCTGCGCGTTAAGGCGAACGGAATCCGAACGAAGTTGTAACACTGTGGCGTCATGCCGCCGCGGTGTTACCCGTCAAACCCCCGCTGCGACGGACTTCCGGTGTTGGCACGAAAGCTGCTCTATCCCTGCGCATATGCAACGGGAGAGCGGCATGGACGGCAGCACCACCCTTTTCACTGTTTCTGGCCGGCGGCTTGCGCTGCTGCTGGTGCTGGCCGTTCCGCTGGCGGCTGCGGCCTCGGGTGCCCGCCAAGGGGTGAAGGCGCAGCCGGGTGAGATCGTCCTGCTGCGCGACGTGTCTACGCGCCCGGCCTACCGCATGGCGCCGCCCGGCATGGCGTTGATCGCCGATCCGAAACCGCAGCACGAGATCGCCGCCGCACTCGGCAGCAGCGGCGCTGCCAGCGGCATGGATGAACTCAGCGATGACGACTACGCCGGCCTCGGCGCTGGCCAGACCGGCAGCGTGCAAGCGCACGGCGTCACCACTGTCGAGCGGGTGACCCAACAGGCCCTGGGCGGAACCCTTGGACGCTCGGGCGAGGGGATGATGAGCGGCAGCAGCCTCAGCGGTGCGATGAGCGGCCCGCTGGGGGCGGTCGGCAATACCACGCGCGGCATCGGCGATACCGTGCGTGGCGCACTGTCGCAGTTCCCGCTGGGCGCTCCGGCGCAGGCGGGTGGCAAGTGAAGCGCGCAGTGCTGCTGGCGGCCTGGCTGGCATTGCCCGCCTCAGCGCTGGCCGACGACTACAGCGGGATGCTGGCCTACCTCGACGTGACCCGCATCGACGGTCGCGCGCTGGCCGGTGCCAGTGGTGCCATCGCCATCAACCAGGCGGCGGGCGATCTCAACATCCAGGCCAATCTGCATGGCATGGCCAGCGGCGACCGCGCCGACGTGGCCATCGCTGCGCGGCAACAGCACAGCAACGACGTCGTGCTTTCGGCACCACTGGAAGCCAGCGCGCACATCGCCGGACAGGCCTTGGCAGGCGCCAGCGGCATTGCATCGATCAACCAGGCCAGCGGCATCGCCAACACGACGCTCAACGTCGTCAGCGCGACGCTGGCCCGGCAAGGAATACGCGAGTCCGATGACACGGCGTTGGCCGCCTCGGACATCGCGTCAGCAGGGGGGCAGGGCGATACCGGCGACGGTGTTGCGGCGGGTATCCGCAGTGTCGGCGTTTCGTCGACGGCACTGCGGGGCTTCGACGGTGTCCTGCAACTCAATCAGATCGCGGGAGCGCGAAACGACACGGCCAATGTTCTGGGCCTGGTCGTGCAGGGCAACCCGTGAGTACCACCCACCCGAACCAATCACCTGATGAGAGAGGGCACCATGAAAGCGACTGTCAAAAAGACCGTACTCGCCATGGCAATTGCCACTGCCTCGACCGCTGCTGCGGCCAATGGCTGGGACAACCAGAATGCCAATGCGAACATCAACCACAACCACGTCGTGACTGAAACCCGCAACGACACGCACAACCATACCGACAACGAAGTCCGCAACTGGACCCGCACCAACACCACAGTACGCAACAACACCGACACCTCGAACGTGACCCGCAATCGTACGGTGAACGTCAACGAGCAGGTGCAGAAGAACAGCAACATCCAGGCCGACGAGCGCAAGGAAAAGAACAACCACGGCGTCGACGTGAACCTGGAGAAGGATCTGCGGCTGAGTTCGGACATCAACTTCTCCGGCGATCCGACCATCACCGGTGACATCGACCTGGATTCGGCAGCCATCGCCGTGATCGACAACCGCCAGTCGATCAGCAACAACCTCACCGGCAACAGCCTGGTCACCAACAGTGCATCGATCGCCGATGATGTCGGTGCGGGTGCCTCCGGCAACCTCGGCTTCAACGTGGTGGCCGGCGACAACAACGCGCAGGACAATGCTGCGTCGCTGTCCGCTGCAGATGCTTCCTTCAGCTTCGGCATGGCCGACGCCGAGGTGTTCGTCAACCAGGCCGGCTTCGGCAATACCACCATGAACTCCGGCGTCACCAACGCCGCCGGCCTCGGTGGCAATGCCTTCGGCGGTGCCTCGGGCAACATCGGCGTGAACATCGCCTCGGGCAACAACAACGAGCAGAAGAACGCGCTCGCAGCCTCCGTGGCAACCAGTGCGATGGCGCAGTCGAGCATCAGCTCCAACCAGGTGTCGACCGGCAACACCGTGTCCAACGCCGGCTTCGTGCAGTCCTATACCGATACGGTGCAGGTCGGCCTGAGCGGTCGCGTCGCAGGCGGTACCCTGGCCGTGGGTGCCGGTACCTATCGCGGTACCGGCAATGCCTACCAGATGGCCAACTACTACCTCGATTCGTGGAGTGGCGATCTGCCGCATCCGGGTGGCAATGCGACCGGGCACATCGATCTGGACAACGAGATCCAGAATGCAACGATGAACCCGAACCGGCCGGGAGTGGGTGGCCTGGGCTTCGATACGCGTGAAAGCGGCACCAGCCAGTTCGTCGAGCTGGGCGTGGCCGACCTCTATGCCAGCCTCAGTGGCACGGTCAGCACCACCCGCTGGGTGAACGTCAATGCGACCAACACCTCGGCACTGTCCGGCAGCGCGTTCTCCGGCGCGTCCGGCAACATCGGCGTGAACGTGGCATCGGGTACCGGCAACCTGCAGGCCAACAGCCTGGCATTGGCCGTGGCGCAGCCGAGCACCGGCGGTGGGACCGGCGGCGGCGAGTGATCCACGGTGTGACCGCTTTCGCAGCGAACCTGCGTTGAGCGCAACAAGCCCGGCCATCCGCCAATGGCCGGGTTCCCCCGGGGGCCCCTGTCCCTCCTCCCCCTTGGGGCAGGGGTCCTTTCCTTCTCGTGGAGAACGGCATGGCCGGTCATCGCTGGTGGTTGCGTCTGCTGCCCTGCCTGCTGCTGCTGACCAGCGCATGTGGCTGGGCAGGCGAGGTGGTGTTCAGCGGGGTGCTGCCCAATGGCGCGCTGCTACAGCAGAAGGTGGAAAGCATGCAGGAGCGGCGTTATCGCAACCTGGTGCGACAGCACACCGATTACAGCTGCGGGGCGGCCGCTCTGGCCACCATCCTGCGTTATGCCTACCACCTGGACACCACCGAGGCGACGGTGATCGAGGGAATGATGGGGGTATCGGATCCACAGCTGGTCAAGGAACGTGGCTTTTCACTGCTGGACATCAAGCGCTATGTCGAATCGCTGGGCATGCGTGGACGCGGTTATCGCATCGATGAATCGCGCCTGCGCACGTTGCGGGTTCCTGGACTGGTGCTGATGGATGTACGCGGCTTCCGGCATTTCGTCGTGCTCAAGCAGGTGCGCGACGGCGTGGTGGAAGTGGCCGATCCGATCCTGGGCAACCGCAGCCTGTCACTGGACGAGTTCAGTGCCGCCTGGCCGTCACGCGCCGTTTTCGTCGTGATCGGCAGCGACTTCGATCGCAATACGGTGCTGCTGCAACCCAGCGAACGGCCCAGTGCCCGCGCGTTGTATGCGCGGCAGGGACCGATCACCGATGCCGAACTGGTCGACTTCGGCTTCAGCCACGCCGACCTGTTCTGAAGGAGGCACGATCATGCAATGTCAACGTGTAGTACTCGCCCTGCTGCTGATGTTGCCGGTGTCGCCGTTGCTGGCGGCAGACGGTGCACCGGGGCGAGGCCTGAAGGAAATACCCGATCCCGAACTGAACCTGATGCGCGGCCGCTACACCGTCGGCGGCAACAACGTGGCCTGGTTCGGGGTGACGATGATTTCGCAGTGGCAGGGCCCCAACGGTGCGGTGGTGCAGGGCGCGCTGACCCTGGGCATGGATTTCCGCAATGGCGGCACACCCAAGCTGAGCTTCCAGCCAAGCGTGCAGGTTACCGCTGCTGACGCACCGTTGCCGGCAACGGCAGGGCGCAGCATCGACAGTACCGGCCTGGCCAATGCCAGCGGACTGGTGCAGAGCGTGCAGGTGGCCGGCGATGGCAACACCGCACGCAACGTGACCACCCTGACCGTGCGTGACGGCGCGGTGCCGACCGCACTGAGTGATGACGGCAGCCGCATGGCACAGGCACAGCAGGGCGGGGCGACTGCCACCGCCATGCTCGATGGCAACCAGGCGCGCCTGCTGCTGCAGGTTGATGGGCAGAGCCTGGTACAGCAGTGGATCCGCAATGGCAGCGTGGGGCAGGGCATTGCCCTGGCCGGCGATGGACAGACCGCCAGCAACCGGCTGCAGCTGGAGCTGGTACGCAATACCGCGGCCAACAACCTGCCCTTGAGCCAGAACGTGGCCCAGGCGATCGGGATGAACCGCGGCATGGGCCCAGGCCAGTAACACGGCCTGGTCGGGGGGAACCGACGTACAAAGCAGGTCACCGACATGCACACTCTCTACCGGCTTACTCCGCTGGCGCTGGCGGCGCTGGCGGCCACCGCCTTCGCCCAGCAGCCTGCGCCCAGTGATGGCGCCGACATGCAGGCATTGATCGCGCAACTGGAACAGCTCAAGGCCAATTACGCACAGGAGGTACGACGCCTGCGCGAACTGGACATGCAGGTGCAGGCGATGCAGGCGCGGCTGAGCGGTCGCGCAGGCCCCGGTGCGACGCCCGCTGCGCCGTTGGCGCCGGCTGCGGCATCCGCGGTACCGCCCAGTAGCGAAGGCTATGCCAGCAGCGCGGCCGAGGCACAGCAGGCCAAGCAGGAGGCCCGGCGCAGCGTGGATGACGTCAAACAGCAGCAGGCAGCATTGTTCTCGCGCCGGTTCACCATCGAGAACGGCCTCACCTATGCGCGCTACGACCGCAAGCAGCTCACGCTCAACGGGTTCCTCGCCCTGGATGCGATCTTCCTTGGCAACATCGCGATCGAGAACGTCGAATCCGATTCGTTGACCTACAACCTGGCCGCGCGCTGGGGCGTCAGCCCCAATCTCACCTTGAACATGGACGTGCCATACCTGGCACGGCGCACGGTCTACCAGAAAGGCGGTGCCGGCGGTGCCGCGGCGGCGATCGCGCAGGAAGAAACCAACGGCAGCGGCATCGGCGATGTCAGCCTGAGTGCCAACTACCGGCTGTTCTCCGAACGCGGCTGGCGCCCGGAGACGGTGCTGACCGGTGGCGTTACCGCACCAACGGGCCGCGCGCCCTATGGGCTGGACTGGAAAGTAATCGAGCGCGATGACGATGACTACATCCGCTTCGCGGTGCCGCAGGAACAGCCGACCGGCAACGGCGTGTGGCAGGCCAACCTGGGCGTATCGATGGTGAAGACCGCCGATCCGGCGATCCTGTTCGCCAACGCCGGCTACATCCATTCGTTCCCGCGTGGTTTCAGCGATATCGACAGCAACCCGGATACGGTCAACCCCGGCGATGTGAAACTGGGCGGTTCGGTGTACTTCGGTGCCGGCGTGGCATTCGCATTCAACGAGCGCACCAGCCTGAGCATTTCCTTCAGCGACAAGATCAGCACGCGCGCCTCGACCCGGTTCAAGGGCGGTGAATGGGTGAAGGTGATCGGCAGCGATGCCAATGCGGCCTCGCTCAATCTCGGCGTGACCTACGCGTTGAACCAGCACACCACGCTGGTGACGCTGCTGGGCATCGGCCTGACCCCGGATGCGCCGGACTTCACGCTGGCGTTCAAGGTGCCGTACATGTTGTAAGCGCGGCAGCCCGGCATGGCGCGGCGCTGCACGGTCGCGCTTTGCCGGTGTCGATGCATGCCCGGCCGCGCAGGGGCCTGCGTTGTCAGCGCTGCGCCGGCAGTTCCAGATGATGCTTGCGGCACAACCGGTATATCGTGACCCGCGAGATCTGCATGTGCCGCGCGCACGCCGACACGTTGTAGCCATGCTGGCGCAGGGCCTGCAGCAGTACATCGCGCTCCACCTGGCCACGCGCATCCTGCAGCAGCGCGCGCCGCGCAGGGGCGTCCGGCTCTGCCAGGTCCAGGTCAGCGGCGTTGATCAGCTCGCCTTCGGCCACGATCGCTGCCCGCTGCACGCGGTTCAATAACTCACGTACGTTGCCGGGCCAGTCGAACCCGCGCATGGCCTGGCGTGCGCCGGGATCAAACCCGCGTGCGCGGCCGGGGTGGCGTTGGCGGAAACCACGCAGGAAGTGCTCGGCCAACAGCAGGACATCGCTGCCGCGCTCGCGTAGCGCGGGCATCGGCAAGCGCAGGACATTGAGGCGGTAGTAAAGGTCCCGGCGGAAGTGGCCCTGGGCCACCGCCTGTTCCAGTTCGACGTGGGTGGCTGCCAGTACGCGCACGTCCACCCGCAGCGGCTGGTTGCTGCCGACCCGTTCCAGCGTCCCCTCCTGCAGCACCCGCAGCAGGCTGGTCTGTGCGTCGGCGGGCAGGTCGCCGACTTCATCGAGGAACACGGTGCCGCCGTGGGCACTTTCAAACAGTCCGATGCGGCGTTGGGCGGCACCGGTGAAGGCCCCACGCTCGTGGCCGAACAGTTCGGACTGCACCAGATTGGCAGGGATCGCGCCGCAGTTGATCGCCAGGAACGGTTTGCCGGCGCGCCCGGACAAGGCATGCAGCGCCTGCGCGGCAAGTTCCTTGCCGGTGCCGGTCTCGCCGGTGACCAGTACCGGCAGGTCGACCGGAGCGAATTTATGCAGGGAGGCGCGCACCGACAGCAGGGCGGTGCTGTCGCCGATCAGCGCCGGCAGGTTGCCGGACTCGCGGACCATGTGCGGCAACGCGTCGTCACCCTCGGATTGCCGCTGCATTGCCGACAGCAGATCGTGCAGTTCCAGCGGCAGCGCGAACTGGTCGCGGCACGCGCGCAGCAGCGGCCCCCACGCGGGCGGAGCGCTGCCCAGTCCAGGGGGCAGCACGGCGAGCCAGGGCAGGTGGTGATGCCGCTCGATCCACGGCAGCAGCAGCTGCACGGCGTCGGCATCAAGGTGACGCAGATCGACGATGGCCACCAGGTGGTCGCGGCCGCGCAGGCCGATGGCCATGGCAGGGGCAGGGCTTACGCAGCGCAGTTGCCAACCGGCCGCCGCCAGCGCACCCCGCTCGGCTGCCTGCGGTTGGCCGAACCAGATTGCGCAACGCGATGGAATCTCCAGGCTTGCCGCCATTCCTTTCCCCCAGGCAACACGGGCGGCCCAGCCGGGCACCCGGCGCGCCGCCCCGCGCCGGGATGCTGTGGCCGAACACGGTCGGCCTGTCGCGGTCACTGCAACCTTGACATCAAGGACCAACGCAGCAAGCGGCGGCCAGCGGCCAGCGGCCCCGGTTACGGCCAGCCGCCCAATGAAAAAGCCGCTGCAGGGCAGCGGCTTTTCAGGCAATGCGCAGATGACCCCGGATCAGAGGTCGACCCGGCGGGCCTGCATGAACTTGTTGCCCCAGTAGCCGGTGAGCAGGGTGTCGACGCGGACGTCCTTGCCGGTGCTTGGGGCGTGCAGGAAGCGGCCATCGCCCACGTAGATGCCGACGTGGTCGACCCGGCCCTTGCGGCCGAAGAACACCAGATCGCCTGCAGCCAGCGCGGCGCGGTCGTTGATCAGTTCGGCATTGGCGTCATGCGCCATTTCGCGCGAGACGCGCGGCAGCTCGATGCCCAGGGCCGAGCGGAACACGTAACCGACCAGGCCACTGCAGTCGAAGCCGCTGTCCGGATTGCTGCCACCCCAACGGTACGGGGTGCCGAGCAGGGTCATGGCCCGGCGCAGCAGCGACTGCACCTTGCCGTTGTCGGCAGCGTTGCCGACCACGACGCTGCCATTGGCGGCGCTGCTGGTGTCGTAATTGGCGAGGAGGCGGCTGAGGTCACCGGCCACCATGGCCGAGCGGTCCATCAGGGGAATGGTGTCATTGGCGGCCAGGTGCGGCAGCAGGGCGGCCAGGGTGGCGCTGGCGGCGGCATCGGCGCGGCTGCGCTGCGGAGCGGTGGCGTCGGCCTTGGCGGCTGCGCGAGGGGCGGTCTCGGCGGTAGCAGCCGGGGTCGCATCGGTACGGGTGGGAGCGGACTGCGACCAGGCGGGAAGGCTGGTCAGACACAATGCCAGGCCCAGCAGAAGCGGGCGGACACTACGCGAAGAAGCGGCGGTCTGGCCTTGGCACGTCGGGTCGTTTGTCGTCACGCGTCGGTCACAAGGAAAAAAACGATGGGGCATCATGCCCTGTAAAAGCAGTAATAAGTTAAAAATTCCGTTAATAAATCGTTAGTTGCGCGGTGATATCTGTCACAGTTTTGAACATATCGCCTGTTCATTTTAGCGAAGGACCCGTTTCGCCCCTGTGTAGTGGTCCTTCCAATAGGGGCCGCTGAGGGAATCAAGGCGGACCGTTCCGCCGGTGCTCGGGGCGTGCACGAATCGACCTTCGCCCACGTAGATACCGACGTGGCTGACACTGCCGCGGCTGCCAAAAAAGACCAGGTCGCCGGTCGCCAGGCGCTTCGGGTCGATCTTCGGGCCCTGAACCGCCGCCAGGTCGCGTGAGGTCCGCGGCAGCTTCAGATCCAGCATTTCACGGTAGACGTAGGCGACCAGACCACTGCAGTCGAAGCCGGATTCAGGCGTGTTGCCGCCGTAGCGATAGGGCGTGCCAACCAGGCTGATGGCACGCATCAGCACTGAATTGGCGGCCTCGGGGTTGTCCGGCGTGGTGCTGGGCCAGCTGGCCGCAGGCGGCGGCGGTGCGGAACGGACGGCCTTGCCGCCGCCGCAGGCGGTCAGCAGCAGGGGCAGGGCCAGCAGCAGGGCGGGCGCGAGGAGCCGGCGCGTGCCGGACGAAACTGGCGTGATGTGCATGTTCTCCGGATAATGCGCGACCTTGGATTGGCCGTCATGATGGCGGCGTCCCCGCCGGGCGACAACCCGCCCCAACCCGCCTGCCTCCGGCAGATCCAGACAGAGTTGCGCATGAAGATCGAAAAAGACCGCGTTGTCCGCTTCCACTACACCGTCTCCGAGGCCGGCCAGGAGCCGATCGAATCGTCCAAGGACCGCGGCGAGCCGCTGGCGATCCTGATCGGCCACGGCAACATCATCCCGGGCTTGGAAAACGCCATGATGGACAAGGAAGCCGGCGCGACCTTCGACGTCGACGTCAAGGCGGCCGATGCTTACGGCGAGCGCCGTGATGGCCTGTCCCAGCGCGTGCCGAAGAAGCACTTCGGTACCGCCAAGCTGGTCCCGGGCCAGCAGGTCGTGCTGCAGACCAACTTCGGCCCGCGTGCCGTGACCGTGCAGAAGGTCGGCATGAGCGTGGTCGACGTCGACCTGAACCATCCGATGGCCGGCAAGGACCTGCATTTCGACGTCGAGATCGTCGACGTGCGCGAAGCCGGCAAGGAAGAGCTCGAACACGGCCACGTCCACGGCGACGGCGGTCACCAGCACTGATCGCGTCGCGATCGTGATGGCAGCAACGGCCCGCCTCGGCGGGCCGTTGCGTATGTGGAACAGGGCGGAGCCATCCACGGTCCGCAGGCCGGCGGCATAATGACGGACCTGCACGCCGGATGCCCTGTGAACACCGCTTCCCCTTCCCTGCAACCGGTGGCTTCCGGCGAACGCATCGCCCTGCTGGACATACTGCGTGGCTTCGCCCTGCTGGGCATCCTGCTGATGAACATCGAGGCCCTCAGCGGGCCGCTGGACCTGGCCTTTACGGGCATCGACGCGCATTGGCAGGGCATCGACTACTGGGCTGATGCGTTCGTCTATGTGTTCGTGCAGGGAAAGTTCTTCACCCTGTTCTCGCTGCTGTTCGGGGCGGGCTTTGCGGTGATGGCCCAGCGCGCCGAGGCGGCGGGCCGCCAGTTCACTCCGTTCTACCTGCGTCGCAGCGCCGGGCTGCTGCTGATCGGCCTGTGCCACGCGCTGCTGGTCTGGTCAGGCGACATCCTGGTGTTGTATGCACTGGCCTCGCTGCCGTTGCTGGCCTGCCGTGAGGCACCGCGCAGCTGGCTGCCCTGGATGGGGTTGCTGGTGTATGCGCTGGGAGTTGCGCTGATGCTGCTGGTCGGCGCTATGGTGTCGATGGCCACCCCGCAGGACCTGCAGAAGATGCTGGTCGACGCGCAGCAGGGCATCGACCAGCAACGCCTGGTGTACGGCCAGGGTGACTGGATGCAGGCCAACGTGCAGCGCCTGCATGAGTTCGGCGCGTCGCTGGGTGGCATGTTCATTTCCGGCCCCGAGGTGCTGGGCATGTTCCTGTTGGGGGCCTGGTTCGCCGGCAGCGGCGCATTGACCGCGCCGGAGCGTTTCCCGCGGTTGTATGCCGGCCTGCGCTGGATCGCATTGCCTCTGGGCCTGCTGGTCACCCTGGCGGGTGTGTTGTGGAAGCCCTATCTGGCCCCGGGTGTCTATGACCTGCCGACCACCTCGGCAATGGCGCTGGTGGCCGTGGGCGGCGTGCCGATGTGCCTGGGCTACCTGGCCTGGATCGTGCACTGGCGTGCGCGCATGGGCTGGCTGGCGCCAGTCGGCCGGATGGCGCTGACCCATTACCTTGGTCAATCGGTGGTCTGTACGTTGCTGTTCTATCACTACGGGCTGGGGTGGTTCGATGCAGTACCGCGTGCCTGGCAGCTGCTGTTCGCCTTGCTGCTGTTCGCTGCACAGGTAAGCCTCAGCCATCTGTGGCTGCGTCGTTTCCGCTTCGGTCCGATGGAATGGCTGTGGCGTGCGATGACGTACCAGCAATGGCCAGCGATGCGCCGTGGGGCTGGGCAGCGGTGATCGATGCAGGGCGCGCGCCTGGCGATCTGCATGGCTGCGTGCATCGTCAAGCACGCCATTGCACACCCTCACGTCTGCCCTGCAGCGGGTCATGGCATGCTCGCAGCAGCATGAGCGCCTGCGTCAGCCAGCTGCCCGTCGATCTTTTCTGCGGGCGCGCGCCCGCCATCGATCCTGTTCCCTGTCGACCCGAGCGATTCCGATGAACACTCCCTCTTATGACTACGATCTGATCGTCCTTGGCGGCGGTTCCGCTGGCCTGGCCGGCGCCATCCGCGCCGCGCAGCATGGCAAGCGTGTTGCCCTGCTGGAGCCAGGTGAACTGGGCGGTACCTGCGTGAATGTAGGGTGCGTGCCGAAGAAGGCGATGTGGCTGGCGGCCGACCTGGCCGAGCGCATCGGCCTGGCCAGCGCGATGGGCTTCGACGTGGAGGCGCGTCCGGCGCTGTCGTGGAAAGAGCTGGTGATCCATCGCCAGGCCTACATCAGCAACATCCACACCAGTTATCACAAGCGCCTGGATGAAACCGGCGTGGTGCGCATTCCTGCCCGTGGCCATCTGCTGGATGCGCACACGGTGGCGTGCAGTGATGGCGTGCAGTACAGCGCTGCGCAGATCCTCATCGCCACCGGGGCGCATCCGCAGCGGCCCGACATTCCCGGCGCCGAACTGGGCCTGGTGTCCGACGATTTCTTCGACCTGCGTGCAGCACCGGCCGACGTCGCCATCATCGGCGGCGGCTACATCGCGGTGGAACTTGCCGGGCTGTTGCAGGCGCTGGGCAGCAGGGTGAGCCTGCTGGTGCGTGGCAGTCGCCTGCTGGAGCGCTTCGACTACGAGCTGACCGCGCAGCTGGCCGAGAACCTGCGCCAGCAGGGTGTCCGCATCCACTTCGATTATCGTCTGCGCGAGTTGACGCGCGACGGCGAACGCGTGCGTGCCTTCGGTCACGACGGCCCGATCGACAGCGTGTTCGACGCCGTCTTCTTCGCTACCGGCCGGCGCGGCAACAGCAAGGATCTCGGCCTGGAGGCGCTCGGTATAGGCATCGGCGAACACCAGCAGGTAGAGGTGGACGAGTGGCAGACCACGGCCGTGCCGAGCGTGCATGCGGTCGGTGACATCGCCGGCAAGGTCGGGCTGACGCCGGTTGCCGTGGCTGCATCGCGCCGTCTGATGGATCGCCTGTTTGGTGGCCGCCCGGACGCGAAGATGGATTACGACAACGTGGCCAGCGTGGTGTTCTCGCACCCGCCGCTCGGCGCAGTGGGCATGAGCGAGGAAGATGCACGTGCGCGCTTCGACCAGGTGACGGTGTACCACAGCCGTTTCCGGCCGATGCTGCAGGCGCTGGCCAACGGCACCCAGCGCAGCCTGTTCAAGATGGTCTGTGCCGGCCCGGAGGAGCGTGTGGTCGGCATACACCTGCTCGGCGAAGCGGCCGACGAGATCCTGCAGGGTTTCGCGGTGGCGGTGAAGATGGGTGCGACCAAGGCGCAATTCGACGACACGGTGGCGATTCACCCGACGTCTGCTGAAGAAGTGGTGTTGATGCGCTGAGCCGACACTCACGGTAGTGCCGGCCGCTGGCCGGCAACCTCAAGATCAACAGCCGAAGCAACAGCAAAAGCGTGCTTCCTGTGGCATGGCGGGGTGGATCCGGTTGCGGGGGACGCTGCAAGTACGTCCCTGTAAGCTCGGTCGCAGCTTGCTCGTGTGCGCTGTCCTGCGCACACGGCAAGACCGGGGTTGGGCGTCCTGCCCAACCCGCCCGAGGTATACCTCGGGCCCATGCGGCTCACGCCCCCGCAACCGGACCCACCCCGCCTTCGACAGATTCCTGCGATCTGTCGGACCGGCGTTCTGTGTTGCTGTTGGTGGGTGTCGACCTTGGTCGACACGTAGATCCACGCCATGCGTGGATCAGGAATTGCAGTGAGCATGAACGGACATCGGATCGTTCGCCCGGAAGTGCCATGAGACAATTGGAAGCAATCCGGCTGCTTCCAGCCGCCCATGCGGCCCGTTTTCTTCCTGATGTCCACTTCTTCCCCCCGCATCGCCACCACGTCCCCGCGCATCGCTCTGGGCGGCATCGGCCTGGCTGCAATCGGCGCCATTGCCGCTTCGGGCAAGGCCATCATCGTCAAGCTGGGGCTGCGCCATGGCGTGGATGCCACAACGCTGCTGGCGCTGCGCATGCTGATGGCGCTGCCCCTGTTCGCGCTGATGGCGGTGTGGGCCTCGCGCCGTGCAGAGCGACTTTCCTGGGCTGACCGCGCACGCGTGCTGTGGCTCGGCTTCACCGGTTACTACCTGTCCAGCCTGCTGGATTTCCAGGGCCTGCAGTACATCAGCGTGACCCTGGAACGGTTGATCCTGTACTTGAACCCGACTCTGGTGCTGTTGATCAACGTGCTTCTGGCGCGGCAGCGGCCGGGTCGCTGGCAGGTCGGCGCGCTGGTGCTCAGCTATCTCGGTGTGCTGATCGCGTTCGGCCATGACCTGCAGCGCGAAGGTGGGCAGATCATTCTCGGTAGCCTGCTGGTGCTGGGCAGTGCGCTCAGCTATGCGCTCTATCTGTTCGGCAGTGGTCAGGTGGTCGCCCGTATCGGCGCGGTTCGTCTGACCGCCTACGCCAGCTGCGTGGCCAGCGTGCTGGTGCTGCTGCATTTCACCATCACCCATCCACTGCCGTTGCTGTGGAAGGCACCCGCTGCGGTGCAGTGGCTGTCACTGATCAATGCGACGGTCTGCACCGTGCTGCCGGTGCTGGCGATCATGCTGGCGGTGCAGCGCGTCGGCTCGTCGCTGGCTGCGCAGGTAGGTATGCTGGGTCCAGTTTCCACCATCGTGATGAGCCTATGGCTGCTCGACGAACCGATGGGGCCGGCGCAGATCGTCGGCACCGTGCTGGTCCTGCTCGGCGTACTGCTGGTGACGCGGCTGCGCCGCTGACGCCGGAGCAGGCGCGTGCGCGCATCCTGGCGGTGATCCATGCGATTCCGCCGGGACAAGTGATGGGCTACGGCCAGGTCGCGATGCGCGCGGGCCTGCCCGGACGCGCACGGCTGACCGCACGCATCCTCGGCCAGAATGAGGATCCGTCGCTGCCCTGGCACCGTGTACTGCGTTCGGATGGGCGCATCGCCATGGCCGAAGGTTCGGCCGGCTGGCGCGAACAATCGCAGCGGCTGCGGGCCGAGGGTGTCGTCGTGGAAAACGGCCGGGTGCGGATGCCCGCGGCGGACCCGGTGGCGGCGCTGGATGCGGCCGTATGGGGGCCGGGCTGATCGCTGCCTGCGACTGAACGGGCGGCCGTCCGCTCTGGTCAAAAAAGGCCGGTGCTGCGGCTATGATGGAGGCCGTTCCATGCTGGTGTCCCCATGTTCCCGCGACTGCCAACCGTCACCAAGGCCCTGTTGATCGCCAACGCGATCCTGTTCCTGCTGCAGCAGCCGTTCCTGCTCGGCATGCAGACCTTCGAGCCGTTCATGCTGCAGCCGCTGCAGCAGGGCTTCGATGCGTTCTCGCCGGGCGGCAATTTCCAGCCCTGGCAGTTGCTGACCTACGGCTTCCTGCACGGCAGCTTCTTCCATCTGTTCTTCAACATGCTGGCCGTCTTCATGTTCGGCGCGCCGCTGGAACAGACCTGGGGTGAGAAGCGCTTCCTGACCTATTACCTGGTGTGCGTGGTCGGTGCCGGCGTGTGCCAGTTGCTGGTCGGTACGATGCTCGACAATCCGGCCACGGTGCTGGGCGCGTCCGGTGGTGTGTTCGGCCTGCTGCTGGCTTACGGCATGCTGTTCCCCAACCAGCGGGTGATGCTGCTGTTCCCGCCGATTCCGATGAAGGCGCGTACGTTCGTGATCCTGTTCGGTGTCGGCGAGCTGGTGCTGGGCATGACCGGCTGGCAGCCGGGCGTGGCCCATTTCGCGCACCTGGGCGGCATGCTGTTCGGCTGGCTGCTGATCCGCTACTGGCGCGGCCAACCGCCGTTCAACAAGCGTCGTCCGCCCGGCCCGCCAAAGCGCCCGAACCATCTGCGCAGCGTGAAGTGAGGCGCAGGTGGGTGCCGACCGTTGGTCGGCACACCTTGACGCCGGTAGATGCCAACCTTGGTTGGCACGCATTTCATGCATCGGCCAGCACCACCTGCGCCGCGTTGTGCCCGGGCGCGCCGGTCACCCCACCGCCCGGATGCGTGCCCGCGCCGCACAGATACAGGCCGGGCAGGGCGCCACGATAGCCGGCCTGGCCAACCATGGGCCGCGCCGAGAACAGCTGGTTGGCGCTGAGCGCACCGTGGAAGATGTCGCCACCGATCAGCCCGAACGTCCGTTCCAGATCCAAGGGTGACAGTGCCTGTCGACCAAGCACGCTGTCGGCGAAGCCGGGAGCGTAGTGATCGACGGTGGCGATCATCAGGTCGGCAACGGTATCGCGGTGATCATCCCAGTGACGGCCATCGGGCAGCACCGGTGCCACGTGCTGGCAGAACAGGCTGGCCACATGCTGCCCGGGTGGCGCCAGCGAATCATCCAGCGTGCTCGGAATCAGCATCTCCACGATCGGCTCGCGCGACCACCCCTCGCGGCGTGCATCCAGCCAGGCACGGTCCATGTAATCCAGGCTGGGCGCCATGATGATGCCTGCACTGAGGTGATCGCCGGGGCCGGGCAGGGCGCGGAAATCCGGCAGCCGCGACAGCGCCACGTTCATCCGGAACGTGCCCGAGCCGCAGCGCCAGTTCGCCATGCGTTCACGGGTGGTGACGGGAACCTGGGCGGGCTGCAGCAGTTGTTCGTACAGCAGCTTCGGGTTGACGTTGGCCACCACGGCACGTGCGCGCAGGCTCTCGCCGCCGGACAGCGCGACGCCGACCACGCGCCCGTCCTCAACCAGCAGGCGCTGCACGTCGGCATCGACGCGCAGCTCGGCGCCGGCCGCACGCGCGGACGCGGCGATGGCCTGGCTGATCGCGCCCATGCCACCGATGGCGTGGCCCCAGGCGCCCTTGACCCCGTTGCACTGGCCGAACACGTGATGCAGCAGTACGTAGGCGCTGCCTGGCGTGTACGGGCTGGCGTAGTTGCCAACAATGCCATCGAAACCAAACAGGGCCTTGATCGGCTCGCTTTCGAACCAGCGATCCAGGTACTCGGCGGCCGACAGCGTGAATAGGTCCAGCAGTTCCTGGCGCAGTGCAGGGTCGAGTGCGGCCAGCTCCCGTCCCAACCGGCCCATCTGCCACAACGCCGGCAACGCACGCCAGCCGGCCATCACCCCGAGGTCGGGCGGCGGACGCAGCGCCCAGTCGCGCAGCACATCGGCAAATACCTCCAGGCGCGCTTCATAGGCGGGCAGCGCCTGCGCATCGCGTTCGGAGAACTTCGCCACCTCAGCCTGGGTGCGGCCAGGTGCGGACAGCAGGTAGCGGCCATCAGGCAATGGCAGGAAGTTGTTGGCCGGCCGCGCGACGATGCGCAGTCCGTGCGCATGCAGCTGCAGCTCCTCGATCACCTTCGGCTGCAGCAGCGACACCGTGTACGAGGCCACCGAGTTGCGGAAGCCCGGCTGGAACTCCTCGGTGACAGCTGCACCGCCAAGGATGCCGCGACGCTCCAGCACCAGCACCCGTTGCCCCGCGCGCGCCAGATACGCCGCGCACACCAGCCCGTTGTGGCCGCCACCAACGATGATCGTGTCCAACGTCGTCATGCGTTGCGGATCGCCGCTTCGATGGTGGCGATGTCGATCTTCTTCATCGGCATCATCGCGTTGAAGGCGCGCTTGGCCAGGGTCTTGTCCTTGCTGGTCACCGCTTCGATCAGCATGCGCGGGCTGATCTGCCAGGACACGCCCCAACGGTCCTTGCACCAGCCGCATTGGCTTTCCTGGCCACCGTTGCCGACGATGGCATTCCACAGGCGATCGGTCTCGGCCTGGTCCTCGGTGGAAATCTGGAACGAGAACGCTTCGCTGTGCTTGAAGGTCGGGCCACCATTGAGGCCGACGCAGGGAATGCCGCAGACCGTGAATTCGACGGTGAGGATGTCCCCCTGCTTGCCGTCGGGGAAGTCGCCGGGCGCGTGATGCACAGCGGTTACTTCGCTGTCGGGAAAGGTCTTTGCGTAGAACGTGGCGGCCTCGAGCGCACCGTTGTCATACCAGACGCAGATCGTGTTCTTGTGAGCCATGGCGGGGCTCCGCAGTGGACGAAGGCGCAGCGATAGCATGGGCGGTGTTAATGCCGGATCGTGCTGCACTGCGGGAGCTGCCGGCGCCGCGCTACCATGGCCAGACGACACGACAGGGATGATGCGTGAAGATCCTGATTCTGGGTGGATATGGGGTGTTCGGGGGGCGCCTGGTCCGCTTGCTGGCCGACCTGCCGATGCTGGAACTGCTGATCGGTGGCCGCAACCTGGCAGCGGCACAGGCCTTCTGTGCAAGCTACGTGGGGCAATCGACACTGCGCCCACTGCAGGTCGACCGGCAACGGCTGGCCACGGCCCTGCAGGCCGAGCGACCGGAGCTGGTGGTGGATGCCTCCGGTCCTTTCCAGGACTATGGCGAACACCGCTATGGCGCGATCGAAGCTTGCATCGCCGCCGGCATTGATTATCTGGACTTCGCCGACGCGGCAGACTTCGTGTTCGGCGTTTCGCAGTACGACGCGCAGGCCAGGGCGGCTGGCATCTACGTGCTGTCGGGCGTCAGCAGCTTCCCCGTACTGACCGCCGCGGTGCTGCGCGAGATGGCCACGCACATGGACATCGTCAGCGTGGAGGGCGGCATCGCGCCATCGCCGTATGCCGGCATCGGCCTGAACGTGATGCGTGCGGTGGTCGGCTATGCCGGTGCGCCGGTGAAGCTGCGCCGCAACGGTCGCGATGGGCACGGCATCGGCCTTGCCGAGAGTCGCCGCTTCACCGTCGCGGTGCCGGGGCGGCTGCCGCTGCGCAACCTGCATTTCTCGCTGGTGGATGTGCCCGATCTGCAGGTGCTGCCACCCGCACATCCGACGATGACCGACATCTGGATGGGGGCTGGCCCGGTGCCGGAGATCCTGCATCGCGTGCTCAATGTGCTGGCCAAGGCGCGCCTGCACCTGAAACTGCCATCGCTGGAGCCATGCTCGCGGTTGTTCTACACCGTGTTGAACCTGATGAAGTTCGGCGAGCATCGCGGCGGCATGATCGTGCGTGCCGTGGGCACCCGCGATGGTGCGCGTGTGGAACAGAGCTGGCACCTGCTGGCCGAAGCCGATGACGGCCCGTACATCCCGTCGATGGCGATCGAAGCGGTGATCCGCAAGCAGCTGGCCGGTGATCGGCCGTCACCGGGTGCACGCCCGGCCACGCATGCGCTGGAACTGTCCGACTACGACCGGCTGTTCGACGGGCGCACGATCCATACCGGTTTCCGCCGCGACATGCCCGGTGCCAGCCTGTACCAGCGCCTGCTGGGCAGCGCGTACGCGCAGCTGCCGGCCAGCGTGCAGGCGTTGCACGCACCGTCTGCAGCCAAGCGCTGGAGCGGCACGGCATCGGTCGAACGCGGTGCTGGGTTGTTGTCGCGGTTGCTGGGGAAAGTGTTCGGTTTTCCGGCAGCGGGCGAGGCGGTGCCGGTCAGCGTGGAGTTCACCGCAGAGGCGGGTGGTGAGCGCTGGACACGGACCTTTGCCGGCCGTCGTTTCTCTTCGTTGCAGACGCAGGGGCAGGGGCGCAACGAAGCGCTGCTGGTCGAACGCTTCGGTGCGGTATCGGTAGCGTTGGCGCTTCTGGTCGACGACGGGCGGCTGCAACTGGTGCCGCGACGCTGGTCGATCCTGGGCCTGCCGTTGCCGCAGTGGCTGTTGCCCGGGGAGAACAGTTTCGAGAGTGACGAGGATGGGCGCTTCGTCTTCGACGTGGAGATCGGCGCGCCGGTGGTGGGGCGGATCGTGCATTACCGGGGAACGTTGAAGCCCGCGTGATGTCCACCGACGAAAAAGGGCGCCACGAAGGCGCCCTTTCCGTTATTGCTGTTGCATGAACCTCAGCGCAAGACCTTGATCTGCTCGCCGTCGGTGCGCTGCATCGGCTGGCCCGGCTTGCAGCTGAAGCTGGCGCCGAATGCCGGCAGGTTCGACAGCGGGCCATTGGTGCGCCAGCGACCCGGTGCACGGATGTCGGCGGTCAGGCGGCGTGCGGCCTCGTTCGGCGACAGCTGCTGCGGCCACAGCGCAGCCCAGGCGCGGAAGAAGCCCTGCTGCTGTGCCGGCTTGGCCTTCGGCTCCTGCGCGGTGTACGCGGCCCAGGCCAGTTCCAGACCGGCGATGTCGGCCAGGTTCTCTTCCTGGGTCAGCGTGCCGTTGACCTTGGCCCCCTTCACGCCGGGGAACTCGTAGGCGCCGTACTGGGTGGCGACACGGGTGCCGAGCAGGGTCCAAGCGGTCTTGTCGGCCGGGGTCCACCAGCTGCGCAGTTCGCCCTTGGCATCGACCAGCGCACCCTTGGCATCGATCGCACGGGTCAGCTCGTGGCCGACCAGGCCGCCGAAGCTGCCGAACTTGTCGGCGGCATCGGCCTTGGCGTTGAACACCGGGCCCTGCAGGATCGCCGCAGTGACGATCAGCCGGTTCTGCGCCAGGTCATAGGCCAGCGACGGCTGCTGCGGCAGCACGTCCCAGCGGCGGTCGGCGTTGCCCTTGCCGATGCGCTTCATTTCCTCGCGGTGGCGCCAGGTGGACGCGATCAGCATGTTGCCGCCGAACGAACCACGGCCCATCGGCTGCACGCTGTAGTCCAGGTCACGCAGCGGGGTGCCGATCTCGATCTTCAGCGCGGCCAGCTTGGCCTGCGCTTCGGTCTTGGCCTCGGCGCTCATCCAGCTGTTGTTCTTGACCGCTTCGATCTGCACTTCACGCACCTTGTCGACGATCCAGGCCGCCTGGCGGCGGTCTTCGGCGGACAGGTAACGGGCTGCGTATTCGCGGCCGACCATCGGGCCAGCGGCCACGTTGATCGCGTCCAGCACGCTTTCCCAGCGCTGCGGCGGCAGGGTTTCACCACGCAGCACGCGGCCACGGAATTCGAACTCCGCATCGCGGTACGCCTTGGACAGGTACGGCGCCATCGAGTCGCCCACGCGCCAGCGCAGGTAGGCCTTCCACTGGTCCGGCTTGAGCTTGGTGACCATGCCGTCGAGCTGCTTGAACAGCGCCGGATCGGCCAGCGACACCAGGTCATCGTTGACGCCCTGCGCCTTCAGGAACGCGTCCAGCTGCAGGTTGCGGTAGCGGCTGTTGAGGTCCTTGGTGGAGATCGGCGCGTAGTTGTTGAACGGGTTGTTGATGCCCGCCAGCGACTGCGCGTTGCGCGCCAGTTCGGTTTCCAGCGCGATCACCGCCTGCGACTCGGCGTCCAGCTTGGCCGCCGGGGTGCCGGTCAGTGCGAGGATCTGCTTGACGTAGTTGCGATAGCGGCCCATCAACGCGACGGTGTCGGCGTCGGTGCGGGTATAGAAGGCCGGATCAGGCAGGCCCATGCCGCCCTGCATGAAGTAACCGATGTGGCGGTCCAGCGCCTTCAGGTCCACGTCCGGACCGAAGTTGAAGGCCACCGGGATGCCGACCTGGTGCAGCGCGGCGATCGAGGCCGGGACATCCTTGGCCTTCTTGATCGCGTTGATGCGGGTCAGCAGCGGTGCGATCGGGTTGGAGCCGTCGGCTTCCACGGCCGCTTCGTCCAGGCCGCTGGCCCAGAAGTCGCCCAGCAGCTTCTGCACGTTGCCCTGCGGCGCCTTCATCGAGGCGTCCAGCAGTTCACGCTGTTGCTGCCGGCTGCGGTCGACCAGCTGGCCCAGTGCGGTGGCGGCGCCGGTCTGCGGCACCGGGTTGGCCTTCAGCCAGCCTGCGTTGGTGGCGTCGTAGAAATCGCTGCACTGCGCACTGACGGCCGGGGCGCGTGCGGCCTTCTTCTTGGCGGCGAACGCATCGTGGGTCGGAACCAGGGTCGCCAGGCTGATGCCCAGGGCGATGGCAAGCGGACGGAAGTTGGGCATGTAGAACGAATCCGTGATGGATTGAGGGCGGGCGAACTATAGCAAGCCGGGCAGGGTGGGAGATGCATGCGCTGTGACGTCTGCAACGACGCAGATGATCTCCACCGCGCGGAAAAACAAAGGCCCGGGAAATCCCGGGCCTCTGCAGGCAAGCCGTGGCCTCAGCCGTGGCTTACCAGATCACCACCTGCGAGTCGCCGGTGCGCGACATCGGCGTACCCGGCTTGCACTGGAAGGCCGCGGTGAAGGTCGGCAGGTTCGACGGCGCACCGACGGCGCGGAACTGCGCCGGCGCGTGCGGGTCGGTTGCCAGGCGGACCTTGGCGTTCTCCGGGGTGTACTTGGTGCGCCACACGGTGGCCCAGTTGAAGAAGAAGCGCTGATCGCGGGTGAAGCCATCGATCTTCGCGTCTTCCTTGCCGGCCGACGCCTTCTGCAATGCGTCGTAGGCGGTGGCCAGGCCACCCAGGTCGGCGATGTTCTCGCCCAGGGTCAGATGGCCGTTCACGGCCTGGCCGTCGACCTTGTACTGGTCGAACTGCTTGACCAGCTTGCCGGTCAGGCCAGCGAAATTCTTCGAGTCGGCTTCGGTCCACCAGTTCTCGAAGTTGCCGGTCGGCCCGAAGCGGCTGCCCTGGTCGTCGTAACCGTGGGTCATTTCGTGGCCGATGACCGCACCGATACCGCCGTAGTTCAGCGCGTCGTCGGCCTTGGCATCGAAGAACGGCGGCTGCAGGATGGCGGCCGGGAACACGATCTCGTTCTGCAGCGGGTTGTAGTAGGCGTTGACCGTCTGCGGGGTCATGCCCCACTCGGTCTTGTCCACCGGCTTGCCGATCTTGGCCAGGTTGTACTGGTAGTTGAACGCGGTGGCCGCGCGCACGTTGCCCAGATAGCTGTCACGGTTGGTCTGCAGGCCCGACCAGTCACGCCACTTGTCCGGGTAACCGATCTTCGGAGTGAAGGTTTCCCACTTGGCGATGGCCTTGGCCTTGGTCTCTTCGCTCATCCAGGACAGGCCCTGGATGCGTTCCTTCAGCGAAGCGGCGAGGTTCTTCACCAGCTCTTCCATCTTCGCCTTGGCTTCCGGCGAGAAGGCGACCTTCACGTACAGCTGGCCGAAGGCTTCGCCGGCGTCGCTCTCGATGGTGCCCAGCACGCGCTTCCAGCGCGGCTTCTGTTCCTTCTGGCCATTGAGGGTCTTGCCGTAGAACTCGTAGCTTTCCTGCACGAACGCATCAGCCAGGTACGGCGAGGCGCTGTCCACGGTGTGGAAGCGCAGGTAGGCGCGCCACACCGACGGATCGGTATCGCCCAGCGCCTTGCTCACTTCCTGGTGGAAGGCCGGGATGGCCAGCGAGAACTTCTCCGGCGCGGCCACGTTCTGCGACTTGAAGAACTCGGTCCAGCTGAAGTTCGGGGTCAGCGCATCGGCCTCGGCCAGGCTGACCGGGTGGTAGTACAGCGAGACATCGCGCGACAGCTCGACGCTGGACTTGGACGCCTTGGCCAGGCGGGTCTCGAACTTGACGACTTCTTCAGCCTGCTTTGCTGCATCGGCAGCGGCCACGCCGGACAGCTCCAGCACCTTGGCCACGTGAGCCTGGTAGGCCTTCAGCTTGTCGGCCTTGGAGGCATCGGTATAGAAGGTCTTGTCCGGCAGACCCAGGCCGCCCTGGCTGGCATAGGCCATGTTCACGGCCGAGTTCTTGAAGTCGGCTTCGGCGCCGAAGCCGAACAGCACGTTCTCGCCCTTGGCGGCGCTGGTGCGCAGGTAGTTGGCGATGGCCGCCTTGTCCTGCAGGCCGTCGATCGCAGCCAGATCGGCCTTCAGCGGCTCGATGCCCTGGGCGTTGACCTTGGCTTCGTCCATGCCGGTGGCCCACAGGTCGCCGACGATCTTCTCGATGCCGGCCGGATTCTTGACCTGCGCGACCTGCTCGGCCAGCTGGTGCTGCACGGCCACCGAACGCTCGTCGAGGATGGTGAAGGCGCCCCAGCTGGTGCGGTCGCCCGGAATCTCGTTGGCGGCCAGCCACTTGCCGTTGACGTAGTCGCCGAAGGCGGTGCAGGCGTCAAGGTTGCTGTCCAGATCGCTGGCCTGGAAGGCGTTGTAGGCCGGCAGCTTGCTCTCGTCGAGCTTGTAGGTGGTGGCGGCGTCGGCCGCGGCCGGCGTGGAGGCGGTGGCATCCTTTGCCGGGGTTTCGTTCTTGCCGCAGCCGACCAGCGCGGCCGAAACGGCCAGGGTCAGCAGCACGATCTTGGGAGTACGGGTCACTTGAATGGCCTCCAGGCCGAGTGAGTCAGGGAAGGGCCGGGGGAACGGCCGTGGGCCGAACGATACGCCGCCGGCCCGCACTGCAAGGGTGTCGAAGGTCATGGCCGGGCGCAAGGGGGCCTTGCCGGTACCGGAAAAAGACAGACCCGGCAAAAGCCGGGTCTGTCGGGTTACTGCATGTGTTGCTGGATCAGAACTTGTAGGTAGCGCCCATGTACATGTAGCGACCGATGTTGTCGTACATCGCCGAACCGACGTCGGAGCCGAAGTAGTTCACCGGCGGATCCTTGTCGAAAGCGTTGTCCACGCCCAGGTAGACGTCGATCTTGTCGCCCGGGAAGCGGTAGCCGAACTGGAAGTTGTGGTAGACGTACGAGCCGTTGCGGATCGGGCTGGTCTGGCCCGGGTTGGCCTGGTAGCTCTTGGGCTGCACGCGCAGGTTGCTGCTCACGTAGTTCAGGTCCCACGACGCACGCCACTGACCCAGCGAGTACTTGGTCTGCAGCGAACCGCGCCAGCGCGGGTCGGTCACCCAGGTAACGTTCTCGTCGTACTCGGTCGGGAAGTCCTGGAAGGCCCATTCACGCGACTGCAGCAGGCGGGTACCGACCAGGCGGATCACCGTGTCACCCTCGGCCAGCTTGAAACGGTAGTCCATTTCCAGGTCGACGCCGACGCGACGCGAACGAGCCAGGTTTTCGTTCAGCGCAACCCAACGGCTGATCGAATGTTCCGGGAAGGTCCGGCCGCCGGCATCGGTCTTGCCACCGACCGGTGCGCGCTCGATGAAGCCGCAGAAGCTGTTGTTGATGCCGCCCGGAGAATCCACGCAACGGGTGGCATTGGTCTGTGCAGTCACAGCACCGATGGCGTCCTTCAGACTGATCCACCAGTAGTCCACGGACATGCCGAAGCCCTGCAGGAAATCAGGCTGCCAGACCAGCCCATAGGTGAAGCTGCGCGCACGCTCCGGCTTCAGATTCGGGTTGCCGCCGCTGACACCCGGGCGCGTTGCGGTGTAGGTGTCGACCCAGCCCACCGGCACGCCCAGCGCCGAGCAGTTGGCCTGGCGCAGAGCCGGATCAGCTGCGGTGTTGGGACGGTTGGAATTGGTGGCCAGGTAGTTGCAGGGATCGTTGACGGTGGCGAAGTTCTCGCTCTGCGGGTTGTACAGTTCACCAATGCTTGGTGCGCGCACCGCCTGCGACAGGGTGCCGCGGGCGCGCAGGGACGGGATGATGGTCCAGTCCAGGCCGACCTTCCAGGTGGTGGTCTTGCCGATGCTGCTGTAGTCGGACCAGCGACCGGCAGCGTCCATGGTCAGGTTGTAGATGCCCGGGATGTCGGCCAGCAACGGCACAGTGGCTTCGACGAATGCTTCGCGTACGTCGTACTTGCCCATCCGGTTGGGGATCGCGTTGAGGAAGGTCAGGCCCTGCGCTGCCAGCGGATCGGTGATTTCGCGGCTCTTCTCGCGGCGGTATTCCACGCCACCGGCCACGCCGACGTCGCCGGCCGGCAGGCTGAACAGCGAGGCGTTGGCCAGCGAGGCGCTGAACACCGACTGCTGCAGGCGCGAATAGTTGAACGACTTGACGTTCATCCAGTCACGCGCGGCCTGGGTCACTGCACCGTTGCCGAATACGGAGAACGGTACGCAGCCCTCGCGTGCGAACTGCGAATACACGCGGTTGCCGTTGTTGGGGTTGGTCGCGTTCGGGTTCAGCGTGGTGCGGCAGACGATCTGGCCGGTGGACGGATCGACCACGGTGTCCAAGCCTGCCTGCCAACGCTCGTTGATGCGGTTGTTGAGGTTCCAGCGCTTGACCTCGCTCTGGCCCCAGTTGCCGTACACGTCGTAGGTCCAGTTCTCGGTCAGGTTGCCCTCGACGCCAAGCACGAAGCGCTGGGTGTTGCGCTCCACGTGCTCGCCACGCTGGCCGGCATCGACGTTGAAGCGGCTCAGGGTCAACTGGCTGGCGCCGTTGGCGGCCATCAGGGCGCGCAGCTGCGGCGAAACGTAGGCATTGTCGCGCTGGATGCGCAGGGTCTGGTCGAACGACGGCTGGGCTAGGAAGTCCGACACGGTCTCGGTGTACTTGCCTTCGAAATACAGGCGATGGTTGTCGGTCAGATCGAAGTTGACGACTGTATTGACGCTCTTGCGGTCGAAGCCGGGCTGCAGATCGGCCACCGAATTGAGGTCGGCGAAGTCGCAGTTGACGCAGCTGGTGGTGCTCGGCATCACGCCGTCATAGCGCTGCGGGCGGTAGGTGCCGTCCGGGTTGAACTGGTAACGGTTGCCCCAGGTCGCCTTGTTGGTGGGCGAGAACGCACCCAGTGTGAAGGTGCCGCCGAAGGAGATCGAATGGTTGCCACCCGGGCCGCTGAGGACGGTCTGCGGATTGCTTTCGTTGGAGGGCTTGGTCGGGTCGTAGTTCGGGTTCGGCACCGACACCAGGAATTCGTTGCCGATCGCGCGGTCGCTGCGGACAAAGCGGTCCTGCTTGCTGTATTCCAGGGCGATCGCCGCGCTGCCGCGGCCATTGGCGAAATCGGTACCTGCCGAGGCGCTGATGAAGGAACGGTTGAAGCCGCCTTCACTGGCCATGCCGGTCTGAGCGCGCACTTCGGCGCCGTCGAACGACTTCTTCATGATGAAGTTGACGACGCCGGCCACTGCATCGGCGCCGTACACGGCCGATGCACCACCGGTGATCACTTCAACGCGTTCGATCCACTCGACCGGGATCGTGTTGACGTCCACCGCCGAGGAGCCGGAGGTGGCGCCGACATGGCGGCGGCCATTGACCAGAACCAGCGTACGCGAGGTGCCCATGCCGCGCAGGTCCATGAGGCCGACGCCGGCGGTGCCGATGAAGCGGGTGGAATTACCCAGCGTATAGGTCGGGCTCAGCGCCGGCAGGCGCGCCATCAGGTCGCCGATGTTGTTGGCGCCGGTGGCGCGGATTTCTTCGGCAGTGATGGCGGTGACCGGCGAGGGGGTCACGAAGCCGGTACGCGCGATGCGCGAGCCGGTCACGCTGACGCGGTCCAGGTCGATCGGGTTGCTGCCGGAGCTGGCCTCCTGGGCCAGAGCTGGGGCCGCGGCAGCCATCATCAGGCCGGCGAGCAGAGCGTTGGTCAGCGGGTGGCGACCGGGCGTGCGGTAGTGCGTCATCGAGTGAATCCCCCTAATGGACAGAGAACGCTCGCCTCCATGCGGTTGTTATGTTGATGTTCATGTGTCGTCCTGACGTTCATCGAACCTAACATGCACTTAACGGAAAAAGCATCGGTCCGTCACATTTCCTTCTGGAATAAGCGGCTTTCGATCATCAAATTGCAACAATTACAGTGCCTTAGTCTCAGTTGTGATGAATAGGTTTTGTTCTTGCTTCGGTTTATGAATGCGGTGTTAAGCGGTGCTTTGCGCAAGCTGGCGGTTGATGGGGTAAGGGCGCGTGCCTCAGGGGAGGTGCCGCGAGGACGCCCGAGCTCCGTTCATGTCGTTCTCGCTGTCTCTTGATCTTTCTGGCAGCCACTGCAAAGCCAGGCCGCCGTCGGGCCTGTGATCAGTGATGGGGGAGTACAGGCCCGCAAAAGGAAAAGGCGGCTTGCGCCGCCCTTTCCGGGATACCGCTGTTACTGCCGGATCAGAACTTGTACTTCAGACGTACGAACGGGGTACGGCCGTACAGATCGTACTGGGTGGCAAAGGCTGCGGTGTTGCCGTAGCGGTTGCCTGCGCCGGTGGAGATCAGTGCCGGCTTGGTGTTGAACACGTTGGAGATACCCACCAGCACTTCCCAATCGGCCTGCTTGTAGCTCAAGGAAGCGGTGTGATAAACGCGTGCGTCGGCCACCAGGTCACGGTACGAATCCGGACGGCCCTGATAGGTGAAGCGGGAATTGAGGGTGGTGTTCTCGGTCTTGCCGATGTATTGGGTCAACCAGTTGTACTCCCAGTCGCCGCGGGTCAGGGTCAGGCCCAAGTTGGCCACCAAGTCCGGACGGCCGATCAGGCCGAGCTGATCCGATGAAGCCAAGCCGCTGGCCTCCGCGCTGTCAAACAGCTGTGCAACGTCTTCCACGGTGTAAGTGACCTGGGAATCCAGGGCGAACTTGCCGAAGCCGAACTCGTGCTCCCAGTTCAGGGTCATGTCCCAGCCGCGGGTACGCTGCTGGTTGATGTTCAGGTACTGGGCGTAGATGTTGCGGATCGAGTTGGCATCGGGACCGGTGGTCGGGTTGCGCTCCAGCAGGTCGCAGTAGCGGTTCGGATAGGTGCTGGAACCGTAGCAGCCAGTGGTGATGTCCAGCGCGTTCAGCGAGGTGATCTGGCCGCGGATATCGTAGTCAAAATAGTCGATCGCCACGCTCAGGTCAGCAAACGAGGGGGTGAACACGATACCGGCGCTCTTGGCGCGGGAGGTTTCTGGAATCAGGTTCCCGGCGCCGCCGCTGGTGTACACGGTTGCACTGGAGCCTGCGCCCACGTAATCGCCCGGGATGCCGGCGGCGCCGCAGTTTGCGCGGATGTTGGTGTTGTCGCTCTCATCCCAGCGGATGCAGGGATCGATTGCGGTCTGGTTCTGGAAGCCGGTCTGGTTGCCCAGGTACAGCTCGTACAGGCCAGGGGCGCGATAGGACGTACCGACCGTGCCGCGGATGCGCAGCGACGGGATGATCTGCCAGTTCAAGCCGGCCTTCCACACCTTGTCGCTGCCGCTGACAGAGTTGTACTTGAAGACACGGGCCGAGGCATTGGCGGTGAGCGATTCGATACCGGTCACGCCCTTGACCAGCGGGATGTCGAATTCGACAAAGGCTTCCTTCACCTTGTCATTGCCCTTGGTCACGTCAGCGGTCGACGCACCCCACAGGTCCTTGTAGTTCTCGTCCGGAGTATCTTCAATGGAGTAGTAGCGGTATTCCAGGCCAAACGCAGCACCGACGGGGCCGGCCGGCAGGTCGAACAATTCGCCAGAGAAGATGGCGTTGATCGTGGCCGTGTCGTAGGTGGTCTTGCCGGTGGCGGTGATGCCCAGGATGTCCACCAGCTCATCGACCTTGGCACCGCTGAGGTAGCCCGGGTCGAAATAGTTCGCCGCCGGAGTTTCGCCGGCATTCGGATTGGTCAGATCGCCGGTGATCGAGTTGCGGATGCCCAGCGAGCTGTACTTGCCGCTGGAGCGGCTGGCGTTGGCATTGACTTCCCAACCCCAGCTGCCAGTGAACAGGCCGTCGAACTTGTTGGCCAGGTAGTAGTAGTTCACCTCGGTTTCCGAGGAGGACTTGAACGGCAGCACCGGCTGCGCATAACCGGTACTGGTGCCCGGCGCTTCCACGGTCGGGAAGAACTGGCGCCACTGGAAGTTGTTGGTCTTGCGGTTGTTGTAGAGGAACTGGGTCTTCCAGTTGAACGACTCGAAGCCGAAGTCCGAAGCGAAGTACGCCGACTTGCGCTCCTGGCGGTTGATGATGTGGCTACGGCCCCAGGCATCGAAGTTCAACGGTTCTTCGTAGTACGCCACCGGGCTGCCATTGGCGTAGGTGCGGTTGGCACGAGGGCGGTAACCGGGGAACGGGCCGACGGTGCTGCCGTCCGGCGATGGGACATAACGGATCGGCGAGTCGTACTCGTCGATGACGTTGATCAGGAGGTTGTTGCAGTTGGCCAGGTTGGTGCCGGCGGTGATTGAACGATCTTCCCGGTCGATACGATTGCCGTTGGCGTCCTTGATCAGGTCGTTGCCGCATTTCAGGAAATCGCGGTCAGCGCGGGTCAGTTCGTTGTGGCGATACCACTCGACGGCGGCGACGATGCTGCCCTTCTCAAAGTTCCAGCCATTGGCAAGCGAACCCTGGAAGACCTCACCACCACCTTCGGTGGGGATGCGGCCGGTAACGGTCAGTTCCGGGCGCTCGAAATTCTTCTTGGTGATCAGATTGACCACGCCGGCTACGGCATCGGAACCGTAAATGGACGACGAACCATCCTTCACGATTTCAGCGCGCTGCAGGATGGCGGTGGGAATGACGTTCAGGTCGAAAGCACCGACCGCGCCGCGGGTACCGGCCGGGCCCGGACGCTGGCCGTCCAGCAGCACCAGAGTGCGGTTGGCACCGAGGCCGCGCAACGAGAAGGTCTGCACACCCGTGCCGCCGTCTACGACGAAACCGCCGAACTGATGGGTGATCTGCGTCTCGGCCGCACCGATCGCGGACTTCTGCAGGAACTCGCCAACCGAGACCTGGCCCTGCGCTGCGTTGTGCTCGGTGTCGATGGTGAACACAGGGGAGGAGGTATCGTAGTCCGCACGACGGATCAATGATCCGGTGACGGTGACCTTGTCAAGATCGGTCGCGCGTTGATTACGGGTGGAAGTGCTTGACGCCGCGGCTTCCTGCTGGGTGGTCTCCTGGGCCAGGACCGGTGCGGCCTGCAGGCAGGCCAGCACAGCGAGAGTGAGCGGGACGCGGCTTGGCTTGATGTGGCGGTTGGCGTTGCGCATTTCGGTGTGATCCCCACTTGTTATGCTTCGGTTAATGGAGTGTATGTGTGGTGTAAAGTAAATGCAACATGAATGGATTGTCGATGTAACTCGTTGTTGCTAAGGGGGAATTCAGGAAGTGGCGCATGAAAAAACCCCGTCGGTTAACCGACGGGGTTCGTGCACAGCCCAGATTGCGGTGGGCTTACAGGCCGCTTGGTCCGCAGTCCTTGCCCAGGAAATCTGCCATCAGCGGCAGGGTCGCGCGATAGTGGCTCGGATACCACGGCATGCTGTGCGGCATATCGGGAATCAGCTCGAAGCGGGCCGGCACCTTGTCCTTCACGCCGTTGTAGAAGTTCCTGGCGTGGGAGGCAGGGGTGCGCACGTCGCGATCGCCAACGAAGGTCAGCAGCGGGATAGCGGCCTTGGCGGTGTTCTGCATCGGGTCCATGCCCTTCACGGTCTGGCCCTGCAGGATGCGCTGCAGACGGTTCTCGCTCCAGGAGACGCCCAGGCGAGCCAGATCGGTCACGGGTGCGCCTGCAATGGCGCATTGATAGGGTGAGGGACTGCGCACCACTGCGGCGGCGGAGGCGAAGCCACCGTAGGAGTAGCCGAAGATCGCGATGCGGTCCTTGGCTGCGATACCCTGCTGCACCAGCCACGCCGCAGCATCATCGTTGTCGTCCTGCATCGTCAGCCCCCATTGCTTGTCGCCGGCGATCCAGTGCTCACGGCCGAACCCGGTCGAGCCCCGGTACTGCGGGCGGATTACCGCGTAACCACGCGAGGTGAAGAATGGCACCCAGCCGGATGCATCCCAGCCGGTATAGTCACGGGCCCAAGGGCCGCCATGGGGATGGACCAGCGCCGGCAGCGCGGCGTCACCGTTTTTCCAGCCCGCGGGCAGGTCGACGATGGCGGGGATCTTGCGACCATCCCGGGCGGTATAGGTTATCCAGCGCTGTTCGCCGATCTGCTTGCCATCTACCCAGGGGCGTTCGCTGCCCAGCGTGGTGACCTGCTTGCGATCGACCAGGATCTGGTAGCTGGTGGGCGAGCTGGCGCTGTTGGTGGTGAACAGTACGCGCGAAAGATCGTCGTTGTAACCGCTGATGGCGATGTTTTTGCCCGGATAGGCCTGCTTGAGGCCGTCGTACAGGGCTTTCATCTGCGGATCGACGTAGACCGCTTCACGTCGAGGGCCGTCGACGTAGAAGCCCAGCACCTGGTTGAAGTTGCTCGGCTTGGTGCCCAGGATCAGTCCGCCGATGGGATATTCGGGATGAGCCGCCAGCGGTTCGTTGTCGAACGCTTTGGTGGCCGGGTCGTACAGGCGTGCCTGCACCTGGTCGGAAAATTTGTCGGTGAGGATGTACAGCTTGCCGCTCTGGTCATCGATACCGACCACTTCCATGGTGTAGCGGTCGGACAGCCGGGTGGTGAGCGTTTCGTGCTTCTCGAACTGACCGCTTGCTTTGCTCTTGACCAGGATCTGCTGCTCATAGTCGTTGGAGCCCGCAGGCTCGATCTGCGTACGGGTCAGCAGTTCGCCGTTGCGTGGATGGAAAAGGCCCGGCGTGGAGCGGGCGTCGCCATGGAACAGCAGCTCGGTCTGCCCGGTCCTGAGGTTGAACAGGTAGTAGCTGGCGGAGAAATTGGTCTGGTTGATCTGTGAAATGATGACCTTGTCCGGATCCAGCGGAAGCGAGTGCACCAGGGACGCTGTGCCGGCAAGCTCCAGGCAGCGTTGGGTCTGCTCACTGATGCCCAGCTTTCGGGTGTTGTCGGCGAATGCTTCGTCGAACTTGGCTTGGCTGCTGTCGGTGAGAAAGGCCTTGGATAGGAAGGTTTTGGTCGAGCCGACTGAGTTGCCTTCGCCGCAGCCGGACAGTTGTGCGGTCAGCTCCTGGCGACCGATGACGAGACTGCGGCCTGCCTTGAGCGCGCTGGCGGCAATGAACTTCATCCGATCACCGGACGGGGTGATCGCCACCGGTGCCGAGCCGGGGGTGTCCAGGTTCCAGTTGGCCAGCGCGGTGTCACCATTGTTGCTGCCGGGTGCAGCGATGATGGCAACCAGCTGCTTGCCGTCAGGGCTCATGCTGACGGACTGGATTGACGGAATCTTGGCGAAATCCTCAACCGGCAGGGGCGCGGTGGAGGCATGGGTGATGTGCAGGCCCACCAGTAGTGCGATGGCGGTACCCAAGCGGGCAGGTGTGAAGCGCGATTCCATGGTCAGCGGTTCCTTGTGGCAGGGCACGTCAATATGACCTGAAGATGAACGAAGGCTCGGTTTCCGTCAACTCGACGTGAACGGGGCTGGTCCTCACCATTGGCCGCAAACAAGGAGACCCCGCCGAAGCGGGGTCTCCAGAAACACCCGGTCTGTGGCCCTTACTGGTTGCCGAACTCGTACTTGGCCTGCACGTAGACCGCGCGGCCGTAGGCGCTGTACAGGTAGTTGTTGTACGGCTGGCCGCTGGTGCCGGCGAAGCTGTACCGCTGGTTGTCGGGCAGCTTGTTGAACACGTTGTTGACCATCAGCGACAGGGTCAGGTTGTCCATCGCCCGATAGTTCACGCTCAGGTTGTAGGTGGTGTACGACCCCCACTTGCCGGCCTTGTAGCCGGAACTATGGACGTAGTCGTAGCCATTGCCCAGGTAGGCCATGTAGTTCGGCGTCTTGCCGATGTAGTTGGCGTACAGGGTGGTGGTCCACTTGTCCTTGGCCCAGCCGATCGAGCCGTCGGCGCGCACCTTGGCGTAAGAGTCGTACACCCACATCGCATACGGGTCGCGCAGCAGGTCCAGGTACTCATCGCCCGGCTGCGGTTGCAGTTCGCGCTTGAGCATGTCGGTGTAGTTGCCGGAGAACTGCAGCGAACCGAAGCGGCCGATGTCCTGTACGTACTTGAAGCTGGCCGTCAGCGCCTGCAGGTTCTGGCTGGCCACGTTCATCTTCGGCGTATAGATCTCATCGAGCACGCCGGAGGCGTCGCGGGTGATCCAGTCGCTCACGTTCTGGCAGCTGGCCGAGGTGTTGTTGGTCTGGCCGTTGCGGCAGTAATACTCGGCCAGCAGCAACTGGTCGGAGCTGAGGGTATTGACCTCGTTCTTGATCTTCCAGTTGTAGTAGTCCACCGACACCGACAGATTGTTGATGGGCGCCCAGACGATGCCGGCGTTCCAGACATCGGCGGTGATCGGCTCCAGGTCCGGGTTGCCGGACTGGGTGCCGAACACCGACACGCTGTCATACGGGCAGCCGGTGGTATTGGCCGGATCGTAGCCAAGCTGGCCGCAACGGTAGTAGTCGGTGGAGCCGTTGGCGTAGTAGCCGCTGACACCCTGGAAGGCATCGGACAGGGTGGGCGCGCGGAACGCGGTGCCGTACTTGCCACGGAACAGCAGGCTGTCGATCGGACGGAATTCCAGGCCGACGCTGTAGGTCGCCTTGTCGATGGTGTTGCCACCGATCTTGAAGGCGTCGTAGCGGCCGGAGCCGGTCACCGTCAGTGATTCGAGCAACGGCATGCGCAGTTCGCTGGTCACCGCGTAGCTGCTGCGATGGCCGGCGCCGGAAACCGCGGTGGTGCCCCACACGCTGCCGTCCACCAGGCGGGTATCGGGCGTGTAATCCCAGCCTTCGCTGCCGCCTTCAACCACCACTGCGAAGCCGGCGTCGCCGCCGGGCAGCTTGAACAGCGAACCATTGGTGACCTGCGCACGCAGCAGGTTCTGCCAGGTGCGGCTCTGGCTGTAGGTGTAGCCGGTGAAGCTCTGGAAATCACCGCTCGGCAGTGGCGAGTAGAACGCTTCCCAGTCCGGGCTGTAGATGTTGTACCCGGTGCTGGTGGTGCCCAGCACCGGCCCCAGCACACGCTGCTCGAAGTAGTCGTTGATCGGATCGTTCCAGCGCACGAAGTTGCGCTCGGTCAACTTGTATTCGCCACGGGTGAAGCTGGCACTGTAGTCCCAGCTGCCGGCCGTGCCGCGGCCGCCGAGCGTGACCTGGTAAGCCTTGTTGCGATCGGTGTTCATGATGTCGCGATAGCCGCCGCCGCCGATGTCCTCCGGCGCGAACACGCGCTGCAGGTTCATGTACTGGCCGCTGGCCTGATCATAGAAGCGGCCCCATCCGGAGGAGGTGCCCCACCAGGTGTAGCCGGAGCCGGTGGCGTACTTCACTTCTTCCAGGCTGTAGAGCGCGTCGCCGAACAACTGGAAGTTGTCGTTCACATCGAAGGTCATCGAGCTGTAGATCTGCCCGCTTTCCTTGCCGTTCTTGATGGTCTTGTAGCCGGTGCCATACACCGAACCGCAGGCCTGGCCGGTCGGCCGGGTGCCGAGCACGGTGGTGCCGTCGAACTGGCCCGCCACGTTGGCGCACAGGTTCGGGTCCATCATGGCGTAGCGGTTGCTGTTGGCCGGCAGCAGCACCAGGAAGTCGTTGGAGACGTACTGGGGGCTGTAGCCGTCGGGATTGTTGACCTTGGTCAGGTCACGCTGATAGCCCCAGATCGGGCTGGTCTTTTCGTACTGCACGTTGACCAGCGCATGGAATCGATCGTCGACGCCGTTGAAGCCGCGCGCCGCACTGACGCGTACGCTGTTGCCGCCGCCTTCGGAGTAGGCACCGCCACGGACGTTGAGCACACCGCCATCCATGCGCTCCTTGAGGATGATGTTGACCACGCCGGCGATCGCATCCGAACCGTACAGCGACGACTGGCCGCCGGGCAGGATCTCGATGCGCTCGACGATGTCGATCGGAATGCCGCTGATGTTGTTGAAACTGTCGCTGCCGTTGTACAGCGCCGGATACGAGAGCATCGGGCGGCCGTTGATCAGGTACTTGGTGTAGCCGGGGCTGAGCCCGAACATGCCGGCTGCCTCGGCACCCTGGGTGAACGAAGCGGACGTCTGTCCGCCCTGCAAACCGCCGGTCGACAGCGAAGACTGCTGCAGGACGTCGGCGACACTGGTGAAACCGCGCGTCTGGATGTCCTCGGCGGTAACGGTCAGGACCGGCGTGTGGTTCTCGATCTGCGTCTGCGGAATCAGTGAACCGGTGACGGTGACGCGGTCAAGCTGGATCGGCGCGTTGTCCTGCGCGTGGGCTGCGCCGGAGGCGAGCAGGGTACCGATCAGGGCGAGGGTCAGAGGATGACGCGAAGGCGTGGAACGATGGCGAGACATGATGGATCCCCGTGTGAGCGATGTCGTCTGGCGGATGTCCTCCTTGACACCTTCATGATTTGTTCAGTTGCAATCCATTCAGCCGACCGTAACACGACGTTCACGTTGTCAAAATGGGGCCGTCACATGGGTGTGCCAGGTATTTCCGGGAAACCCCTTTGTAATCAACGAAGAAGCCGGTTTGTCTGGGAATGTTTCAAAATGTTGCGATGCGGAACAGTATTGGTCATTAGTAAGATTCAGCTTTTGAATCAAAGGCTTAGGGGGGGGGCTTTGGGGTTTTCGATTATTTAATTTATGGGACTTTCATCGCTTGTCCGTCTCAATTGGCAGGCATGAAAAAAGGCCCCGCCGAAGCGGGGCCTTTGGGTGCTGCGGGACCAGAGTTTACTTCTTGCCGAACTCGTACTTGGCCTGCACGTAGACCGCACGGCCGTACGGGTTGTAGATGTTGCTGTTGTACGGCGCACCGATGTTGCCGGCGTAGCTGTGGGCCTGGCCGTCGGGCATCTTGTTGAACACGTTGTTGACCATCATCGACAGCGTCAGGTTGTCCATCGCCTGGTAGTTCACGCTCAGGTTGTAGGTGGTGTACGAGCCCCACTTGCCGGCCTCGTAGCCAGACGGATGCACGTAGTCGTAGCCCTTGCCCAGGTACGCCATGCGGTTGGGCGTCCTGCCGATGTAGTTGAAGTACACGGTGGTGGTCCACTTGTCCTTCGCCCAGCCCACCGCACCGTCGGCGCGCACCTTGGCGTACTGGTCGTAGTTCCACATCGCGTACGGGTCGCGCAGCAGGTCCAGGTACTCGTCGCCCGGCTGCGGCTGCAGTTCGCGCTTGATCATGTTGGTGTAGTTGCTGGAGAACTGCAGCGCACCGAAGCGGCCGATGTCCTGCACGTACTTGAAGCTGGCCGTCACCGCCTGCAGGTTCTGGCTGGCGATGTTCATCTTCGGCGTATAGATCTGCTCGAGCTTGCCCGTGCCGTCACGCGTGATCCAGTCGCTCACGTTCTGGCAGCTGGCCGAGGTGTTGTTGGTCTGGCCGTTGCGGCAGTAGTACTCGGCCAGCAGCAACTGGTCGGAACTGAGGGTGTTGACCTCGTTCTTGATCTTCCAGTTGTAGTAGTCCACCGATACCGACAGGTTGTTGATGGGCGCCCACACGATGCCGGCGTTCCAGACGTCGGCGGTGATCGCTTCCAGCTCGGGGTTGCCGGACTGCTCACCGAACACCGATTCGTTGGCATACGGGCAGCCAACCGTGTCGCTCGGGTTGAAGCCGAGCTGGCCACAGCGGTAGTAGTCGACCGAGCCGTTGGCGTAGTACCCGCTGCGGCCCTGGAAGGCGTCGGACAGGCTGGGCGCGCGGAAGGCGGTGCCGTACTTGCCGCGGAACAGCAGGCTTTCAATGGGACGGAACTCCACGCCGATGCTGTAGGTCGATTTGTCGACGGTCTTGTCGGCGATCTTGAACGCGTCGTAGCGGCCCGAGGCGGTCACGGTCAACGACTCCAGCAACGGCATGCGCAGTTCGCTGGTCAGTGCGTAGTTGCTGCGATGTCCGGCACCGGCCACCGAGGTGGTGCCCCACACGCTGCCGTCCAGCAGGCGCTGGTCGGGGGTATACGACCAGCCTTCGCTGCCGGCTTCGGCCACCACTGCCAGGCCGGCATCGCCACCGGGCAGCTTGAACAGCGAACCATTGGTGATCTGCGCGCGGCCCAGGTTCTGCCAGGTGCGGCTCTTGTTGTAGGTGAAACCGGTGAAGGTCTGAAAATCGCCGGCCGGCAGCGGCGAATAGAACGCGCCCCAGTTCGGGTTGTAGATGTTGTAGCCGTCGTCGGTGACGCCCAGCACCGGACCCAGCACGCGGTCTTCGAAGTAGCTGTCGATCTCATTGGCCCAGCGCGCGAAGCTGCGCTCGGTCAGCTTGTACTCGCCACGGCTGAAGCTGGCGCTGTAATCCCAGTTGCCAACGTTGCCGCGCCCGCCCAGAGTGATCTGGTAGGCCTTGTTGCGATCGGTGCTCATGGTGTCGCGGTAGCCGGCGGCGCTGATGTCCTCCGGCGCGAACGCGCGCTGCAGGTTCATGTATTCGCCACTTGCCTGGTCGACGAACGCACCGAAGCCGACATCGCTGCCCCAGAAGGCGTAGCCCGAACCGGCGTTGTACTGCACTTCTTCCAGGCTGTAGAGCGCGTCTGCGAACAGCTGGAAGTTGTCGTTGACGTCGAAGGACATCGACGAATAGATCTGGCTGCTTTCCTTGCCGTTCTTCAGCGTCTTGTAGCCGGCACTGAAGGGCGAGCCACAGGACTCACCGGTAGCGCGTGTGCCCAGTACGGTGGTGCCGCCGAACTGGCCGGCGACGTTGGCGCAGCGGCTCGGGTCCATCATCACGTAAGCGTTCTGCTGGCCCGGCAGGTAGACCAGGAAGTCGTTGGTCGGAACCTGCGGCGTATAACCCCGGGTGTTGTTCTGCTTGGTCAGGTCGCGCTGGTAACCCCAGATCGGGCTGCTCTTCTCGTACTGCACGTTGACCAACGCGTGGAAGCGATCATCGAATGCATTGAAGCCATGCGCGCCGCTGACGCGGAAATCGTTGCCGCCACCCTCGGTGTAACCGCCGCCGCGCACGTTCAGCACGCCGCCGTCCATGCGGTCCTTGAGGATGATGTTGACCACACCGGCGATCGCGTCCGAGCCGTACAGCGAGGACTGCCCACCGGGCAGGATCTCGATGCGCTCGACGATGTCGATCGGGATGCCGCTGAGGTTGTTGAAGGTGTCGCTGCCGTTGTAGAGAGCGGGGTAGGACAGCATCGGCCGTCCATTGATCAGGTACTTGGTGTAGCTCGGGCTGAGGCCGAACATGCCCGAGGCTTCAGCGCCCTGGGTGAACGAAGCGGAGGTCTGGCCGCCCTGCAGGCCACCGGTGGTCAACGAGTTCTGCTGCAGCACCTCGGCAACGCTGGTGAAGCCGCGGGTCTGGATGTCCTCGGCGGTGACGGTCAGTACCGGCGTGTGGTTCTCGATCTGCGTCTGCGGGATCAGTGAGCCGGTGACGGTCACGCGTCCGAGATCGGTGGGGGTGTTGTCCTGGGCGAGCGCGATCGCGCTGCTGCTGGCCAGGATCAGGCCGCTGAGGACGGCGCGGGTGAGCGGGTGACGCGGGAAGCCATTGCGAGACATGCGGTACTCCGTGTGGTCGTGAGAAACGCGTTTTCCCTTTCCTGGGAACTCATGGATGGTTCAGCAGCCGGTGGACGCAGAAAGGCGGCGTTTTTCGAACGTAACACACGCTTAACTTGTTTTTCGCGGGCTTGTCGCGCTCTCGCAATGGCTCGTTCGGAGTTAATAAAAATTTCTTTAAAAACAATTGATTGCAATATTGGTACGAATTTGCCGAGTTTGGCTTAATGAATATCCAGTAAATGTCCGGATATTTAACAATTGATATGTTCCCGCGGCGATCGCCGCACATGCCTCGCCAAAAAAAAAGGCCCCGCCGAAGCGGGGCCTGGTCCGGAATCAAACCCGGAAATCGACGGGATTACTTGCCGAAGTCGTACTTGGCCTGCACGTACACGGTGCGGCCGTAGACGTTGTACAGGTAGTTGTTGAACGGCGTGCCGGAGGTGCCCTGGTAGCTGTGAGCCTGCTGCTCGGGCATCTTGTTGAACACGTTGTTGACCATCAGCGACAGGGTCAGGTCATCCTGCACGCGGTAGTTCACGCTCAGGTTGTAAGTGGTGTACGAGGCCCACTTGCCTGCCTTGTAACCCGACGCACCATGGGTGTACTCGTAGCCGTTCAGGCCCGCCAGGTAGTTCGGGGTGTGGCCGATGTAGTTCGCGTACAGCGTGGTGGTCCACTTGTCCAGCGACCAGGCCACCGACGCGTCGGAACGGACCTTGGCGTAGCTGTCGTAGTTCCACATCGACTTCGGGTTGCCCAGCAGGTCCTGGAAGTCCTCGCCCGGCTGCGCCTGCACTTCACGCTTCAGCATGTTGGTGTAGTTGCCCGAGAACTGCAGCGAACCGAAGCGGCCGATGTCCTGCAGGTACTTGAAGCCGACGGTCACGGCCTGCAGGTTCTGGCGGGCCACGTTCATCTTCGGGGTGTACAGCGAGCTCAGGTTGCCGGCCGAATCGCGCACGACCCAGTCAGCCACGTTCTGGCAGGTGGCCGAGGAGCCGTTCGGCAGGCCGTTGCGGCAGTAGTACTCGGCCAGCAGCAGCTGGTCGGTGCTGGCCGTATCGACTTCGTTCTCGATCTTCCAGTTGTAGTAGTCGGCCGAGATCGACAGGTTCGCCATCGGCGCCCAGACGATGCCCGCGTTCCAGACGTCGGCGGTGATCGGCTCCAGGTCCGGGTTGCCGGCACGCTCGGAGTAGACCGAAACGCTGTCCGCGTAGCGGCAGGCGTCGGTGTTGCCCGGCACGTAGCCCAGCTCACCGCAACGGTAGTAGTCGGTGGAGTTGGCAGCGTAATAGCCGCTGCGGCCCTGGAACGCGTCGGGCAGGGTCGGCGCGCGGAAGGCGGTGCCGTACTTGCCGCGGAACAGCAGGCTTTCGATCGGACGGAACTCGACACCCACGCTGTAGGTGGCCTTGTCGACGGTGTTGTCGGCGATCTTGAAGGCGTCATAGCGACCGGAAGCGGTCACCGTCAGCGACTCCAGCAGCGGCATGCGCAGCTCGCTGGTCACCGCGTAGTTGCTGCGATGACCGTTGCCGGCAACAGCCGACGAGCCCCACACGTCGCCGTCCAGCAGGCGCTGGTCGGGGCTGTAGTCCCAACCTTCGCTGCCGCCTTCGACGACCACGGCCAGGCCGGCATCACCGCCCGGCAGCGAGAACAGCGAGCCGTTGGTGACCTGCGCGCGTGCCAGGTTCTGCCAGGTGCGGCTGTGGTTGGTGGTGTAACCGGTGAAGCCAGCGAAATCTTCCGGCGAGATCGGCGAGTAGAACGCGCCCCAGTTGGTGTTGTAGATGCCGAAGCCATCCTGGGTGCCCAGCTGCGGGCCCAGCACCTTGTCGGCGAAGTAGCTGTTGATGGCATTGCCGAAGCGCTGGAACTTGCTCTCATCCAGGCGGTATTCGCCACGGGTGAAGCTCAGGCTGTAGTCCCAGTTGCCGACCGCACCCTTGCCGCCCAGGGTGACCTGGTAGGCACGGCTCTTGTCGTTGTTCAGGATGCCCTTGTAGCCTTCGCCGCCGATGTCTTCCGGAGCGAACGCGCGCTGCAGGTTGACCAGCTTGCCGGAGGCCTGGTCATAGAAGCCACCCATGGTGCTCTTGGTGCCCCACCAGAGGTAGTTCGAGCCCGAGGTGTATTCGGTCTTTTCCTTGCTGTACAGCACGTCGGCGAACAGCTGGAAGTTGTCGTTCACGTCGAAGGTCATCGACGAGTAGAACTGGCCGCTGTCCTTGCCGTTCTTCAGGGTCTTGTAGCCGGCGCCGAAGACCGAGCCGCAGGACTGGCCCGTCGGGCGGTTCGCCAGCACGGTGGTGCCGTCGAACTGGCCGGCAACGTTGGCGCAGTTGCTCGGGTCCATCATGTACAGCGCATTGGTCTTGGCGTCGATGACGGCGAAGTCGTTCGACGGCAGCTGCGCGGTGTAGCCGTTCGCGTTGTTCTGCTTGGTCAGGTCACGCTGGTAGCCCCAGATCGGGTTGCTGCTTTCGATCTGTACGTTGACCAGTGCATTGAAGCGGTCGTCCAGCGCCGAGAAGCCGTGTGCACCGCTGACGCGGAAGCTGTTGCCACCGCCTTCGGTGGAGGTGCCGCCACGCACGGAGAGGCTGCCGCCTTCCATGTGGTCCTTCAGGATGATGTTGACCACGCCGGCGATCGCATCCGAACCGTACAGGGAGGACTGGCCACCCGGCAGGACTTCGATGCGCTCGACGATGTCGATCGGAATGCCGCTGATGTTGTTGAACGCGTCGCCGCCGTTGTACAGCGCCGGGTAGGACATCATCGGGCGGCCGTTGATCAGGTACTTGGTGTAACCCGGATTCAGGCCGAACATGCCAGCGGCTTCAGCGCCCTGGGTGAACGAAGCGGAGGTCTGGCCGCCCTGGATGCCGCCGGTGGTCAGCGAGGACTGCTGCAGCACCTCGGCGACGCTGTTGAAGCCGCGCGACTGGATGGCTTCAGCGCTGATGGTCATGACCGGGGTCTGGGTCTCGACCTGGGTCTGCGGGATCAGCGAGCCGGTGACGGTGATCTTGTCCAGATTGGTGGCCTTGTCCTGGGCCATTGCCGGCGAGGCGGCAACCAGGGCGGAGATCAAGGCGACAGCGAGGGTGTTGCGACGTGCAGAATTGCGAAGGTCTTTCATGTAGTTCCGTTCAGAGAGCAAATACGAGTACGGCACTGCGCATGCGCCATCGTGCGTGCCGTAGATCCAGCAACGCAGCCCAAAACCAGTGCTTAGCGAACGTAACATGAACTTAACAATCTGTGCACGAATCTGTAGCAATCCTGAATTTCAGTCAGCGTACGTCCAGCTAGTATGATGTTGGGTTCTTCTTGTCGATTCACCCGGAGCCCGCAGTGAACAGTTCTTCCCGTCGTCCGCATGCCAGCCAGGTGCAGAAGGGACTGGCGCCGCATGCGCGCATCCGCAACGTGATCGCGGTGGGCTCGGGAAAGGGTGGCGTGGGCAAGTCGACCACGGCGGTCAACCTGGCCGTCGCACTGCAGCAGCTGGGGGCGCGCGTAGGCGTGCTTGATGCCGATATCTACGGCCCCAGCGTGCCGGCGATGCTCGGCCTGTCCGGTCGCCCGGAAAGCCCGGACAACAAGAGCATCGAGCCGATGCGGGCCTTCGGCGTGGACACCATGTCGATCGGTTATCTGGTCGAGGACGAAACGCCGCTGATCATGCGCGCACCGCGCGCGACGGCGGCGTTGACCCAGCTGTTCGAAGACACGCTGTGGGACGATCTGGACTACCTGCTGATCGACCTGCCGCCGGGCACCGGCGACATCCAGCTGACGCTGGTGCAGAAGATCCCGCTGGCCGGTGCAGTGATCGTCACCACGCCGCAGGACATCGCCACGCTGGATGCGAAGAAGGCGCTGAAGATGTTCGAGAAGGTCGAGGTGCCGGTGCTGGGCGTGGTCGAGAACATGGCCGTGCATACCTGCAGCAACTGCGGTCATGTGGAGCACCTGTTCGGCGAGGGTGGTGGCGAGCGCATGGCGGCGCAGTACGGCGTGCCGCTGCTGGGGTCGCTGCCGCTGCAGATCGGCATCCGCGAGCAGGGCGATGCCGGTACCCCGATCACCGCCGCGCAGCCGGAATCGGCGGCGGCCCAGGCCTACCATCGCGCCGCCCAGCGTCTGGTCGAGGAGGTGGGCAAGCGCCCGCGCGCCTCGATCCCGATCCTGTCCTCGCTGCTGTAAGGGCCTGCTGGCGGGGCTGCGGCGGCGACGCCCGGCCCCCTGTTAGAATCCTCGCGCCCCCTCGCACCCAGGACAGAGCATGAGCATCAAGAGTGATCGTTGGATCCGCCGGATGTCCGAACAGCACGGCATGATCGAGCCGTATGAGGCCGGGCAGGTCAAGCAGGCCAACGGCGAGCGCATCGTCAGCTACGGCACTTCCAGCTACGGCTACGACGTGCGCTGCTCGCGCGAGTTCAAGGTGTTCACCAACATCAACTCGACGATCGTGGACCCCAAGCATTTCGATCCGGGCAGCTTCGTCGATATCGTCGGTGACGAGTGCATCATTCCGCCGAACAGCTTCGCCCTGGCACGCACGGTCGAGTATTTCCGCATTCCGCGCGACACCCTGGTGGTGTGCCTGGGCAAGAGCACCTATGCGCGCTGCGGCATCATCGTCAACGTGACCCCGCTGGAGCCGGAGTGGGAAGGCCACGTGACCCTGGAATTCAGCAACACCACGCCGCTGCCGGCGCGCATCTACGCCAACGAAGGCGTGGCGCAGATGCTGTTCTTCCAGTCCGATGAAGTGTGCGAGACCTCGTACAAGGATCGCGGCGGCAAGTACCAGGGCCAGACCGGCGTGACCCTGCCGCGCACCTGACAGCTTGCGTCAGCGCGTATCGGTAGCGCCGGGCCATGCCCGGCGTTTCCGTTTGTGGGGACGCGCTGCGCTTGCCGGGCATGCCCCGGCGCTGCAGGACAAAGGCGGCGCATGCGCCGCCTTTGCTTATTTGCCGCGACCGAACAGGATCGCGATGCCTACGGCGACCAGGCCGAGCGGCCACCAGGTCAGCAGCAGGCGAGACAGGTTCAGGTTGGTCCAGCCCAGGTTGCTGGCCAGCATGAACAGGCCGATCAGGATCAGCAGGATGGCGGCGACGATATTGAATCGCATCGGGTCGGCACTGGCTCAGGAATGGGCCGGATATCCTAGCCGTTCCTTCCAGTAGGCGACATGCTGGTCCAGTGCAGCCGGTTCATAGCGGTGCGCCGGACCGCTGCCCCAGACCGGTCCCGGCCACGCCGGATCGCCGTCGTGGCGGCCGATCACGTGGAAATGCAGCTGGCGCACGATGTTGCCCAGCGCGCCGATGTTGATCTTCTCCACCCCGTCTGAACCGTGCAGGGCCTTGCAGGCGCGGTTGAGCTCGGTGCGCAGCTTGTCCTGCTGCTCGCCGTCCAGCTCGATCCACTCGGTCACCCCGGCCAGACGCGGCACCAGGACCAGCCAGGGGAATCGTTCGTCGTTCATCAGTCGCACTTGCGACAACGGGCCTTCGGCCACCAGCACGCTATCGGTGGCCAGGCGTGAATCGAGTTCGAAATCGCTCATCCAAGATGCTCCGAGAAGAAGTCCAGGGTGCGTTGCAGCGCCAGGGCGGCGCTGTCTGGATCATACGCATGTCCGACCTCGCGGTTGAAGGCATGGTCGGCCGGATAGACGTAGGTCGCCATCTGCGGCAGCTTCTCACGGTGCGCCTGGATCGCCTCCGGCGGGATGCTCTTGTCCTGCGCGCCGAAGTGGAACATCACCGGGGCCTTCGGCGTCTCGTCCAGGAACTGCACGTTGCGCGCGCCGTAGTAGCTCACCGAGGGCAGGCCCAGGCGCAGCGCGGACAGCAGGGCGACGCTGCCACCCCAGCAGTAGCCGACCGTGCCGACCTTGCCATGCGGTGCCAGCCGGGTTGCCGCGGCGCGGACCACTTCCAGTGCCTTTTCCATGCCCAGCGCGGTAACCCGCTCCAGCCCATCCTTCACTCCCTCGGGGGTGTAGGGCAGGGCATCCGGGTCGGCCGTGGGGCCGTCGACCAGGTCGAAGAACGACGGCGCCAACACGGCGTAGCCCTCGGCCGCGAATCGCTCAGCGACGCTGCGGATGTGCGGGTTGGCGCCGAAGATCTCCTGTACCACCACCAGGCTGCCGCGCGGGGCTCCTTCGGGCAGGGCCTGCCAGGCGCGGACCGGGCCGTAATGCGTATCCAGGGTGATCCATTCGGACATCGGGGGTACCTCGTTGCAGGGGCCAGGCCTGCATTGTCGATGCTGGGCGGGTTAGCGCGATGTCAGCGGTTGTGCGGAATCGGGCGGCTCATGATTCAGAGGCGGCCGTTCAACCCCGGTATACTGGCGCCCCTTCAGGCCCCGGCCCCCAGGTCCCCCTGCCATGCCGGCAGGGGCCCAGGCCCCCAGAGTCCCGCGATTCCATGTCCCAGCTGAACCCCAAAGTCGGCTTCGTCAGCCTTGGCTGCCCGAAGGCCCTCGTCGATTCCGAACGCATCCTCACCCAGCTGCGGTCGGAAGGTTACGACATCGTCCCGTCCTACGATTCGGCCGACGTGGTGGTGGTCAACACCTGTGGCTTCATCGATTCGGCGGTGACCGAATCGCTGGATGCCATCGGCGAAGCGATGAACCAGAACGGCAAGGTCATCGTCACCGGCTGCCTGGGCAAGCGCCCTGAGCAGATCCGCGAGGCGTACCCGAACGTGCTGGCGGTGTCCGGGCCGCAGGATTACCAGAGCGTGATGGAAGCGGTGCATGCAGCGCTGCCGCCCAAGCACGACCCGTTCGTGGATCTGGTGCCGGACTACGGCATCAAGCTGACCCCGCGTCACTACGCCTATCTGAAGATTTCCGAAGGCTGCAACCACCATTGCAGTTTCTGCATCATTCCTTCGATGCGCGGCAAGCTGGTCTCGCGCCCGGTCGATGAGGTGCTGCGCGAAGCCGAGCGCCTGGTGCGCGGCGGTGTGCGCGAACTGCTGGTGGTTTCGCAGGACACCTCTGCCTACGGCGTGGATGTGAAGTACGCCGAGAAGATGTGGCGCGACAAGGCCTACCAGACCCGCCTGAAGGCACTGTGCGAAGGCCTGTCTGAACTGGATGCGTGGGTGCGCATGCACTACGTCTATCCGTATCCGCACGTCGATGACGTGGTGCCGTTGATGGCCGAGAACCGGATTCTGCCGTATCTGGACATCCCGTTCCAGCACGCCAGCCCGCGCATCCTGCGCCTGATGAAGCGCCCCGGCGCGGTCGAGAAGACCCTGGAGCGCGTGCAGAACTGGCGCCGCATCGCGCCGGACATCACCGTGCGTTCGACCTTCATCGTCGGTTTCCCGGGCGAGACCGAGGCCGAGTTCGAAGAGCTGCTGTCCTTCCTGGACGAAGCGCAGCTGGACCGCGTCGGTGCATTCGCCTACTCGCCCGTCGAGGGCGCCACGGCCAACAACCTGCCGGATCCGGTGCCGGAGGAAGTGAAGCAGGAACGACTGGCGCGCTTCATGGAGAAACAGGCGCAGATTTCGGCTTCGCGTCTGGAAGCCAAGATCGGCACGGTGCAGCAATGCCTGGTCGATGCCATCGAAGGCGATATCGCGGTGGCGCGTTCCAAGGCCGATGCTCCGGAGATCGACGGCCTGGTGCATATCCAGAACGCAGACCAGGTGGCGTTGCGCGTGGGTGAGTTCGTCGACGTGGAAATCACCGAGAGCGACGAGCACGATCTCTACGGCGACGCACTGCCGCCGACCACGCGCCCGGCATTGGACCTCAAGGTGCTGTGACCGGGGCGGAGGCTGCTGATGGCGGCCCCCGCCGCTTCGTGCCACCGCTGCGTGCGGCGGTGGACAGGGCTGCGTTCGATCATCCTCTGTTTGCTGCTATCGCCGAGTTCGGTGATCTGCTGACGGCAGCGGACTGGCCACGCGTGGTCGATCTGGACGCGCGCCTGGCCTTGGCGGGCAAGCGCTTTGTTGAACAGGATGCGGCGTTGCTGGCAGACGGCCTGCATTACGAAACGCGCATTGCCGAAGGGTGCATCGCAACCCGCGCGGGCAACTGGCACGACCTGTTCAATGCCCTGGTCTGGGCACGCTACCTGCCGATCAAGTGCGCACTCAACGCGCAGCAATGCCGGCACATCGAGGGCATGGCCGCAGGACAGCGCAACCGCGCGCAGGCCGCGCTGACCCAGTTCGATGAAACCGGCGTGGTGGTACGCGTGCGCGACCCGGCATTGCTTGCAGCCTGGGATGCTCACCAGTGGCGCGTGCTGTTCGAACCGATCCATTGGCAGTCAGGTCGGATCGCCATCGCCGCAGTATTCGGTCATGCCTTGATGGAACAGGCGCTGCTGCCGGGCCGGCTGCTGGTCGGCAAATGCGTGGTGCTGCAGGGCGATGACGATGTAGGCTGCATCGACACGGTCGCGCGCGCCATCGAGGAGGGCAGGGTGCTGCTCGATCCCTTGGAACTGCGTCCGCTTCCATTGGCGGGTATTCCCGGCTGGCACACCGACCAGGCGCCAGCCTTTTACGCGAACGACGATTATTTCCGTCCGCTGCGCGAAGGGCGCCGCTATCCGCCGCCGCTTCTCTAGAACCGAGCCCATGCCCGGCTGAGCGCCGCTGCCCGCCACAGGCTCAGCCGTTGGCCGCGGTCTCGTACTCCACACCGATCACCGCAAAGGTGTGGTTGCCACTGGGCAGTTCCACTGAAAACTCATCATCCAGGCGCTTCTTCAACAAGGCCCGCGCCAAGGGCGAATCGATGCTGATCCAGCCCAGTCCCGCATCGGTCTCATCCGGCCCGACGATGCGGTAGCGGCTGGTCTGCCCGCTGTCCACGTTCTCCAGTTCCACCCACGCACCGAAGAACACTGCCTGCGGATCAGTCGGCGTGGTGTCGACCACGCGCAGCGATTCCAGGCGCTTGGTCAGGTAGCGCACGCGACGATCGATCTCGCCCAGCTGCTTCTTGCGGTAGGTGTATTCGGCATTCTCCGAGCGATCGCCTTCGGCCGCGGCCGCGGCCAGCGCCTTGACCACTTCCGGTCGACGCACCCGCCACAGCTCATCCAGCTCGGTTTTCAGGCGCGCATGGCCGGCGGCGGTGATCAGTGCGGTGCTCTTTTCTGCGGGGGGACGCCAACGCGACATGTAATGCGGCTTCTCGTGCGGAATGAAACAACTACGGCGCGCCGTCGCCGGCGCGCCGCGAAGGTGAAGGTGAAGGTACTATCGGAGCTCTCAGCGCTTGCCGCCGAAGATGCCACCGAGGATGCCGCGCACGATCTGGTTGCCCAGCTTGGTGCCGACCGTACGCGTGGTCTGCTTGGCCATCGTCTCGATCATGCCCTGGCGGCGTTTGGTGCCGAAAATCGCGTCCTTGATCGACTGCCCGAAGCCACCTTCCTGCGCCTCGTCCTGCCCACGGCTGCGCGCGGCGGGCGCATCGGTTTTCTCGACGGCCTTCTGCGCGCGCTGGGCCAGCAGTTCGGCGGCCGATTCGCGGTTGACGGCAGTGTCGTAGCGGGTGCCGACCGGGCTGCCAGCACGCACCTGCGAACGTTCGGTGTCGGTGACCGGTCCCATGCGGCAGCGCGGCGGCGCGATCATCGTCTGCTGCACCGGCATCGGCACGCCCTTGTCCTGCAGCGTGGACACCAGCGCCTCGCCGGTACCGAGCTGGCTGAGCACCTTCACCACATCCAGCTTCGGGTTCGGTACGAAGGTCTCGGCGGCGGTCTTCACCGCCTTCTGGTCGCGCGGGGTGAATGCGCGCAGCGCGTGCTGTACACGGTTGCCGAGCTGGCCGAGGATGTTGGCCGGCACGTCGTCCGGGAACTGCGAGCAGAAGTACACGCCCACGCCCTTGGAACGGATCAGCCGCACCACTTGTTCGATGCGCTGTACCAGAGCGGGCGGTGCATCGTCGAACAGCAGGTGCGCTTCGTCGAAAATGAAGACCAGCTTCGGCTTGTCGAGGTCGCCCACTTCGGGCAGCTGCTCGAACAGCTCCGATAGCAGCCACAGCAGGAAGGTGGAGTACAGCTTGGGCTTGAGCACCAGCTGGTCGGCGGCAAGGATGCCGATGACACCGCGGCCGTCATGGTTGACCCGCATGATGTCGGCCAGTTCCAGCGCCGGTTCGCCGAAGAAATGCTCGCCGCCGTCCTGGGCCAGCCGCAGCAGGGCGCGCTGGATGGCGGCCACCGACTGCGCACTGACCAAGCCGTACTCGGTGGAGATGTCCTTGCGCTCCTCGGCCACCAGGCCGAGCAGGGCGCGCAGGTCGTCCATGTCCAGCAGCAGCAGGCCGCGGTCGTCGGCCAGCTTGAACACGATGTCGAGCACGCCGGCCTGGGTGTCGTTCAATTCCAGGATGCGGGCCAACAGGGTCGGGCCCATCTCGCTCACGGTGGTGCGCACCGGGTGGCCGAGCTTGCCGTACAGGTCCCAGAACACGGTGGGGCTGGCGGCCGGGGCATAGTCGCTCACACCGATCTCGGCCGCGCGCTTGAGCAGGTTCTCGGCGCCGGTACCCGGCACGGCCAGACCGGACACATCGCCTTTCACATCGGCCAGGAACACCGGTACCCCGATCCGCGAGAAGCCCTCGGCCAGGGTCATCAGGGTCACGGTCTTGCCGGTGCCGGTGGCGCCGGCGACCAGCCCATGGCGGTTGCCGAGTTTCGGCAGCAGGGTGACAGCCACATCGTCGGTGATGCCTTTGCCGAGCAGAATCGGATCCATGGTCCAGCCCTTGTGATGAATGTGCCAATGTTAACCGCCGACAGTGACGGGCCGAAGGTCGGCTTGCCCCGACCTTGGCAGCGCCGCTACTCTGCCTGCCTGTTTCATACACAGTGCCACCAATGCCCGTTCCTGTCCTGATTTCCCGCACCTGGCCGCTGCTGGCCCTGGCTGGCCTGGTTTCCCTGGCACCGGAGGCCCACGCACAGCGGGTTTCGGCCCGGGACAAGGTGAAGGTGGATGCACTGCAGCAGCGCATGACTGCAGCCGAGAAGCGCTACAGCGATGCCGTGCTGCTGGTGGCCAACGCCGATCCGAAGGGTCGCAACGAGGCCGATGCCGCGCTGGAGGACATGGAAGATGTCATCAGCGAATGCGTGAAGCAGAAGGGTTGCCAGATGAGCAACATGCTGGCGACCTACAAGCGGCTGCTCAAGCACGACGCCGATGCCGCCGCCGATGATGACGTGGTCGATGAAGCCGGCGACCGCCTGGAGGCCGACCCGGACCATGTCGGCCCGCTGGCTGCCGACGTGCCCGAGGCGGCCCGCGCAGCGGCGCTGCTGAACGACAAGCGCCATGCCTTCGACAACATGGTCGAGTACAACCCCGCCGTGCAGGCCGGCATCCGCCGCTGGCTGACCGACATGCGCCCGGCGCTGATGACCACCTACGAGAACTACCAGAACCTGCGTGCGGTGATGTGGCCGGAATGGGAGAAGCGCGGCCTGCCCGAGGCGCTGCTGTTCGGCATCATGGCCAAGGAGTCCAACGGCCGCGTGCATGCGTCCTCACGCGTGGGCGCCGCGGGCCTGATGCAGTTCATGCCGGCCACCGGCCGCCGCTTTGGCTTGGGCCCGGACGGTACCGGTTTCGATACCCGCTTCGACGCGCGCAGCGCCGCCGAAGCCAGCGCGACGTACCTCAACGAACGCATGCGCCAGCTCAACAACAACGTCGAACTGTCGCTGGCCGGTTACAACGGCGGTGAGGGCCGCGCAGCGCGCGTCTACAAGCAGTACCCGGGCCAGAGCTTCTGGGTGGACAGCGTCTACAACCAGTTCCCGGGCGAAACCAAGGACTACGTGCCGATGGTGATCGCCGCGTCCTGGATCTTCCTGCACCCCCAGCAGTACGGCGTGGAGTTCCCGAAGATCAACGCGCAGCCGGCAACCATCCGCCTGGCCCGCTCGACCACGATCTACGAACTGACCATCTGCCTGGGCAGCCATGGCACCCGCGATGGTTATATGCGCGCGTTGCGCAACCTCAACCCGCGCTATGAGGCCGATGGCTGGATCCCGGCAGGAACCCTCATCAATGCCACCAACCGCATTGCCGGCCTGTACGCGCGCAACTGCGTCAGCGGCCCGCGTGCGGATCTGGCCCGCACCCTGATCACCGCCGACCTCAATGCCGCGATCATGCGCCCCAGCGCTGCCAGCTACACCGGCAGCGTGGCCGTGGGCGGGGTGGTACCGGTGGTCGATCCCAACGCCGCCAGCAGCGTGCCGACCGCGCCTGCCGCGCCCGTGGCTGCGCCGCGCCCGGCGCCGGCCCCGCGTGCCAAGCCGGCCCGCAGCTACAAGGTCGGCAAGGGTGAGACCCTGGGCCGGATCGCCGCCAAGTTCCAGTGCGATGTGCCGGTGCTGGCCCGCGCCAATGGCCTCAAGGCCCCCGGCTACAGCCTGCGCCACGGCCAGGTGCTGAAGCTGCAGGGCTGCGACAAATAATCTTTCTGCAATCTGGATATCGCATGGACATCGAAGACACCCGCAACCTGTTCACCAACCTCCGCGAGAACACCGACTGGGACCTGGATGCCCCGCTGCTGTGGGGGTACTTCTTCGTGCACTCCACCGCCGAGCCGCTGCAGGCACTGGGCACCCACCTGCAGGCGCAGGGCTATGTGCTGGTGGAACTGTTCGAGCAGGAGCCGGAGGACGGTGACGCTGCATTCCACGTGCTGCATGTGGAGCGCGTGGAAGTCCACGACGAAACCTCGCTGGACAAGCGCAACCAGGAACTGAGTGCGCTGGCTACGCAGATGGGCGTGGAAGACTACGACGGCATGGACGTCGGCCCGGCGCCGACCCTGCAGTAACGCCCACATCCGGTAGTGCCGGCCGCTGGCCGGCAACGCTCGATGCGTTGGATCAACGGAGATGCCGGCCAGCGGCCGGCACTACCGCAGGATCAGCGAAGCTTGGCCAGTGCCTGGCCCAGCTGCACCGGATGTTCGGCATCCAGATGCGGGGCGAATTCGGCCACGCCCGGCGGCAGCAGAACGATCACGGTCGAGCCGTAATTGAAGCGCGCCATCTCTTCGAAGCGCTGCAGCGTGATGCCGCGGCCCCGGTAGTCCTTGCGGGTGATGCGGTCGCCGTAATGCGGAATCTCTTCGCCGCTCCATACCGTTTCCACGCCCGACACCAGCAGCGCACCGACCATCACGCTGACCATCGGGCCGAAGCTGGTGTCGAAATGGCAGACCAGGCGTTCGTTGCGCGCGAACAGGCCGGGCACGTTGTTCACCGCAGCCGGGCCGACGCTGAACAGGCGGCCGGGCACATGCACGGTTTCGCGCAGGGTGCCGGTCCACGGCATGTGCACGCGGTGGTAGTCGCGCGGCGACAGGTACACCGTGGCATACAGGCCCTCGTTGAACGGCTTGGCGTCCTCGGCGCTGCCCAGCAGCTCGGCGGCGGTGAAAGACTGCCCCTTGGCCTGGAAGATGCGCCCGGCGTCGATCTTTCCGAGCTGGCTGATGCGGCCGTCCGCCGGCATCACCAGGCTGCGCGGATCGGCATCGGCCGCGCGCGCGCCGGGTTTCAGCGCGCGGGTGAAGAACTGGTTGAAGGTCGGGTAGCTGCGCGGGTCCGGATTGGCCGCTTCATCCAGGTTGACGTTGAACTTGCGGGTGACCGTGTCGATCAGCCAGCGCGATACGCGCGGGTTGTCCGAGTACGCCAGCGAACGCGCCATCGAGGACAGCAGGCGGTGGGGCAGGACGTACGTGAGGGCGGTGGTCAGACTCATGGGGCGGATTTCTCGGTCAGCTTCTGCAGGTCGCGGGCGATCGCCGGCGCATTGAACGGGGGCCGCACCAGGCCGGCAAGCCGGCCCTGCGGATCGAGCACGGCCAGGCTGGCGGAGTGCTCGAGGGTGTAATCCTCGGGATTCTCGTCGAAGTGCTTGCCCGGCACCTTCTGGAACACGAAGCCCAGCGAGGTGGCAAAGCGCTCCAGCGAGGGAATGTCGGCGGTCGCCGCCAGGGTGTCCTTGTGGAAGCCGTGGGCGTACTCGCCCAGGCGCGTGGCGGTGTCGCGCTCCGGGTCGACCGAGACGAACAGCACGCGCGGGCGCAGGCCATCGGGCAGCGCTTCCCACTGATTCTGCGCACCGGCCAGCTCGGCCAGGGTGGTCGGGCAGACGTCCGGGCAGAAGGTGAAGCCAAGGAATACCAGGGTCCAGTGGCCCTTCAGTTCGCCGGGAATCAGGCGCGTGCCGTCGGACTGGGCCAGGTTGTAGTCGGGCAGGGTGCGCGGCTGCGGGTACAGGGTGATCGCTTCGGTGGCCGGCTGCCCGGCCGGCGGCTTCGGCGCGAACACCTGCTGGGCGGCGAGCAGGCCAAGGCCCGCTGCCAGAGCGATCAGCAGGATGATGCCGACGTTGCGATTGAACATGGGATTCCGCCGCAGGAAGTGGCCACCATCATACCGGCTGCGACTGGATCGTTTCTGCCGCAACGGATGCCGGCGCAGGCGGCAACCCCTATAATCGGGGGCCACTTTGCCCGCAGTACCGCCATGACCGCTGAAACGGCCGCCGAACTCCATACGATCATCGATCTGATCCGCTACGGCACCAGCCGTTTCAACGCTGCGGGCCTGACCTTCGGGCACAGCTACGACAATGCCCTGGACGAGGCCACCCAGCTGGTGCTGCACGGCCTGCACCTGCCGCACGACCTCGGCCCGGCCTACGGCCAGGCACGCCTGTTGCTGGAAGAGAAGCTGGCGGTGCTGGAGCTGTTCCAGCGCCGCATCGACGAGCGCATCCCGGCTGCCTACCTGACCGGTGAAGCCTGGTTCGCCGGCCTCAGCTTCAAGAGCGACACACGCGCCCTGGTGCCGCGTTCGCCGATCGCCGAACTGATCGAGTGCGGCTTCGAGCCGTGGCTGGCCGGCCGCGATGTCAACCGCGCGCTGGACCTGTGCACCGGTTCGGGCTGCATCGCCATCGCCATGGGGCACTACTACCCTAACTGGGAAGTAGACGGCGTGGACCTCAGCGATGATGCGCTGTCGCTGGCCGAAGAGAACAAGGAACGCCTGCAGGCACACAACGTGACGCTGCTGAAGTCGGACCTGTTCAACGGCCTGACCGGGCGCCACTACGACCTGATCGTCACCAACCCGCCGTATGTCACCAACGACGAGACCGATGCCCTGCCGCAGGAATACTCCTACGAGCCGGAGATGGGCCTGCGTGCCGGCGACGACGGCCTGGACCTGGTGCTGAAGATCCTGCGCGACGCGCCGCTGCACTTGAGCGAGGACGGCCTGCTGATCTGTGAAGTGGGCGAATCCGAACAGCACCTGATCAAGCTGCTGCCGGAAGTGGATTTCGCCTGGGTCGAATTCAAGGTCGGCCAGATGGGCATCTTTGCGGTCGAGTGCCGCGAGCTGATCGCCCACAGCGCGCGCATCACCGAACTGGCGGCGCAGCGCCCGTGAGCTCCAATTCGTTCGGCAAGCTGTTCACCGTCACCACGTTCGGCGAATCGCACGGGCCGGCCATCGGCTGCGTGATCGATGGCTGCCCGCCGGGGCTGGCGCTGGACGCGGCCGAATTCAGCCACGACCTGCAGCGTCGCGCCACCGGCAAGAGCCGGCACACGTCGGCGCGGCGCGAGGCCGACGAGGTCGAAATCCTGTCCGGGGTGTACGAGGGCCTGACCACCGGCACCCCGATCGCGCTGCTGATCCGTAACACCGACCAGCGCAGCAAGGACTACAGCAACATCGGCCAGCAGTTCCGTCCGGGGCATGCCGATTACAGCTACTGGCACAAGTACGGCATCCGCGACCCGCGCGGTGGTGGCCGTTCCTCGGCACGCGAGACCACCATGCGCGTGGCCGCTGGCGTGGTTGCCAAGAAATGGCTGGCCGAACGCTTCGGCGTTACCGTGCGCGGCTACCTGTCGCAGCTGGGCGAGATCACTCCGGCCGGTTTCGACTGGTCGGTGGTCGAGGACAACCCGTTCTTCTGGCCGCATGCCGCACAGGTGCCCGAGCTGGAGGCGTACATGGATGCGCTGCGCAAGTCCGGCGATTCGGTCGGTGCCTGCGTGGACGTGGTCGCCGACAATGTGCCGCCGGGCTGGGGCGAGCCGATCTACGGCAAGCTTGATGGCGAGCTCGCGGCCGCACTGATGAGCATCAACGCGGTGAAGGGCGTGGAGATCGGCGACGGTTTCGCCAGCGCCATGCAGAAGGGCACCGAACACCGTGACCTGCTGACCCCGCAGGGTTTTGCCAGCAACCATGCCGGCGGCATTCTCGGTGGCATTTCCACCGGCCAGCCGGTGGTCGCCTCGATGGTGCTCAAGCCGACTTCCAGCCTGCGCCTGCCCGGTGAATCGCTGGATACGGCCGGCAATGTGGTGGAGGTAGTCACCACCGGCCGCCATGATCCCTGCGTCGGCATCCGCGCCACGCCCATCGCCGAGGCGATGATGGCACTGGTGCTGATGGACCAGGCGCTGCGCCACCGCGCGCAGTGCGGCGATGTCGGCACCATCACCCCGCGCATTCCCGGCCAGCTTGATGGCTGATACGCGGCCGACGGTATGGGTGAGCCAGCCGCTGATCGACGCGGCCATCGCGCCGCTGCGCGATCGCATGCAGCTGCGCACCACCGATACCGTCACCGCCTGGTCGCCGCAGCAGATCGCCGCGCAGCTGGCGGATGTTGACGGGGCGATCATCACCCTCAACGAGCGCATCGGTGCGACCCAGGTCGCCGATGCCGCGCAGTTGAAGGTGATCGCCAATGTCGGCGTCGGCTACAACAATCTGGATGTCGACGCGCTCAGCGCCGCCGGCATTCTCGCCAGCAACACCCCGGACGTTCTCACCGAGACCACCGCCGATCTCGGCTTTGCGCTGTTGATGGCCACCGCGCGCCGGATCACCGAATCCGAGCGCTGGCTGCGCGAGGGCCAGTGGGGGCAGTGGTCGTTCCAGACCATGCTGGGTGCCGACATCCATGGCAGCACGCTGGGCATCCTCGGCATGGGCCGCATCGGCCAGGGCATCGCCCGTCGCGGCGCGCACGGCTTCGGCATGAAGGTGCTCTACCACAACCGTTCGCGGCTGCCGGCTGATACCGAAGCCGCGCTCGGCGCGACCTATGTGGATCTGGACACGCTGCTGGCGCAGTCCGACCATCTGTTGACCGTGTTGCCATACACCCCCGCCTCGCACCACATCATCGACGCCGCCGCGCTGGCCAAGATGAAGCCGTCTGCCACCCTGGTGAACATCGCCCGCGGCGGCATCGTCGACGAGCTGGCGCTGGCCGATGCACTGGCCAACGGTCGCCTGGCGGCGGCCGGCCTGGATGTCTACGAAGGCGAGCCGAACGTGCGGCCGGAACTGCTGGCCCTGCGCAACATCGTGCTGACCCCGCATATCGGCAGCGCATCGCTGGCGACGCGCACGGCCATGGTGCAGATGGCCGCGGACAATCTGCTGGCCGGGCTTGGCCTGGACGGCAGCCCGTCGCGCATGCCGAGCGCGATCAACGCCGACGCGGCCCTTGCCGCGCGCGCGACCTCGGACAAAAAAAGCGGGAAACGATAGGGAACCTCCGCGCATCCATCCGAGGAGGCTCCCCGAACCCAGCTGTCGTGCGTGAGTTTTCCCCCTTCCCGTTTTCGTGAGAGTTCCCCCATGAGCAATGCACAACGCAGCTTCCACGTCGCCATCGTCGGCGCCACCGGCGCGGTCGGCGAGACCATGCTGGCCATCCTGGCCGAGCGCGATTTCCCGGTCGGCACCCTGAGCCTGCTCGCTTCCGAGCGCTCGGCCGGCGGCGAAGTCGAATTCAACGGCAACAAGGTCAGGATCCAGGACCTGGCCACCTTCGACCCGAGTGGCGTGGACATCGCCCTGTTCTCGGCCGGTGGCAGCGTGTCCAAGGAATACGCCCCGAAGTTCGCTGCCGCTGGCGCGGTGGTGATCGACAACTCCTCGGCCTTCCGTTACGACGATGACGTGCCGCTGGTGGTGTCGGAGGTCAATCCGGACCAGGTCGCCAACCGTCCGCGCGGCATCATCGCCAACCCGAACTGCTCGACCATGCAGATGCTGGTCGCGCTGGCACCGCTGCACCGCAAGTACGGCATCGAGCGCATCAACGTGTCCACCTACCAGTCGGTATCCGGCGGTGGCCGTTCGGCACTGGAGGAACTGGGCAAGCAGACCGGCCAGCTGCTGAGCTTCCAGGAAATCGATCCGCAGCGTTTCCCGGTGCAGATCGCCTTCAACCTGATCCCGCACATCGACGACTTCCTGGACAACGGCTTCACCAAGGAAGAGATGAAGCTGGTCTGGGAGACCCGCAAGATCCTGGGCGACGACAGCATCCTCGTGAACCCGACCGCGGTGCGCGTGCCGGTGTTCTATGGCCACTCCGAATCGGTGGCGATCGAAACCCGTGACAAGGTGACCGTGGCCGAAGCGCGCGCGCTGCTGGAACAGTCGCCGGGCATCGAGGTGGTGGATCGTCACGAGGCCGGTGGCTACCCGACGCCGGTCACCCATGCCTCGGGCACCGACGCGGTGTACGTCGGCCGCATCCGCGAGGACCTGTCGCATCCGCGCGGCCTGAACCTGTGGATCGTGTCGGACAACGTGCGCAAGGGCGCAGCCCTCAACGCGGTGCAGCTGGCCGAGCTGGTCGCCGCCGAGAAGCGCTGATCCCCGCTGTTGCCTGACCGGTAGTGCCGGCCGCTGGCCGGCAGTGCCTTATCGATGCATGCCCGTGCCTGCCGGCCAGTGGCGGGCACTACCGCAGTCCGCCTCCCCGGTGGGTGCGGACCTTGGTCCGCACGCTTTATAGTGTCGCCCATGAATAAACGAGCCAAGGGCGCACGGCGTCCGCTCACCTGTCTCTCCGCCGCGCTGCTGGCCCTGGTCAGCAGTTCGGCCATGGCCCTGGGCCTGGGCGACATCCGGGTCCTGTCCAAGCCGGGACAGCCGTTGCTGGCCGAGATCCCGGTGATCTCGGCCGATCCGTCCGAACTTGAGAACCTGCGCGTCGCGCTCGCTTCGCCGGTCACCTTCGAGCGCGTTGGCCTGCAGCGCCCGGCAGGTCTGGTCAGCGAACTGCAGTTCGAGCTGACCCGCAATGCGCAGGGCAGGGCGGTGGTGCGGGTAACCTCGCAGACGCCTGTGGAAACACCCTCGTTGAGCTTCCTGGTCGAGGCCGATTGGGGCCAGGGTCGGCTGGTGCGTGAGTACTCGGCGCTGGTCGATGCACCGGCCAGTGCACTGGCCGTGGCCGAACCGGAAATCGTCGCGCCGGCCGGCGTGCTGTCGGACACCATCGTCCGTGATGCGCCTGCCGCCGCTGCAACCGCACCCGAGCCGGCACCGGTCACGGCGGCCGCCGCACCTGCTGCACCGCGTCCACGGGCCGCGTCACCTGCGCCAGCACCAGCAGTGCCAGCGCCTACGCTGGCCACAGACGGCAGCGTGACCGTGCAGCGCGGGCAGACGCTTTCGCAGATCGCCGGCTCGCTGGCCCGTGGCAATCAGATCAGTCGCGACCGGGCGATGATCGCGCTGTTGCGTGCCAACCCCGAAGCCTTCATCCGAGGCAACGTCAACCTGCTCAAGCAGGGCGCGGTGCTGCGCATGCCGGGCGATACCGCACTGGCTGCGGTGGATGCGGCCGAGGCCGCCGCGCTGGTTCGTGAACATGCCGCGCAGTGGCGGCAGGCACGCACCGTGCCACAGCCGGCCGGCGCCCCGATGCCGATGGCCAAGGCCGATGGCGCTGCTTCTTCCCCGGCTGCGGCCACAGGGGCACGACTTGAAATCGCTCCGGCGCTGGCATCCGACGCCGCGCACGCGGGCACAACCACCGGCACCAGTGCCGGCAGCGAGGGTGACATGCTGGGCAACGAACAACTGCGCCAGGCCAAGGAGGACATCGCCACCCGCGATGCCGAAATCGGCGATCTGAAGCAGCGCGTGGCGGAGCTGGAGAAGCTCAAGGAGCAGCAGCAGTCACTGATCGCGATGAAGGACAATGACCTGGCCGCCGCGCAGCAGCGTTTGGCCCAGGCGCCCGGTGCGCCCGGCGCTGGCACGCCGTGGTACTGGCTGGGCCTGCCGCTGCTCGTGCTGGTTGCCTTGGGCGCCTGGCTGCTGCGTCGTCGCAAGCCCTCGCCGCTGCCGCCGCTGCGCGAGGAACACGATGCCGCCGGCCTGGCAGCAGCGCTGCCGGCAGGTGCCGCGCTGGATACCCTGACCGAACAGGACGCCGGGGTGAACTTCGCCGCCGATGGCGGACGCCAGGAACCGGCGATGCCGGCCTGGGCTGCCACTGCCGACCATGACGTGCCGGCTGCGGACATCCATGAGGATGCCTCGCCGGCCGAGTGGCGGGCGGGTGAGCTTGATGAAGACGAACGAGTTGAACTGCCTGCAGCGGTGAACGATCTGCCGCGCTGGGACGATCCTGCCGGCGCTGCTGCGGTGGCGCCCATCGAGCCAGCCGAGGTGGCCGTGCCCGAATACGCGCTGCAGGCCGAACAGGAGCCGCAGTTCCGCGGTGTGTTCGATCTGCCTGCCGAACCGCATGAGACGGCTGCACCGGTCGACCTGCATGACGACCGTACTGCCGCCGAGGACGCCGCCGGGTCTCGGGCAGACGGTGGTCATGACTGGACCCCGCGTGTCGGCCAGGAGCGGCTGGAACTGGCCATCGCCTATCTGGATCTGGGCGACGCACAGACCGCGCGTACCTTGCTGCACGAGGTGGCCGAAGGGGGTGATCTGCATTGCCAGGCGCAGGCCCGCGAGCTGCTGGCCCGTCTGCCCTGACATTGCGTTGACAAGGACCTGCCATGACCCGCGAACGTCGTCTCGACTACGTTGAATTCGCCTCGAGCGACCCGGCTGCGAGCCGCGCCTTCTTCGAAGAAGTGTTCGGCTGGTCGTTCGTCGATTACGGCAGCGACTACACCGCCTTCGATGATGGCCGACTGCAGGGAGGCTTCTTCCGCGGCCAGCCACAGCGCGCCAGCGAAGGCGCGCCACTGGTGGTGCTGTATGCCGACCAGCTGGCACCGATGGAAGCGGCGGTGCGCAGGGCCGGTGGCCAGATCGTGCGAACCGTGTTTTCTTTCCCCGGCGGCAGCCGTTTCCAGTTCGTCGAGCCCGGTGGCAACGAACTGGCGGTCTGGTCCGAGCGCGACCCGGCCTGAGTGCCGCCCCACCCGCAACATCGAGGTAGCACATGCGTTACGCGCTCGGCGTCGAGTACGACGGCAGCGATTTCAGGGGATGGCAGAACCTGGGCGAGGGCGGACCCAGTGTCCAGGCCAGCCTGGAGCAGGCCCTGTCATCGGTGGCCGACACCCCGCTGCAGGTGGTCTGCGCCGGCCGCACCGATGCCGGCGTGCACGGCCAGTGCCAGGTCGTGCACTTCGACACCGACGTGGTGCGTGATCCGCGCGCGTGGATGCTCGGCACCACTACCCGCCTGCCGCGTTCGATCGCCGTGCGCTGGTGCGTGCCGGTGGCCGATGATTTCCATGCCCGTTTCTCCGCCCGCGCACGACGTTATCGCTACCGCCTGCTCAATCGCGAAGTGCGCCCGGCGCTGGGCCGGCAGATCCTGAGCTGGGAGCGGCGCCCGCTCGATGCCGAGCGCATGCACCTGGCCGGGCAGGCCCTGCTGGGCGAGAACGATTTCAGCGCCTTCCGCTCGGTCCAGTGCCAGGCCCTGCATGCCCGGCGAGAGCTGCAGTCGCTGCAGGTCAGCCGCCACGACGACGTCGTCGAGGTGGCGGTGCGCGGCAATGCATTCCTTCATCACATGGTCCGCAATATCGTCGGTTCGTTGATACTGGTCGGCAGTGGCGAGCAGCCGGTGGAGTGGATCGCCGAACTGCTGGCCGGGCGCGACCGCACCGTGGCCGGTCCCACCGCTCCTCCGCAGGGACTGGTGTTCCTGGGGCCGCTGTACCCCGACAACTGGCATCTGCCCGCCGAGGTAACGCTATGAGCCGCTCCTACTACCGTACCCGCATCAAGTTCTGTGGCATGACCCGTGCCGGCGACGTGCGCCTGGCCGGCGAGCTGGGCGTGGATGCGGTGGGCTTCATCTTCGCCCGCGAGAGCAGCCGCCGGGTCGCGCCGGCCGAAGCGCGCGCGATGCGCCAGGCGATCGCACCGATGGTCGACGTGGTGGCGCTGTTCCGCAACAACAGCAGGGAAGAAGTGCGCGAGGTGCTGCGTACCGTGCGGCCGACCCTGCTGCAGTTCCATGGCGAGGAAGACGAGAGCTTCTGCCGCAGCTTCAACATGCCTTACCTGAAGGCGATCGCCATGGGCGGGCGCGAGGAGATCAATGCGCGCACCCTGCAGCTGCGCTACCCCAGCGCCGCCGGCTTCCTGTTCGACAGCCATGCACCGGGCGGCGGCGGCGGTACCGGCGTGGCCTTCGACTGGTCCCGTATCCCCACCGGCCTGCACCGGCCGTTCCTGTTGGCCGGAGGCCTGACGCCGGAGAACGTGCATGACGCCGTGCTGGCGACCCTGCCGTGGGGCGTGGATGTCTCCAGTGGCATCGAACTGGAGCCGGGCATCAAGGATGGTTACAAGATGCGCACGTTCGTGGAAGAAGTCCGGCGCTCCGATTGCGCCGTGCTGGATTGAGACACGGTCACTTCCGAGGTGTCCGGTCTTCACATTTGAGCCTGCACACCCTCTTCACATAGGATGATCCCAAGCGTGCTGGCCATGAGGGCCTGCACGAGGATCGACGGAGCCGCTGGTGGCGTGCTCCGAACGGGCGCTTGGCGCCCCCGCCCAGGAAGGCAAGCAATGCAGGAATTCCTAACCGTCGTGCTCGGTTATCCGACCCTCCCGTACAGCGTAGCGCTGGCGGTGGCGGTTCTGTATTGGGGGATTGCCGCCTTTGGCCTGGTCGATGACGGTTTCGGCGAGGCCGGTGCCGATGGCGCCCTTGAGGGCGATGCCCATCTCAGTGGCCTGTCAGCGCTGCTGGCGCGCTGGGGCCTGGGCGGCGTGCCGCTCATGGTGGTGGTGACGCTGCTGAGCCTGTTCGCCTGGACCCTCACCTACTTCATCCATCTGTACCTGCTGCTGCCGTTGCCCGACCTGCTGCGCTGGTCATTGGGCACCGTCGTGGCGGTGCTCGCACCCCTGCCGGCCGTGCCGGTCACCGCGCTGCTGCTGCGTCCCATCCGCCGCTTCCTGCTGCGCCTGCGCCCGGTGCCGCAGGCCTCGCTGCTGGGCCGGGTCGGCGTGGTCGCTTCGCCGAAGGTCGACGCACGCAGTGGCCATGCCACCGTCGATGACGGCGGTGCCGGCCTGGTCCTGCAGATCCGCAGCGACATCGAACTGCAGCGCGGCGAGCGCATCGTGCTGGTCGAGCACGTGGCTGCACAACACCATTACCGGGTGGTCCGCGCCGACGCGGTCGCCCTCGACTTTCAGGACAACCTGCTTCCGGGCAACAAGGAGAAACATCAATGACGTTGGCATCCGCACTACCTTTCCTGGCCATCGTGGGCACCATCGTGGCCATCCTGCTCGGCGTGGCGGGCCTGTTCAAGGCGTTCTACCGCAAGGTCGACCAGGGCGTGGCGTTGATCGTCAACGACATGAGTGCGACCCCGAAAGTGCATTTCACCGGCGCGCTGATCATTCCCGTGCTGTACCGCGCCGAGCTGATGCGGATCAGCCTGATCACCCTGCAGATCGACCGCCGCGGCAAGGAAGGCCTGATCTGCCGCGACAACATGCGCGCCGACATCGCCGTGGCGTTCTACCTGCGCGTCAACGAGACCCAGGCCGACGTACTGCGCGTGGCCAAGGCGATCGGCGCCGACCGCGCGTCGGACAAGCATGCCGTCGATGAGCTGTTCAACGCCAAGTTCTCCGAAGCACTGAAGACGGTCGGCAAGAAGTTCGATTTCACCGAGCTGTTCGAGAAGCGCCAGGAATTCCGCGACGAGATCATCGCGGTGATCGGCAACGACCTCAATGGGTATGTGCTGGAAGACGTGGCCATCGACTACCTGGAGCAGACCCCGAAGTCGCTGCTGGACCAGTTCAACATCCTCGATGCGCAGGGCATCCGCAAGATCACCGAGCTGACCGCTGCGCAGAACGTGGTGACCAACGAGCTGGAGCAGAACGAGAAGCTGGCCATCACCAAGAAGAACGTCGAAGCCCGCGAAGCGTTGCTGGCGCTTGAACGGCAGCAGGCCGAGGCCGAGGCGCGGCAGAAGCGCGAGATCGAGACCATCCGTGCGCGCGAGGAAGCCGAGACCGCCAAGGTGCAGGAAGAGCAGCGCCAGTTGTCCGAGAACGCCCGCATCGAAGCGCAGCAGGTGATCGACATCCGCGAGCAGAACCGCATGCGCGAAGTTGAAGTGGCCGAGCAGAACCGCCAGCGCGCCGTGGCCATCGAGGCCGAGCGCGTCGAGCGCGCACGGCAGCTGGAGCAGGTCACCACCGACCGCGAAGTGCAGCTGCAGGGCGTGGAGCGCGACAAGGTGGTCGAGCAGGGCAAGATGGACGTGGCCAACATCACCCGGGAACGCATCTCCATCGACAAGACCGTGGCGCAGGAAGAAGAGCGCATCAAGGAAGTGCGCGAAGTCTCCGAGGCCGACCGCCAGAAGCAGGTGTTGATCCTGGAAGCCGAGGCGAAGGCGCAGGAATCGCTGGTGCGCGAAGTGAAGGAAGCCCAGGCCCGCGAGACCGCCTCCAAGCATCGCGCGGTGGAGCTGACCACGCTGGCGCAGGCCGAGCACGAAGCCGCCGGCAAGCAGGCCGAGGCCAAGCGCCTGCTGGCCGACGCCTTCCGCGCCGAGCAGGCCGCACCCGGCCTGGCCGAAGCGCAGGTGCGCGAAGCCTCGGCGCTGGCCATCGAGAAGGTCGGCATCGCCGAGGCGCGCGTGATCGAAGCCAAGGCCGAAGCGAACCTGAAGCAGGGCAGCAACGAGGCGCGCGTGCTGGCCGAGACGCTGCAGGCACAGGCACAGGGCGAGGAGAAGATGGGCCTGGCCCGCGCCACCGCCACCGAATCGCTGGGCAACGCCGAAGCCGGCGTGGTGCAGAAGAAGCTGCTGGCCGAGGCCGAGGGCCTGGTCCGCAAGTTCGAGGCCATCGCCTCGCTGAGCGACCAGGCGCGCGGCCATGAAGAATTCCGCATGATGCTGGACAACAGCCTGAAGCAGGCGCTGGCCTCGATCGAAGCCGGCAAGGAAGTCTCGCGCGAGAACGCCGGCGTCATCGCCAGCGCGCTGCGCAACGCCGACATCGACCTGGTTGGCGGCGACGGCGGCATGTTCGAGAACCTGATCAAGGCGGTTTCGCTGGGCAAGTCGATCGAAGGCTTCGCCGGCAAAAGCCCGATCGTGCAGGACCTGATGCAGCGCTACCTGGGCGTCAACGTGGCCGACAATGCACCGCGGCAGATCGCCGAGGACGCAGAGACCGTGCCCGTCGCGGCGACTGTCGTGGTCGACAGCGCGCGCTGATCCACCCGGCGATGGCCATCGCCATCGCCCACCCGTGCCGGCCGCATCGACGGTCGGCCGTCCGTGAGCCGGAAACCTGCTGATGTCCGAAACCAAAGCGTCCACCGAGTCCGCCGCACCAGAGGCTGCCGGCGATACCGTCGACCAGGCCGTAGCCCAGGGCGGCGCCTATGAAGTCCTGCGGCGCCGTCTCGGCGAACAGGGCCAGCGCCTGCAGGCCGTTGCCGAGCAGCTGAACCGCCAGCGCCTGGCCGAGTTCGGCGACAGCCGCCTGGAGGTGGTCGGCCGCTTCCGCATCCGCAGCGAGAACAACTGTGTCGGCCGCGACATCGTCCAGGTCGGCCCGGATCGCCTGCTGTTCGGCTACAACGTGTTCATCGGGCTCAAGACCCAGACCCGCATCGAAGATGTGTTCGGCCTGTACCGGCTGGTACAGGGCGCTGATGGCTACGACGTCGCTGCCCTTGAACTGAAGGGCAGTTTCCTCGACCAGCCCGGCTTCGTGCATGACTTCAACGAGCTGTACGCCTACTACAAGCATGCGCGCCTGCTGCAGCTGATCGTGGTGGGCGACAAGCTGCTGGCCTCGTTCCAGATCGGCGAGCGCAGCAGCGACGTGCGCGTGTTCCGCTGGGCGCTGTCACGCGAAGGTGAACTGACCTATCTCGATGCACGTGGCGAGCGTGACATCGCCTTGCCGCCGCCCTTCGATTTCGAATGGACGCGCGCCACGCGCGACCTTGCCGTCAACGGCCGCCATTCGCATCTGAACATCCTCGATACCCTGTTCGTGGAAACCACCGGTGGCGATCTCACCATCAAGGTGGAGAACAACACCGAAACCGGGCAGGGCATCTACAGCGAACCGGTGGAAGACAGCACGCAGTCGCTGGACGACGCCCAGTTCGAGTTCGCCCGGGTCGGCTCGCTGGTGCTGCTGAAAGTGCTGCCCTACCGCGAAACCGAATGGCGCGGACTGATCTACAACACGCTTACCGGCGACATCGTACGCAACGATGCCATCGTCCAGGCCTGCGTGCAGCTGCCCGAAGACCACGGCATCATCTTCCCCGGCGGCTATTACCTGCAGGGTGGCGAGCACAAGGCGTTCGACGCCTCGATGGATGGCATGCAGTTCAAGCGCAGCATCCGTTCGCCCAACGGCGAGGACGTGCTGTACATCTTCTACGAGCGCGAAGGCGGGCGTTCGGCGCTGTTCGTCTACAACACCATCCAGCGCGTGCTGCAGAACCCGGTCTTCGGCCACGGCTATGCCTTCATGCAGGACGGGCGCATGGTGCTGTTCCATGCCGAGGGCACCGAGCCGACCCGCATCCATCCGATGCAGGTCTGGCAGACGCCCTTCAGCAGCGATGAGTTCGCCGCCAGCCGTCCGCCCGGCAATACCTTCATGGGGCGCATCGGCAACGCCGAGCTGGTTCGCGGCATCTCCAACCTGTTCAACCTGGCGCGCGAGATCGACGGCCAGGATGTATCGGTGCAGCGCTACCAGCGCCTGGTAGCCGACACCCGGCGGCTTTTCGATGCGCATCATTGGCTGGGTGACGAAGCCTGCGATGGCGCCGAAGCCCTGCTGCGGCAGATCAGCGCCACCGGCGAATCGGTGCTGGACGAATACGAGAAGGTGCAGTCGATCCGCCAGCAGTCGGCGCAGGCGATGGCTGAAGCAGAGGCCACGCACAAGGCACTGCTGGGCCGGCTGCAGCCGGAAAACTGGAACGAGGTGCAGGCCTTCGTCGAAGCGCTCAACGCGATCACCGCACTGCGCGGTCGACTGCTGACCATCCGCGAACTGCGCTACATCGATACTGCGCGCATCGAGGCGATGGCCGCCGAGCTGGTGCAGGCGCACGACCGTGTCGGCGCCGCCACCGGTACCTTCCTTGCCGGCGATGCAGCACTGGCCCCCTTGACCGCCCGCATGCAGGCGCTGGACGAAGCCGCACAGCAGGCCGCCAGTGCACGCCAGCTGGATGAGCAGCTGGACGGCCTGCGCGGCATGGCCGGCGATCTGGACATGCTGTCCGAGCTGATGGCCGGACTGAAGGTCGACGATGCGACCGCGCGCACCCGCGTCGTCGAATCCATCTCGCTGCTGTACGGGCGCCTGAACCAGGCACGCGCACGCGCCGAACAGCGCCGCAAGTCGCTGGGTTCGGCCGAAGCTGTGGCCCAGTTCGCCGCCCAGTTCGCCCTGTTCTCGCAGTCGATCACCAGCGCGCTGGCGATGGCCAGCGACCCTGAGCGCGCCGACGAACAGTTGTCGCGCCTGCTGGTGCAGCTGGAAGAACTGGAAAGCCAGTTCGGCGAGCACGAGCAGTTCCTCGGCGACATCCTGAGCAAGCGCGAAGAGCTGGTCGAAGCCTTCGATACGCACAAGCAGGCCCTGCTGGATGACCGCCAGCGCAAGGCACGCTCGGTGCTCGATGCCGCCAACCGCATCCTTGATGGCCTCGGAAAGCGTACCGAGCGGTTCGGCACGGCAGATGAGCTCAACGCATTCTTCGCCGGCGATCCGCTGATCCTCAAATTGCGTGAACTGGCCGAGCGCCTGCGTGCGCTGCGCGACAACGTCAAGGCTGACGATGTCGAGGCGCGCCTGAAGGGCGTGCGCGACCAGGCCGTGCGCCAGCTGCGCGACCGCAGCGACCTGTACGAGGCCGGTGGCAACGTGGTCCGCCTTGGTCCGCGCCATCGATTCAGCGTGAACACCCAGGCGCTGGACCTGACCCTGCTGCCACGGGGTGAAACCCTTGCCATCCATCTCACCGGCACCGATTTTCTGGAGACCCTGCACGATCCCGAGCTGGATGCGCTCAAGCCGTTCTGGCCGGTGACCCTGGATTCGGAATCGGCAGCGATCTACCGCGGCGAATACCTGGCCGGGTGCCTGTTGCTGGCTGCGGAGGAGGGCCGCGATGGCGTGGACCTGGCCCAGCTGCAGCACGATGCAGCCGAACCGGAAGCGCTGGGCCAGCGGGTCCGCGCCTTTGCCGCGCCCCGTTACCGCGAGGGCTACGAGCGCGGTATCCATGACCATGACGCCGCCCTGATCCTTCGCGCGCTGCTGCCGCTGCAGCAGGCCGCCGGCCCGCTGCGGCATTCGCCCCATGTGCGTGCGTTGGCACTGCTGTTCTGGGCCGCGCGGCAACGCGATGAAGCCGTGGCGCAGTGGCCCGGCCGACAGGCCGGTGCCGAGGCCATCGCGCGTCTGTTCGGTTCCGATGAGGGGCGCCAGGCCCTGCGTGCGGAAATGGCCAAGGCGCTGCATGACCATGCACTCGCGCATGCACTGCCGTTCGACGCCGCCGCCGCCGATGCAGCAGCGGCATACCTGGGCGAAGAACTGGTGGCCGGCGAGCCGGTGTTCAGCACCAGCCGGCACGCGCAGGCATTGCTGGACGCGCTGTCGCAGCAACTGGAGCAGGCGGGCCAGCGTGATGCGCTTGAACGTGCGCTGCAGCGATCGCAGGATCCGCTGGCCATGCGTTGGGCATTGGCCGGGCAATGGCTGCGGGCGCTCGCCGGGCTGCCGGCACAGTCGGCGCATGCCGGCTATGTCGAAGAAGCAGCGGCATTGCTGCTGGTGCAGCGACAGCTGCGCACCCGTGCCAGCGATGCACCGCTGCAGGCGGACGTCAGCGGCCTGCTGGGTGAACACGCCCGCATCCACAACGGCAGCCTGACCGTGTCGCTGGACGATTTCCTGGCACGCCTGCAGCACCACCTGCAGTCGTTCGTACCGGCCTTCCATGCCTATCAGGCGGTGCGCCAGGGCATCATCGGTCGCGAACGCGAAACCCTGCGGCTGTCGGAGTTCAAGGCCCGGCCGTTGTCGTCCTTCGTGCGCAACAAGCTGATCAACGACGTATATCTCGGCGTGATCGGCGACAACCTGGCCAAGCAGATGGGCACCGTTGGCGAGAACAAGCGCAGCGACCTGATGGGCCTGCTGATGATGATCTCGCCGCCCGGCTACGGCAAAACCACGTTGATGGAGTACGTGGCACATCGCCTCGGCCTGGTCTTCATGAAGATCAACGGCCCGGCGCTGGGCCACGAAGTGCGGTCGCTGGATCCGCAGCAGGCACCGGACGCCACCTCGCGGCAGGAGCTGGAAAAGCTCAACCTGGCGTTGGAGATGGGCAACAACACCATGCTGTATGTCGATGACATCCAGCACACGCACCCCGAGTTCCTGCAGAAGTTCATCTCGCTGTGTGATGGCACGCGCCGCATCGAAGGCGTATGGCGCGGCCGTACGCGCACCTACGACATGCGTGGCAAGAAGTTCTGCGTGGTCATGGCCGGCAACCCGTACACCGAATCCGGCGAAGTGTTCAAGATTCCGGACATGCTGGCCAACCGTGCCGACATCTACAACCTGGGCGATGTGCTCGGCGGCATGGAAGCAGCCTTCACGCTCAGCTACATCGAGAACAGCCTGACCTCCAACCCGGTATTGGCGCCGCTGGCCACGCGCGAGATGGCCGACCTGTACCTGCTGGTCGACCGCGCGATGGGCAAGGATGTGTCCACCAACGGCCTGAGCCACGCCTACAGCGGCGCCGAGATCAACGAGATCACCGCCACCCTGCAGCGCATGCTGCAGGTCCGCGATGTGGTCTACAGGGTCAACCAGCAGTACATCGCCAGCGCTGCCCAGGATGACCGCTATCGCACCGAGCCGCCCTTCCGCCTGCAGGGCAGCTACCGCAACATGAACAAGCTGGCGGAGAAGATTTCGCCGGTGATGAATGACGACGAGCTGCAGCAGCTGATCTCCGACCACTACCTGGGCGAAGCGCAGCTGCTGACCACCGGTGCCGAAGAGAATCTGCTGAAGCTGGCCGAGCTGCGTGGCGTGCTCGATGAAGAACGCGCGCAACGCTGGGCGCAGATCAAGCGTGATTTCCTGCGCAACAAGGCAATGGGCGCCGGTGACAGTGATGTCGGTGGCCGCGTGGTCGCGCAGCTGGCCGACATCGCCAGTGCGTTGCAGCTGCCGCCGCCACCGCCGGCAGAGGTGGCCGTCGCACCGGAGCCTGCGCCATGGCCCGCCCTGCTGGCAGCGCTGCAACGCCTGGCCGATGCACGTCCGGCCAGCGCGTCGGCTGCCGCCGTACCGCAGGCCGCAGCCACGCCATTGGCCGAAGACCTGCAGGCTGGTCTGGCACCGCTGCTGCAGCTGCTGGTCGCCTCGCAGGAACAGCAGGTGCAGTTGTCGCAGACGTTGGCGGCGTTTGCCGGGTGGGCCCGGCAGCAGGTAACTGCCGATGTGGCAACGACCGACACGCGTCGTCGCCCGCGCGTGCGTCGTGCAGCGACTCCGGAAGAACGTGCGCTGGACGAAGCGCTGATGCGCCACTTCTACGGTGAATCATTGCCGCCGGAAACGGTGGCTGATGACGGCCCACGGCCGCCGCCACTGCCGTGACCTGCGTGCGCACCCTGCCCGAACCCACGCTTCCGGCGCGCGCCGATGTGGCCACGCTGGCAGCGTACGGCAGCCACTTGCTGCAGGTATTGGCCGAGCCTGCACCGTTGCAGGCCGGCGCGGAAGGCGAGGGACTGGTGGCTGCGCTGGCGCGGATCGCATTGGCGTTGCAGGCCAGCGATCCGGCGCGCCTGGGCCGGCAGGAGAGCTGGTGGGGGCGCCTGCTCGGCCGTGACGTTGAACGCCAGGCACAGGCGCAGGGGCTGCAGGCGCAGCTGGGCGTGCTGGCGCTTCAGGCGCGCGAGCAGGCCCAGGGTCTCGCGCAGCGTGTGCAGCAGCGTGCCCGGGCCATCATCGACAACGATGCGGCTGCCGCCGCGTTGGAGGCCTGGGCCACGTTCGGCGCCGCGCAGCTGGCAATGCTGGAAGGAGCCGCGCAGGCCGCTCTGGCGCCGCGCGTGGACCACCTGCAGCGGCTGGCCACGCTACGACGTATCGAAAGCGGGCAGTGGCAGCTGCTGCAGCAGCAGGATGAGGCCCTGCTGCAGCGCTTCATCCGCATCCATGATGTCCTGCTGCCGGCCTGGCGCCAGGCCGCATTGGCGCGCCTGGCACAGGCGCAGGCTGCACAGGCCGAGCAGGCAGCCACGCTGCAGGCCCAGATCGACGACGAAGTAGCCGCTGCTCAGGCTAGACTGCCCTGAGCCGGCCGCCGCTGCCGCTTATCCACCGCAAGGACACTGCCCGATGACCCAGGACAGCCAGAACTCCGGCACGCTCGTGCCCGCCACCACGCCCGCCCCTGAACTTGATGACAGCACGTTGAAGGCCCTCGGCCTGGTCCGCGACGACCTGCCGCGCATCGCCGAAATCGGCCGCGAGCTGGAAGACCTGCGTCCGGGCAACCTGCAGATATTCGGTCGTGAAGCCGCCGCTCGGACAACGGCCTTCTCCAGCCAGCTGCTGGACCAGGTGCGCAACCGTGACCTCGACGCCAATGGCGAGAAACTCGGCGAAGTGGTGCGCATCGCGCGCGAGCTCAAGCTGGATGGTTTCTCCCAGCGCTCGAAGGTGCCGTTGATCGGTGGCCTCATCGATCGCCTGCGTTCTTCCAAGGGCGAACTGGTGCAGAAGTTCAGCGATACCAATTCGCAGATCGAACAGCTGCTCGGCGACGTGGGCGCGCAGCAGGCGCTGATGGGCAAGCGGGTGACCGATTTCGACCGCATGCATGACGTCGTCCGCGAGGAACGTCACGCCCTGGGCCTGTATGCCGCCGCCGGCAAGCAGCGCCTGGCCCAACTGCAGTCCGAGCAGTTGCTGGCGCAGGGCAGCGAAGACCCGCAGCAGCGCATCCGCCAGAGCGAGATCGACAATGCGATCCGCCTGATCGAGAAGCGCGTCTCCGACCTGCAGCTGATGCAGCATGCGGCTGATCAGTCGTTGCCGATGATCCGCCTGATCCAGGCCAATGCGCTGCAGCTGATCGAGAAGTTCAACACCGTCCGCGACATCACCATCCCCTCGTGGAAGCGTCAGTTCGCGATCCAGTTGTCGCTGGGCGAGCAGAAGAACGCCGCCGAACTGGCCAATGCCATCGATGATGCGACCAATGAGTTGATGCGACGCAATGCCGATCTGATGCGCCAGGCGTCGGTGGACACCGCACGCAGCAACCAGCGCGGCGTGATCGATGTGGCTACGTTGCGCCACGTGCACGATCAGCTGATCGCTACCGTCGAGGAAGTGCGCAGCATCCATCGCGAGGGCATGCAGCAGCGTCAGCAGGCCGAAGTCGAGTTGTCGCGCCTGCGCGAGGACCTGCAGCAGCGGCTGGCGGCGCCGACGGCGCCGTAGCCGGCGTCTGCGCTGGACGTCCCAAGGGTGACGGGTAATGTGACGAAATGCACATTTTTGCGTTGTATCGGGATGCCGACGATGAAGTCGACATCCACCGAACATCTGTTCGCACACAATGCGCCTGACCGCCTTGGCTGAGTGCCGGGTGGGCTGTGTTCAACCCTCTCGCCCCCTGTGGTGCGTCATGCCTTCAATGAGGTCGCAATGGATATGCCCCGTCTTTCTTCCCGCCGGTTCCGCGTGGCCCGCGTTGCGCTCGTTCCGGGCCTGTTGCTCGCCCTGGGAGCGTGTGCGGCGGGAGATTCATCAAATCCCGCTGCAGCGTCGCGCGCCGCCGTTCCTGCGCCTGCAGCGGCCCCGGTCTCTGCAGCTGGGGTGGCACCAGCGTCCACGCCGGCAGCGGCCAACAACGGGCTGGCCGCGCTGATCCGCGCCAGCGGGGTGACGTGCAGCAATGCCAGTGCCGGTACCGGCTGCACGGCAGGCGATGTCGACAGCGGTGACTTCTACGATGTCGAACTGTCGCCGGACTGCGGCGACCAGGGATTCTTCGCCGGCGTGGCCGAGGCCAAGGGTGTGGAGACGCTGGATGCGGTACCGAGCAGCGGCAGCAGGACCACCGCCACCGCGAAGCTGTCGAAGGGGCAGCTGGTGTGCGTGCAAGGCATCGGCCGCACCGGACAGAATCCGCTGTTCTATTACGTTGTCGCCATTCCGGCCAACACGGTCGGCAAGTGCAAGGACAATGCGTTGTGTGACACCTATGGTGACAGGCCGATCAACAATCGGGTCGCCACGGGAGGCGAGGCCTGCCATGCGGCAGCCCCAGGACACTACGCCGGGAACTGCGCACAGGGCTGGGTCAGTGCGGATGTGCTGGACGTGTTTTCCAACGGAATGTAATCGCCGCCGGGGGAGCGGTCCAATCAACCACTGGCAAAGGAACAGCGCATGTCGGATCCAAACATCACCCGGGTAGTCAGCAGCGTCGGTACGACGCGCACGCTGGAAATGGACGATGGCAGTGTCATCGAACGGTCAGGCGGCAGCGTCTCGTGGCGCAACAACAACCCCGGCAATCTCAAGTTCGAGTTCGCCGGCAGCGCGGACAAGACGGTAACCAACCCCCGTACCCGCGAGCAGGCGCTCGAGGCGGCGCAGGGACGTTACCAAGGCGTGGTCGGTCTGGACCAATGGGGCAACGCGGTTTTCGAAAGCTATGAAGCCGGGCGGGTGGCGAAGATCCAGCTGCTCGAGCGCCGTTTTGGTGACAAGACCGTCGAGGAAATGCTGCCGAGTTACTCCAAGAAGGACTACAGCGGCACAACCCACCACAAAGAGCAGGCCGCCACCATCTATGCCGAGGGTGACCGCAACGGCGTTGATCTGCGCTCGAAGACGGTCGGGGAAATGAGCGTGCGCGAGCGCGAGGTGCTGGCCGACGGTATACGTCGTTTCGAGGGCTGGCAGCCGGGCGATGTCGCTACCGTCCAGCAGCCGACGCGCACATCGGCTGCCGCGCCGGTGCAGACCCAGACCCCGACTCCAGCAACAACGCCTGCTACGACCGCACCCGCTGCAACCCAGACCGTGGCTGCGGCCGGTAGTGCCGCCGTCTACAACGAGGCCCACCAGCATTTCATGGGCTCCGGCCGCCAGTACGAGTATGGCCGGCCGGACCATCCACGGCCGGGTCGTGACAGCAGCCGGCTGGAGCGCGACCTGGACGGGGACGGGCGGCTCGGTGTGGATTGCTCTGCATTCGTCTGGCGCGGCCTGAAGAACGCGGGCTACGACGTGCGTGGCGAAAACGCCGCGGGCTTCACCACCTCGACCCTGTTCAACGGCGCAAATACAACCGCGTACGCGCGCGAGCATTTCGATGTGACCTCGGCGGCGGATGCGCGCAAGCCCAATGGCTCGCTGAAGCAGGGTGACATCCTGATGTTCTCCTCTTCGCAGGGTCAGCATGTCGGCATTTTCAAAGGCTACGACGCGCAGGGAAACATCCAGTTCATCGGTTCCCAGGGCAGTACCGGGCCGGCTGAAGTCACCATTCGCCCGGGTGGTTACTGGGACGGTGGTGGTACGCGCATCGTCGGTGCACTGACGCCCAAGCCGGAGTTCCAGGTCCGTGCGCCGCTGCACGGCAATGGCGAGCCGGCGCTTTCTCGCCCCGCCGCACCGGCGGGGGCATCGGCAGCGCAACCGGCGCCATCGCACGCAGCATCGGCCGAGGTGATCCGGCACGGCCAGCGCGGCAGTGATGTGCAATCCCTGCAGCAAACCCTCAATCAGCTTGGCGTGCGCGACGCGCACGGCAACCGGCTGGCCGAGGACGGTCGCTTCGGTGACCACACCCGCGAGGCGGTGCTCGCCTTCCAGAAGCAGCAGGGTCTGGTGCCCGATGGCATCGCCGGCCGCAACACCCACGCTGCGCTGGCCACAGGCCGTTTGCAGGGCCAGGAGCCGGCGGCTGCCGCGCCGAAGGGACCATCGCTGAACGATGCTTCGCATCCGGACAATGCCCTGCACAACGCAGTGCGCAGCAAGCTGCCAAGCGTGTTCTCCGAAGAAGCCGCGGCCAACATCACCCTGCATGCAAAACAGAACGGCATCGACGCCGCCGACAAGCTGCAGAGCATCACGGTGCAGGATGGCAAGGCGTTCGTGATGGGAACCACGCCGGGATTCCGCGCCGCCGTTGACCTTGCCCAGGCGCCACCATCGCTGGAGCACACCAGCGCGAAGCTGCTGTCCGATCCTTCGCAGCACCAGCAGGTGCAGGAAGAGCAGCAGCGGGTCGCGATGGGCGGCCGCTGAGGCCTGCGCAGTGCTGGCACCGGGTGGATCATTCCGCCCGCGTTGCCGGCCATTGCGCACCCGCCGCGGGGCGCCTCATCGCAGCTGGGCAGTCACCCAGTCCGCCAGCGCGTCCACGCGCGCATCGACAGGGCCGTCCGGTCGCGCCAGCACCCAGAAACCCCCGGTCGCGGCGAACCCCCACGGCGCGACCAGCCGCCCCGCTGCCAGATCCTCGGCCACCAGTGGCTCCGGCGCGATCGCAGGGCCCAGCCCCGCGACCGCCGCTTCCAGCAGGTAGTACAGGTGTTCGAAGCCGGTGCCGAGCTGCAGCTGGGCCGGGTCCAGCCCGTGCGACTGCGCCCATGCAGGCCACGCCTGCGGGCGCGAACTGGTGTGCAGCAGCGTTTCCCGCAGCAAGGCCGACGGCGGTACCTGGCGCAGCCGCTGTGCCGCCGGATGCGAGGGGGCCACCACCACACCCACCCGTTCCGGTGCCAACTCGCGCACCTGCCAGCCGCGCGGCCACGGCCCCTGCGCCAGCAGCAGCACCGCATCCAGCGTGGCCTGTGCCTCGGTGAAACTGCCATCCAGGGCGGACCACTGCAGGCGCACGCCGGGGAGAGCAGCCTGTAGTGCCGGCAGCCGCGGAATCATCCAGCGCGCCAGCACGCTGCCGCTGCAGCCCAGTACCAGGGCTGGCTCCGCGCTTGGCCGCCGCAGTTCGCGCACGCAGTCTTCAATGCCGCCGAACGCCTCGCTGCAGGCCTGTTGCAGGCGGGTGCCGGCGGCCGTCAGGCGCAGTCCTCGGCCGGCGCGCTGGAACAGGGCAATGCCCAGATGGTCTTCCAGCAGCTTCAGTTGCCGGCTGATCGCGCCATGGGTCACATGCAGCGCCTGTGCAGCGCGGCCGACGCCGCCGAGGCGTGCGGTGGCCTCGAAGGCCCGCAGGGCATTCAGGGGCGGCAGCAATGACGTGCTCATGTGAGATTTCCTGACGGGAGTGGCCAGATAATATCCATTTTCCGGACACAATCCGTGCGCTAGAGTATCCACCTGTCTGAACGACCGGTCGTCCCATGCCTGACTCTCCCATCGCCGATTTCCATGCCTTCCCTGATGCCCAGGGCCACTTCGGCCGTTACGGTGGCAGCTTCGTCGCCGAAACCCTGGTCGGCCCGCTGCAGGAACTGGCCCAGGCCTATGACCAGGCCCGCCAGGATCCGGCGTTCCAGCTGGCCTATGACCGCGACCTGGCCCATTACGTGGGCCGGCCGAGCCCGATCTACCACGCTGAACGATTGAGTGACCACGTCGGTGGCGCGCAGATCCTGCTCAAGCGCGAGGACCTGAACCACACCGGCGCGCACAAGATCAACAACACCATTGGCCAGGCGTTGCTGGCGGCGCGGATGGGCAAGAAGCGCATCATCGCCGAGACCGGCGCAGGCCAGCATGGCGTCGCCAGTGCCACCGTCGCGGCGCGGCTGGGCCTGGAGTGCGTGGTGTACATGGGGGCCACCGACATCGAGCGGCAGAAGATCAACGTCTACCGCATGAAACTGCTCGGTGCGACGGTGGTGCCGGTGACCTCCGGTTCGGCCACCCTGAAGGATGCCCTCAACGAAGCGATGCGCGACTGGGTCACCAACGTGCAGGACACCTTCTACATCATCGGCACGGTGGCCGGCCCGGATCCGTACCCGCGCATGGTGCGCGACTTCAACGCCATCGTCGGCCGCGAGGCACGCGAGCAGATGCTGGCCGAGTACGGTCGCCTGCCCAATGCGATCACCGCCTGCGTCGGCGGCGGCAGCAATGCGATCGGCCTGTTCCATGCCTTCCTCAACGACCGCCAGGTCGAGATCGTCGGCGCTGAAGCGGCCGGTGATGGCATCCACACCGGCCGCCACGCAGCTTCCATCGCCGCCGGCCGCCCGGGCGTGCTGCACGGCAACCGCACCTATGTGCTGTGCGACGACGATGGCCAGATCATCGAGACCCATTCGGTGTCGGCCGGCCTGGATTACCCGGGCGTCGGCCCCGAGCATGCGTTCCTGGCCGACAGCGGCCGCGCGCGCTACGTCGGCATCACCGACGAAGAGGCGTTGCAGGCTTTCCACCTGCTGGCGCATACCGAAGGCATCCTGCCGGCGCTGGAGTCCAGCCACGCGCTGGCACAGGCGATGAAGCTTGCGCGCGGGCGTCCGCGCGACCAGATCGTGCTGTGCAACCTGTCAGGACGTGGCGACAAGGACGTGCATACCATCGCGGCGCGCGAAGGGCTGGTGCTGTGAGCGCACTGATGCGCAGTACGGGCGTGCTGCTGGTGCTGGGCCTGGCCGCGTGCCAACCGCCGGAACCGCCGGTGCTTGCGCCGGCGGCCAAGGCCGCTGCGCAACCGGCGCAGTCGATGGCGGCCAACGATGACGTCGACCCGATCGCGCGGACGCCCATCGATGATCCACCGGCCTCGGCCGCGGTCTCCAGTGACGACGCGCCCGCCGTGGCGTCGGTGGCGCTGGATCATGCCGGCGAGGTGCTGATCGGCCAGCACATGAGCGATCTGAAGGCCTTCGGGCCGTGGACGGCAATGGGCGCGGTCGAGGCCATCGGCGGCAGCTGCGAGTACTACGACGGCAAGGGACTGCCGCCCGGCGTGTCGATGATGACCGACGAAGACCGCGTGGTCCGTTTCGATCTCGGCCCGGGCGAGGACGCCAAGGCGCCGGTCGACCAGCCGGGTCCGTTCGGCCTGCGCATCGGCATGACGCGGGCGCAGGCGGTGGCGCAGTTCCCCGGCGCGCCGGTCTCCAGCCCGCATGCCTACGACGGCGATCAGGGCGAGTACCTGACCTGGCAGGACCCGGGCTCGGCCCTCGGCATCCGCCTGGAAGTGTTTGAAGGGAAGGTCATCCTGATGTACTGGGGGACCAGCGAAGCGATTGAACTGATTGAAGGATGTGCCTGAGATGCCTGTTTCCCGACTCGATGACTGTTTCCAGCGCCTGCGCCAGCAGCAGCGCAAGGCCCTGATCCCCTTCATCACCGCCGGTGATCCTTCGCTGGAAGCCACGGTGCCGGTCATGCACGCGCTGGTCCAGGCCGGTGCCGATGTGATCGAACTGGGCGTGCCGTTCTCCGATCCGATGGCCGACGGCCCGACCATCCAGCGCAGCTCCGAGCGCGCGCTGGCGCGCGGTGCCGGCAACCGTTACGTGCTGCAGGCGGTGGCGCAGTTCCGGCAACAGGACACGCAGACGCCAGTAGTGCTGATGGGCTATCTCAACCCGGTGGAGATCCACGGTTACGTGGCGTTCGCCGAAGCGGCGGTGGCTGCTGGCGTGGACGGCGTGCTGCTGGTCGACCTGCCGCCGGAAGAGGCCGGCGAAGCCCAGCAGGCCTTCGACGCTGCAGGCCTTGCGCTGGTTCTGCTGGCATCGCCCACCACCAGCGAGGCGCGCGCCGACAAGCTGCTGGCGCTGGCCCGTGGCTATCTGTACTACGTCAGCTTTGCCGGGGTCACCGGCGCCTCGGAACGACTGGACAGCGACGCGGCCAGCGCACGCCTGCAGGCGCTGCGGGCCAGGGCCAGCGTGCCGGTGGTGGCCGGCTTCGGCATCAAGGACGCAGCCAGTGCGGCGGCCATGGCCCGGCAGGCCGACGGCGTGGTGGTCGGCAGCGCACTGGTGGCGGTGCTGGCCGAAGCGACCTCCGCCGAGGATGCGGCGCAGCGCGCTGCGGCGTTCCTGGCTCCGCTGCGGCAGGCGCTGGAGGCGTAACGGTAGTGCCAGCCGCTGGCCGGTATCCGCCCGACCCATTCGGGTGCAAGCGGTTGCCGGCCAGCGGCCGGCACTACCACCGACGCTAAACGTACGTCCCAGCATGGTTTTTTCCAGCGGGCCCAAGGCCCGGCAGGGGGTGCACGGGCGGGGAAAGCGGAGCTAGACTGTCCGCCTTTGCGGCCCCCGGGCCGCCCTGAACGGAAGTGTCATCCCGCATGAGTTGGCTCAGCAAGTTGATGCCGTCTGGCATCCGCACCGACAACACCCCCAGCAAGAAGCGCAGCGTCCCCGAGGGCCTGTGGGAAAAGTGCAGCAACTGCGGCAGTGCGTTGTACCGTCCGGAGCTGGAAGAGAATCTGGAGGTCTGCCCGAAGTGCGGCCACCATATGGCCATCCGCGCGCGCGCCCGTCTGGCTGCGTTGTTCGACGCCGACAGCACCACCGAGATCGCTGCCCGCCTGGGGCCGACCGACCTGCTGAAGTTCAAGGACCAGAAGAAGTACAGCGAGCGCATCAAGATCGCGCAGAAGAACACCGGTGAGTACGACGCGCTGATCGCCATGCGCGGCCTGCTCAAGGGCCGTCCCCTGGTGGCCTCGTCCTTCGACTTCGCCTTCATGGGTGGCTCGATGGGCTCGGTGGTCGGCGAGCGCTTCGCCCTTGCCGCCGAGACCGCCGCCGAGATCGGCGCACCCTACGTGTGCTTCTCCGCCAGTGGCGGGGCGCGCATGCAGGAGGGCCTGTTCTCGCTGATGCAGATGGCCAAGACCTCGGCAGCCCTGGGCAAACTGCGTGAAGCCGGACAGCCGTATATTTCGGTGCTGACCCACCCGACCACCGGCGGTGTGTCGGCGTCGTTCGCGATGCTGGGTGACATCAACATCGCCGAACCGCATGCACTGATCGGCTTCGCCGGCCCGCGCGTGATCGAGCAGACCGTGCGCGAGAAACTGCCGGAAGGGTTCCAGCGTTCGGAGTTCCTGCTCGAGCACGGCGCCATCGACCAGATCTGTGACCGTCGTGAACTGCGCGACCGTCTGGCCGACCTGCTGGCGATGCTGCGTCGCGAGCCGGCACCGGAGGAGGTTTGATGGGGGGCCGCAAGTACTTCGGTACCGACGGCATCCGCGGTCGGGTCGGTCAAGGGCCGATCTCGGCTGATTTCGTGCTGCGCCTGGGCAACGCCCTGGGCCGTGTGCTGGTTGCCCAGCGTGGCCAGGAGGGGCGCCGCCCGATCGTGGTGATCGGCAAGGACACGCGGATCTCCGGCTACATGTTCGAAGCCGCACTGGAAGCCGGGCTGGTCGCTGCGGGCGCTGACGTGCAGCTGCTCGGCCCGATGCCGACCCCGGCCGTTGCCTTCCTGACCCGTACCCTGGGCGTGGATGCGGGCATCGTCATCAGTGCGTCGCACAACCCGCACTACGACAACGGCATCAAGTTCTTCTCCGCCCAGGGCGAGAAGCTCGACGATGCCACCGAGCTGGCGCTGGAAGCCGCATTGGACGTGCCGTTCACCACGGCCGTTTCGGAGAAGCTCGGCAAGGCCTCGCGTGCACGTGAGGCCGTCGGCCGCTACATCGAGTTCTGCAAGTCCAGCGTGCCGCGCGCGTTCGATCTGCGCGGTGTGCGCCTGGTGCTCGACTGCGCGCATGGCGCCACCTACCAGATCGCGCCGCTGCTGTTCCGCGAACTGGGCGCGGAGGTCATCGGTATCGGTGCCGAACCCAATGGCGTCAACATCAACGACGGCGTCGGTTCGACCCACATCGACAACCTCGCTGCAAAGGTGCGTGAGACCCGCGCCGACCTGGGCATCGCCTTCGATGGTGATGGTGACCGGGTGTTGATGGCCGATGACCGCGGCAATCCGGTCGACGGCGATGACCTGGTGTACATCCTGGCGCGCGCATGGCAGGCCGACGGTCGCCTGCGTGGCCCGGTGGTCGGCACCCTGATGAGCAATTTCGGCCTGGAAAAGGCCCTGGCCGACCTGCAGATTCCTTTCCAGCGCAGCAACGTCGGCGACCGCTACGTGCATCAGGCACTGGTGGAGGGAGGCGGCGTACTCGGCGGCGAAGCGTCTGGCCATCTGCTGTGCCTGGACCGGGCCACCACCGGCGACGGTATCGTCAGTGCCCTGCAGGTACTGGTGGCGTTGAAGCAGCAGGGAAAGAGCCTGCGCGAAGCGCTGCAGCCGTTGTCCAAGGTGCCGCAGAAGACGGTCAACGTGCGCCTTGGCGATGTCTCGGCCAAGGCCACCGTGCAGGCCGAGAGCGTTCAGGCTGCACTGACCGAAGCGCAGCAGGCGGTTTCCGGCCGCGGGCGTGCCTTCCTGCGTCCTTCCGGCACCGAACCGGTGGTGCGGGTCACGGTCGAGGCCGATGACGCGACGCTGATGCAGGACACCCTGGACCGGCTTTCGGCGGCGGTCAGGACGGCGGCCGCGGCCTGAGCCCGGGCGCTGGATCGAACCAACAACATGGCCGCTTGTGCGGCCATGTTGCTGTCTGCCGCAAGCAAGGCATCAGGCGCTGCGCGTCATCTCCGTCTGCCATTTCCAGGTGTCGCGGCACATGTCCGCCAGGCCGTGGCGGGCGGTCCAGCCCAGCTCGCGCAGGGCGAGGGACGGGTCGGCAAAACTCACCGCGATATCGCCGGTACGGCGACCGGTGATCCGGAATGGAATCGGCCGGCCGACGGTCTGTTCGAAGGCCTTGATCAGTTCCAGCACGCTGTGGCCCTGTCCGGTGCCCAGGTTCAGGGTGATGCTGCGGCGCTTGTCGCGCAGGTACTGCAGCGCCAGCACATGGGCCCGCGCCACGTCCTGCACATGGATGTAGTCGCGTACGCCGGTACCGTCGCAGGTCGGATAGTCATCGCCGAATACCTGCACTTCCGGCAGCAGGCCGGCGGCCACCTGGGCGATGTAGGGCATCAGGTTGCTGGGCGTTCCGTGCGGCAGCTCGCCGATCAGCGCGCTTGAATGCGCCCCCACCGGGTTGAAGTAGCGCAGCGTTGCCACATGCAGCGACGTATCGGCGCCGACCAGGTCGGACAGCAGCTGCTCCACCACCAGCTTCGAACGGCCATAGGGCGTCATCGCGCAGGTCGAGGCCGTTTCGGCCACCGGGCAATGGTCCTGGTCGCCGTAGACGGTTGCCGACGAGCTGAACACGAACGTGCCCACGCCGGCATCGCGCATGGCGCCGAGCAGGGCGAGTGTGCCGCTGATGTTGTTGTCGAAGTAGTCCAACGGCATCTGCCGCGATTCGCCAACCGATTTCAGCGCGGCAAAATGCAGTACCGCATCGATCGAATGCTCGCGCAGCACTGCGGTGATCCGCGCACGGTCGCGCACGTCGGCCTGTACGAACAGCGGCGCGATGCCGGTGATGTCGCCGATCCGGCCGATCACTCCGGCGTCGCTGTTGCACAGCGAATCGACGATGACCACCGCATGGCCCTGCTGCTGCAGTTCCACACAGGTGTGGGAGCCGATGAATCCCGCACCGCCGGTAACCAGAACGTTCATTTCCTGTATTCCTTCCACTCTGTTGGGGCTTCCTTGCCGAAGCTGCGTCAGCCCTGGCCCGGGGAAACCATCACGGCCCCGGCACCATCTTCTTCTGCCGCGCCTTGAAGCCGTTGAACAGGGGTGCGATCAGCGGGTTGTAGCTCCACGCGATGCGCTTGCGCAGCCAGCTTGCCGGCCGGTTGCGGATGGCGAAGCGGTAGATGCGCTCGGGATCGCCGCCAACCACGTTGCGTCCGAACGGATGGGTGGTATGCAGGTAGCGGAACCCCTGCTCACGTGCCACTTCGATGTAGTCCTGGTCGAAATCACCGTACGGCCAGCACAGCGTGTCCGACACCTCGCCCAGCTTCTCCAGCAGCACTTCCTTGGCCTTGGACAGATCGCCACTGATGCCGGCACGGCGCTGGGCGCGATCCAGGTCCTGGCGGCGCAGCCAGCGCGTGTGGGTGTGGGTATGGCAATGGATCTCGAAGGTGCCCGCCTCGATGGCCGCACGTGCTTCGCTCCAGCGCATCATCACCTCATCGCTGCGGCCCTGCTTGTAGATCAGGTCTTCGCAGGCGCGATGCTCGGGCGTTTCCGGCAGCGTGGCACCGGCGATGCCGGCATGCGGGCGTATCGGCCCCTCGTGCATCCAGCCGGTCACCACGAACACCACCGCGTGCATGCCGTACTTCTGCAGGATCGGATGGGCGTAAACCCAGTTGTCCAGGTAGCCATCATCAAAGGTGATCACGATCGACTTGCGCGGCACCGGCTTGCCGGCCAGGAAGCCGGCGTACTGGTCCAGCGTCAAGGACGTCCAGCCGGTGCGCGCCAGCCAGGCGATCTGGCTCTCGAAATTCTCCGGCGACACCGTGATCATGCCGGGCGAGTTGCTGACGTGATGATGCATCAGCACCGGTACGGTTCTGGCATTAGCCATGACCCAGCTCCTTCATCCATTGGTGGTAGTAGTGTTCGGTGGCTTCAGCGTGGCCTTCGGGGCTGAAACGCTTGGCGCTGCAGATCCACTCCCAGCCGGAACGACCCATCTGTCGGCGGCGTTCGGGATCGTCCACCAGCAGCCGCAGCGCGCCGGTGAGCGCGGAATTGTCGCCAAGCCGGGTGAGGATGGCATTGCTGCCTTCCACCAGCATTTCGGGCACACCGCCGACCCGATGCGACACGATCGGCAGGCCCGCCTGCGCCGCTTCCAGGAACACCGTGCCCGATGCTTCCTTGTGTGTGGCCAGGGCGAAGATGTCGAAGCCGGGCATCAGCTGGCTGGCATCGCTGCGGAAGCCCAGCAGATGAACCTGGCGCTGCAGATCGTGTTCGGCGCAGGTGGCCTGCAGGCGCTGCATCACGGCCTGGCCATCGCCGACCACCACCAGATGCAGGCGGGGGTTGGCCTTGCACAGCGGCACCATGGCCTGCAGCAGTTCGGCGTGGCCCTTGGGTTCGCGCAGCACTGCCACGCAGCCTACGACGATGTCCTGTTCCTCGAATCCGAGCTCGGCGCGCACGCGTGCGCGCGTCTCCTGCAACTGCTGCCAGGAGGGCTCATGCGTGGTGTCGGTTGGCGGAACCGCCATCGGCGGCACGATGCCGATGTGCTCGGCGGGAATTCCGCGGTCCGCCAGCAGTTGCTTGACGAAGTTGCTCACCGTGATGACCCGGTGGGGCAGGCCGGTGTAGGTCAGCAGCGAATTCACCGGGCTCATCAGGTGGCGCGAGCGCACCACCAGCGGTGTGCCGCCCAGGCGTGCGCCCGCGGCGGCAATCAATGCGTCGCGACGGCTGGTGGTGTTGACCACGTCGTAGCGCTCGCGGCGGACCAGCCGTGACACCGACCAGATGCCGCGCAGCAACCGGGCCATGCCACCCATCCGCAGCGTATGCACGGTGAAGCCATCGTCGCGGGCGCGCATGGCCAGGCGCGCGTCCGGTTGGCACAGCAGGGCGACATGATGGCCGCGCGCGCGCATCACCTGCATGTGGCGGAAAATGTAGATCTCCTGCCCGCCCATGCCTTTGGCGGCTTCGGTATGCAGGATGCGCAGCGGACGGTTCATGCGTGGATCGGTCCTTGGATTCAGCGGTTGCGGAAGCGGGTCAGCGCTTCCCATGCCGCGCGGATGCTGGCGGCGTCGGGGGTCTGTTGCGGCAACGGGCGGTAGCGCGCATCGAGCGCGGTGGCGTTGCCGAATTTGTCGAACACGTAGATCGCCTCGCCATTGCGTACCGCGCGCTGCGACCAGCTTTCCACCACCAGCGCACGCTTGCCGGTCGGTGCCGCCAGCAGGTCATGGCCGGTGCTGTAGTCGGTCAATGCGTTCTCGCAACCCAGCCCGTGGCGCATCAGTGTGGGTACCCAGTCTTCATGCGAGCTGACGCGTGCGTCGCGGCCGCCCTCCTGGCCAGGCCAATGCAGCACGAAGGGCACCTGCAACTGGTAGTTGGAGAAATTGCCGTTGTGGCCCCAGTAGTTGAGCTTGAGGTCGTTGAATTCCTCGGCGTGGTCGCCGGTCACCAGCACGATCGTGTTCTGCTCCAGACCCTGTGCGCGCAGGTCATCCAGCAGCGATCCAATCAGGCTGTCGGCGTAATGCACCGCGGTGTGGTAGCGGTTCAACTCCGGCGTTGGATCGTGCCCGGGGCCGAACTTGAGGAAATCGATGGCATCGGCCATCGGCGTGGCGAGCGGCGGATAGCCGGCCGGCATGTGGTAGGGCGCGTGGGTGGAATCGAGGAACACGAAACCGAACCACGGGCGCTGTGCAGCCTGGCTGGCGCGGATGTCCTTCTGCAGTCCAGCGACGATGGCGGCATCGCGGCCATCGGAGGTCAGTTCGGACGGCCCCTGGTGCAGCTGGTCGCGGACATCGGCGAACGCGGTGCGATCGAACTCCGGGCTGTACAGCGGCGCGCTGCCATACAGGTGCAGGTCATAGCCCTGCTGTCCCAGTACCTTGAACAGCTGCGAGCCGCGCTGCTCGTCGAGCATGCTCGGCCAATAGCCACCCGGCAGGCCGTACAGCAGCCCGAACAGACCATAACGGGTGGCGTTGCCGGTGCTGAAATGATGCTCGTACACCCGCGAGGACCGGGCCAGCGCCGAGGCGTTGGGCATGAACTGCGGGGTGAGCACGTCATGGCGCAACGACTCCAGTACCACCATCAGCACGTTCGGCCGCTGGTGGCTCTGGCAGCGCAGGGGTTGCAACGGATAATTCAGCTGGGCATGGCGCGGATCGGGCAGGCCGACCTGGTGCTGGCTGACCACGCCGAAGCGACGCATCGCGCTCTTGGCGGTGATCGGCTGCGCCCATGGCAGGTAGTTCCATTGGCTGATCACTGCGCGTTCGCCGAGCGCGTCGTAGTAGGCAGTGGCGACCTGGCCGCCGCCCATCAGCAGGGCAACCACCGCCCAGGCCTGCAGTACCCGCCGCCGGCGCGGCGCTGCGGGCAGCAGCTTCCAGCACGCCCAGGCCAGCAGGCCCTGCGCGGCGAAGATTGCCGACACCAGAGCCGTCACCTGCAGCCAGGTCTTCCAGGACAGGCTCACCTGATCCTGCAGGGCGCCGCCGAACACCATGTTGGCGACCATCGCGTTGAGGTGGAAGCGATACAGCGCGAAGACCTTGGCATCCACCAGCAGCAGGCACAGCCACAGACCCTGGCAGATCACCGCCGAGACGCTCAACGCGCGCGCGCTGCGCGGCCACAGGCCGATGGCCAGTGGTAGCAGGCCGGCCAGTGCACCGAACGCGAGCAGGTGGCCTGGCAGGGCGAACGCCAGGTAGGCCAGGCCGAGTGTGCCGCCAGGGTTGTCGCGCAGCGGCACGTTGCCCAGCGCGATGAACGCGGCAAGCACCGCGTTGGCCGCGATGAACAGCGACCACCAAGCCAGCCTGCGCCAGCGTCGGGCGGGCCCGGGAAGAACGGCGGCGGTGGCGTCGGGCAGAGCGGCGTCCATGGGAGAGGCGGGTTCAAGTGGGCAGCAAGGGCGTTTCCCGGCGTGACGAAGTCGTTAAACCGCGCGCGGGTGGCGCATTGTATCGGTTTGTTTCAGTGTGTCGGTGGCATGCCCCGATCTATCTGTCACAATGTTCAGATCGGTCGCCATGACATGGCGGGCCCGTACCGACTCAACGACAAGCCAGGAACCGCTGTGAGCCAGATCCCCACCCTCGACATCACCCGTTTCGACAGTGACCGCGACGCCTTCGTGGCCGAGCTGGGGGCGGCGTACCGCCAATGGGGATTCGCGGGTATCCGCAACCACGGCATCCCGCAGGCCGACATCGACGCGGCCTACGACGTCTTCAAGGCCTTCTTCGCACTGCCTGATGAGACCAAGCGCAAGTACCACGTGGCAGGCAGCGGCGGCGCCCGTGGCTATACCCCGTTCGGTGTGGAGACCGCCAAGGGCTCCAAGCACTTCGACCTGAAGGAGTTCTGGCACATCGGCCGCGAGATCGCCGACGACTCCAAGTACCGGGAAGTGATGGCGCCGAACCTGTGGCCGTCCGAGGTCGAGGGTTTCCGCGAGCGCGGTTACGGCCTGTACCAGGCGTTGGACAACCTCGGTTCGCGCGTGCTTTCGGCCCTGGCCCTGCACATCGGCCTGCCGGAGCACTTCTTCGCCGACAAGACCAATTTCGGCAATTCGATCCTGCGCCCGATCCATTACCCGCCGATCACCACCGACGACATTCCGAACGTGCGTGCCGGTGCGCATGGCGACATCAACTTCATCACGCTGCTGGTCGGTGCCAGCGCGGCGGGCCTGGAAGTGCAGTCGCATGACGGGGACTGGGTGCCGTTCACCTCGGACGCGGACACCATCGTGGTCAACATCGGCGACATGCTGCAGCGCCTGACCAACCACGTGTATCCGTCGACCATCCACCGGGTGGTCAATCCCCCGGGTGAGCTGGCCCGCCAGCCGCGCTATTCGGTGCCGTTCTTCCTGCACCCGAACCCGGACTTCCTGATCGACGTGCTGCCCTCGTGCATCACCGAGGAAAACCCGAGCCGGTACCCGGAGCCGATCACCGCGCACGGCTTCCTCGAAGAGCGCTTGCGCGAGATCAAGCTGAAGTAATGAGAAGGCCGCCGAAAGGCGGCCTTTTTCTTTGCAGGGTTGCACCCTGCACCCGCAGAGGCCGGAGCCAAAGCCAAAGCGGTTCTGGAATGTTCCGTGAGGAGGCGGGGAGGTGTCGGATGGCGGGGACGCCGTAAACCCATCCATGGGGGCTTGGCCGCGGCATCCATGCCGCGGACACCCCGCCATCCGACACCTCCCCGCCTTCGACAGCTCCCTGCGGCTGTTGGTAGGTGTCGACCTTGGTCGACACGATCTATCCAGGTCATGCGTGGATGAGATCTGTCAGATCTCGAAGCAGGGGAGGGGGCCAAAGCTCCGCTTTCGCTTTTGCTTTTGATCTTCTTTTTTCTTTCCGTGGCGGGCGGACCGCCGCAATGTGTCATGGGCCGGGCGGGTGGGGCTGGCGAGGGTGTCCGCGGCATGGATGCCGCGGACAAGCCCCCAGGGATGGGTTCACGGCGTCCCTCGCCGGTCCCGCCCGCCCGGCCAACCCCACAAATCCAGCCGGGGCTCTCCGCGACCAACCCCCAACCCCCGCCACGAGGGGCTGCGCCGTTGGCTGAAAATCCATGTAACCGCTTACACGGAAACGGTTTTTTGCCGCAGCAGGTATCATGGGCGGCTGAGTTCACACAGGAGCCACCCGCTCATGCGCCGCAAGATCGTCGCTGGAAACTGGAAGCTGCACGGCAGCCGTCAATTCGCCACCGAACTGCTGGGGCAGGTCGCTGCCGGGCTGCCCAAGAGCGGGGTGGAGGTGGTCATCCTGCCGCCGATGCCCTATCTGGGTGAGCTGGTCGAAGACTTCGGCGAGACCGGCTTGGTCTTTGGCGCACAGGACGTCAGCAGCAACGAGAAGGGCGCCTACACCGGTGAGGTCTGTGCGGCCATGCTGCACGAGGTGGGTGCCCGCTATGGTCTGGTCGGCCACTCCGAGCGCCGCCAGTACCACAACGAGAGCAGCGAACTGGTCGCGCGCAAGTTCGCCGCCGCCCTGCATGCCGGCCTGGTGCCGGTACTCTGCGTCGGTGAAACCCTTGAGCAGCGCGAGGCCGGGCAGACCGAGGCGGTCATCGCCAGCCAGCTGGCCCCGGTGCTCGAGCTTGTCGGGGCCGCAGGCTTCGCCAATGCCGTGGTCGCCTACGAGCCGGTCTGGGCGATCGGAACCGGCCGCACCGCAACCAAGGAGCAGGCGCAGCAGGTGCACGCGTTCATTCGTGGCGAAGTCGCGCGCATCGATGCTAGAATTGCTGATTCACTGCCCATTGTTTACGGCGGTAGCGTGAAGCCCGACAATGCCGGGGAACTGTTCGCGCAGCCGGATGTCGATGGTGGGCTGGTTGGTGGTGCCTCCCTGGTGGCCGCCGACTTCCTGGCCATCGCAGAGGCGGCGGCAAACAATTAGTTACGGTTGCCGGCTAGCCGCCGGCACTCTAGTCCGAGGGCGGATTTCCAATGCTGATGTTGATCCTCAATGTCGTCTACGTGCTGGTTGCCGTAGCCATGGTCGCGCTGATCCTGATGCAGCGTGGCTCGGGTGCGGCGGCAGGTTCGGGCTTTGGCGCTGGCGCCTCGGGGACCGTGTTCGGTGCGCGTGGCGCGTCCAACTTCCTGTCCAAGTCGACCAAGTGGCTGGCCGTGGTGTTCTTCGGCATCAGCCTCTTCATGGCCTGGTATGCCGGCCATGGCAACCGCCCGGCCGCCGATCAGGATCTGGGTCTGATGTCCGCCCCGGCGGCCAGCGCTCCGGCCGCTCCGGCGGGCGAATTGCCGGCCGTTCCGAAGGCCGATGCGGTCCCGGCCGCCCCGGTTCCGGCCGCAACTGTGCCGGCTCAGGCGGAATCTTCGGTTTCTGGTGAAGAAAAGCCTTCGGAAGGCTCCCAGAAAGACTGAAGCCGGTTACAATACGCGGCGCATCGGGAAGATAGTCTGATGTGATCGTTTGCCCAGGTGGCGGAATTGGTAGACGCACTACCTTGAGGTGGTAGCGACTTAGGTCGTAGGGGTTCGAGTCCCCTCTTGGGCACCATTTAGTAAGTAAAGCGGGTTGGTCTGGCGCGCAAGGCGCCAGGCAGCTTCCCGTCCACTCCCCCATGCCAAAGCGCCTGCAGGCGCAGCGGCAGAGGCAAGAGAGAATCGCTGTGCTGGCCGAATATTTGCCGTCTCTGCTGTTTCTGATCGTTGCCACCGGTATCGGCATTACGCTGATGCTGGTTGGTCGATTCCTCGGTCCCCGCCGCCCCGATCTGGAAAAGCTGTCGCCGTACGAGTGCGGCTTCGAAGCCTTCGAAGACGCGCGTATGAAGTTCGACGTGCGCTACTACCTGATCGCGATCCAGTTCATCGTCTTCGACCTGGAAATCATCTTCATCGTGCCGTGGACGCAGGTCTTCATGGAGCTTGGCGCGCGTTCGCTCGTCACCATGGGTCTGTTCGTCGGCATGCTGTTCCTCGGTTTCATCTATGTCTGGAAGAAGGGAGCGCTGGAATGGGAGTGATTCAGACTCTCGATGGCCTGATGACCAATCCTGTCCCGGAAGGGCGGGTTGACGACATCCTGCGGCCGGAAGGCGACAACCCGCTGCTGGAAAAGGGCTTTGTCACCACCAGCGTCGATGCGCTGCTGAACTGGGCACGCACCGGCTCGATGTGGCCCATGACCTTCGGTCTGGCCTGCTGTGCGGTCGAAATGATGCACGCAGGTGCGGCGCGCCTGGACCTTGACCGCTACGGTGTGGTGTTCCGCCCGTCGCCGCGCCAGTCCGACGTGATGATCGTCGCCGGCACCCTGGTCAACAAGATGGCCCCGGCGCTGCGCAAGGTCTATGACCAGATGCCCGACCCCAAGTGGGTGATCTCCATGGGCAGCTGCGCCAATGGCGGTGGTTACTACCACTATTCCTATTCTGTGGTGCGCGGCTGTGATCGCGTGGTGCCGGTGGACGTCTACGTCCCGGGCTGCCCGCCGACCGCCGAGGCGCTGGTGTACGGGATCCTGCAGCTGCAGAAGAAGATCTGGCGTACACAGACCATCGCCCGCTGACCCCTTCACCTGACAAGAGCGCGCCAAGCCCCCATGGCAGAGCAAGCATCCTTCATCGACCGACTCTCCGCACGTTTCGCTGGTGCGAAGGTCATCGTGGTCGAACCCCGCGGCGAAGTGACGCTGGAAGTGCCTGCCGCTGAGTGGCACGCCACCGCCCTCGCGCTGCGTGACGAGTTTGGTTTCGAGCAGGCCGTGGACCTCTGCGGCGTCGATTACCTCGGTTATGGCTCCGACGAGTGGGACACCGCCGACGTGTCCTCGCAGGGCTTCAGCCGCGGTGTCGAGGGCAAGGCCCAGGGCCGCTTCGCCTGGGGCGAATTCCCCAGCGAAGAGAGCGCCGACGGTGCCCGTCCGCAGCACATGCCGACCCAGCGCTTTGCCGTGGTCGCACAGCTGCGTTCGTACCAGCACAACCTGATGATCCACCTGCGCTGCTTCGCGCCTGACGAAGCGCTGCCGGTGGTGTCCTCGCTGACCAGCATCTGGCCGGGGCTGAACTGGTTCGAGCGCGAAGCGTTCGATCTGTATGGCGTGATCTTCGAAGGTCACCCGGACCTGCGCCGGATCCTGACCGACTACGGTTTCGTCGGTCATCCGTTCCGCAAGGACTTCCCGCTGATCGGCAACGTCGAAGTCCGCTACGACGAAGAAAAGAAGCGTGTCATCTACGAACCGGTCACCTCGGTGGAGCCGCGCGTCGGCGTGCCGCGCGTGATCCGCGACGACGCCCGCCTGCAGACCGCTGCCGGCGAGCGCTCGCAGGAGGCAGTGAAGTGAGTCACGTACACCAGGCCGGCGAAGCATTCGCCAGCAACGCTGCCGAAAGCCGGCAGGAAATCCGCAACTACACCATGAACTTCGGCCCGCAGCATCCGGCCGCGCACGGTGTGCTGCGACTGATCCTCGAGATGGACGGCGAGACCATCATGCGTGCCGACCCGCACGTGGGTCTGCTGCACCGGGGCACCGAGAAGCTGGCCGAATCCAAGCCCTTCAACCAGTCGATCGGCTACATGGATCGCCTGGATTACGTGTCGATGATGTGCAACGAGCACGCCTACGTGCGCTCGATCGAGACCCTGATGGGCATCGAGGCGCCGGAGCGCGCGCAGTACATCCGCACGATGTTCGACGAGATCACCCGCATCCTGAACCACTTGATGTGGCTGGGTTCCAACGCGCTCGATCTGGGTGCGATGGCGGTGATGCTGTACGCCTTCCGCGAGCGCGAAGAGCTGATGGACTGCTACGAAGCGGTCTCCGGCGCGCGCATGCACGCGGCGTACTACCGTCCGGGCGGCGTCTACCGCGACCTGCCGGACCACATGCCGAAGTACAAGGAATCGCGCTGGCACAAGGGCAAGGCCCTGAAGAACCTCAACGCCTCGCGCGAAGGTTCGCTGCTGGACTTCCTGGAGAACTTCACCAATGAGTTCCCGGGTCGTGTCGACGAATACGAGACCCTGCTGACCGACAACCGTATCTGGAAGCAGCGTACCGTCGGCATCGGCGTGGTCACCCCGGAGCTGGCCCACCAGTGGGGCATGACCGGCGTTATGCTGCGTGGCTCGGGCGTCGCCTGGGATCTGCGCAAGAAGCGCCCCTATGCGAAGTACGATGCCGTCGATTTCGACATCCCGCTGGGCAAGGAAGGCGATTGCTACGATCGCTACCTGTGCCGCGTTGCCGAAATGCGCGAGTCCAACCGCATCATCAAGCAATGCGTGGCATGGCTGAAGGCCAACCCCGGCCCGGTCATGGTCAAGAACTTCAAGGTCGCTCCGCCCAAGCGCGAGGACATGAAGGACGACATGGAAGCGCTGATCCATCACTTCAAGCTGTTCAGTGAAGGCTATTGCGTGCCGGCCGGCGAGACCTACGCCGCGGTTGAAGCGCCCAAGGGCGAATTCGGCTGCTACCTGGTTTCCGACGGCGCCAACAAGCCGTTCCGCGTACACCTTCGTGCGCCGGGCTTTGCCCACCTGTCCTCGATCGATTCGATCGTGCGCGGCCACATGCTGGCCGACGTGGTGGCGATGATCGGTACCTACGATCTGGTGTTCGGCGAGGTTGACCGGTAATGCCGTCCGCCACGCCAACGCCCGCTGCAGGCAGCCGGCGCAAGCCGGCGCCGCAGTTTCTGCAATTTCACGTTATGCATTTCGCTGAGGTCGGCCGATGAAGGCGACAGGTAATTTCGAGGCGGCGCGCGACGTCGACCCGATGGTGGTGTTGAGCGACAAAACCCGCGCTCACATCGATCACTGGCTGTCCAAGTTCCCGCCGGACCGCAAGCGCTCTGCCGTGCTGCAGGGTCTGCATGCTGCCCAGGAGCAGAACCAGGGCTGGCTGACCGACGAGCTGATCGCCGGCGTGGCCAAGTACCTGGACCTGCCGCCGGTGTGGGCCTACGAGGTTGCCAGCTTCTACTCGATGTTCGAGACCGAGAAGGTGGGCCGCAACAACGTGGCCATCTGCACGAACATCAGCTGCTGGCTCAATGGCGCCGAAGACATCGTGCGCCATTGCGAGAAGAAGCTGGGCATCAAGAACGGTCAGTCGACCGCTGACGGCCGCGTCTACCTCAAGCGCGAGGAAGAGTGCCTGGCCGGCTGCGCGGGTGCACCGATGATGGTCATCAATGGTCACTACCATGAGCGTCTGACCCTGGAAAAGGTCGACGAGCTTCTGGACGGGCTGGAGTAAGGGCATGGCACATCACCACGAATCCAAGGGTCCGGTCGGCCCCGCGCCGCTGCCGCACCAGGTGGTCTACACCACCCTGCATTACGACACCCCGTGGTCGTACGAAAGCTATCTGAAGACCGGTGGCTACGCTGCCCTGCGCAAGATCCTCGAAGAGAAGATCCCGCCGGAGCAGGTCATCGAGATGGTCAAGGCCTCGGGCCTGCGCGGCCGCGGCGGCGCCGGTTTCCCGACCGGCCTGAAGTGGTCCTTCATGCCCAAGGGCAACGTGCAGAAGTACATCCTCTGCAACTCGGATGAATCCGAGCCGGGCACCTGCAAGGATCGCGACATCCTGCGCTACAACCCGCATTCGGTGGTCGAAGGCATGGCGATTGCCTGCTACGCCACCGGTTCGACCGTGGGCTACAACTACCTGCGCGGTGAATTCCACCACGAGCCGTTCGAGCACTTCGAGCAGGCCCTGGCCGATGCCTATGCAAACGGCTGGCTGGGCAAGAACGTGCTGGGCTCGGGCGTGGATATCGACATCTACGGCGCCCTGGGTGCCGGCGCCTACATCTGCGGCGAAGAAACCGCGCTGATGGAATCGCTGGAAGGCAAGAAGGGCCAGCCGCGCTACAAGCCGCCGTTCCCGGCCAATTTCGGTCTGTATGGCAAGCCGTCGACGATCAACAACACCGAGACCTACGGTTCGGTGCCGGCGATCATCCGCAATGGTCCGGAATGGTTCAAGGGCCTGAGCCTGACCGCCAATGGCGGCCCGAAGTGCTTCTCGGTGTCCGGCTGCGTGCAGAAGGGCGGCAACTTCGAAGTGCCGCTCGGTACCACCTTCGACGACCTGCTGGAAATGGCCGGCGGCCTCAAGCCGGGTCGCAAGCTCAAGGGCGCGATCCCGGGCGGCGTGTCCATGCCGGTGCTGACCGCGGCCGAGCTGAAGGGCCTGCCGATGGACTACGACACCATCCGTGCGCTGGGCTCCGGCCTGGGCTCCGGTGCGGTCGTGGTGCTGGATGACAGCGTCTGCTGCGTCAAGTTCGCCTGCCGCATCAGCCAGTTCTTCCACAAGGAATCCTGTGGCCAGTGCACCCCGTGCCGCGAAGGTACCGGCTGGATGCACCGCGTGCTGGAGCGCATCGTCGCCGGCAAGGCCACGATGGAAGACCTGCACCAGTTGAAGACCGTGGCCGGCCAGATCGAAGGCCATACCATCTGTGCGTTCGGCGAAGCGGCGGCATGGCCCATCCAGGGCTTCCTGCGCCAGTTCTGGGACGAATTCGAGTACTACATCGTCAACGGTCATTCGATGGTTGACGGCAAGAAGGTGGAGGCAGCCGCTGCATGAGCGCGCAACCCATAAATCCCAGCGTGCCACCGGACCACGTCACCATCGAGATCGATGGCAAGTCGCTGGTCGTGCCCAAGGGTTCGATGATCATCCAGGCCGCCGACAAGGCGGGCATTTCGATTCCGCGCTTCTGCTACCACGAGAAGCTGCCGATCGCTGCCAACTGCCGCATGTGCCTGGTGGATGTGGAAAAGTCGCCGAAGCCGGCACCGGCCTGCGCCACGCCGGTGATGGAAGGCATGAAGGTCGCCACCCGCAGTGAAAAGGCGCTGAAGTTCCAGCGCTCGGTGATGGAGTTCCTGCTGATCAACCACCCGCTGGATTGCCCGATCTGCGATCAGGGCGGCGAGTGCGAACTGCAGGACGTGTCGCTGGGCTACGGCCGTTCGGTCAGCCGCTTCAACGAGCGCAAGCGCGTGGTGGCCGACGAGGACATGGGCCCGCTGGTCGCCACCGAGATGACCCGCTGCATCCAGTGCACCCGCTGCGTCCGCTTCACCGCCGACGTTGCCGGTACCTATGAACTGGGTGGCATGTACCGCGGTGAAAACCTGCAGATCGGCACCTACGACGGCAAGCCGCTGACCACCGAGCTTTCGGGCAACGTGGTCGACGTGTGCCCGGTCGGCGCGCTGACCAACAAGGTGTTCCAGTTCCGTGCCCGTCCTTGGGAACTGACCGCGCGCGAATCGCTGGGCTACCACGACGCGATGGGCTCGAACCTGTTCCTGCACGTGCGTCGCGGCGAAGTGCTGCGTACCGTCCCGCGCGACAACGAGGCGGTCAACGAGTGCTGGCTGTCCGATCGTGACCGTTATTCGCACCAGGGCCTGTACAGCGAAGACCGTGCGGTCAAGCCGCTGCGCAAGGTCAATGGCGAGTGGAAGGAAGTGAGCTGGGCTGAAGGCCTGGCCGCGGCCGCCGAGATCCTCAAGGCAAACCAGGGCGACAACCTGGGCGTGCTGGTGCACCCGTCGACGTCGAACGAAGAGGGCGCACTGCTGGCCCGCCTGGCCACCGGCCTGGGTTCGAGCAACATCGACCACCGCATCAACAACCGCGACTTCTCCGACGCCGCCACTGCCGAAGTGTTCGGCCTGCCGTTGGCCGAGATCGAAGGCGCGGACCGCATCGTCGTGCTGGGCAGCAACATCCGCCACGAGCTGCCGTTGCTGCACGCCCGCCTGCGCAAGGCGCAGACCCAGAACGGCGCGAAGATCCACGTGGTCAACCCGGTCGACTTCGACTTCGCGTTCAGCGTTGCCGGCAAGCAGATCGTGGCGCCGTCGAAGTTCGCCGATGCGCTGGCCAACGCCGAGCTGCGTTCGGCGGTGCAGGGTGGTACCAATACCGTGCTGATCGTCGGTGGCATCGCCGAGAACCATCCGCAGGCTGCCGCGATCCGCGCCGCTGCGCGTGATTTCGCCGCCGCCACCGGTGCCAAGCTGTGCCGTATCCCGCAGGGCGCCAACGCGATCGGCCTGAGCCGCGCCGGCGTGCTGCCGGCCGGCAAGGACGTGGCCGCGATGCTGGCCGATCCGCTCAAGGCCTACGTGGTCTACGGTCTGGAACCGGGCCTGGACTTCGCCGATGCTCCGGCCGCGCGCAAGGCGCTGGTCGGCGCACAGGTGGTGGCCTTCAGCCAGTTCGCCTGCGCCTCGACCCGCGACGTTGCCGACGTGATCCTGCCGATCGGTGCGCTGCCGGAAATCGATGCCACCCTGACCAACCTCGATGGTCGCGAGCAGTCGGCGCGTGCCGGCGGCAAGCTGCCGGGCGAGGCCCGCGAGGGCTGGCGCGTGCTGCGTGCACTCGGCGGTGAGCTGGCCGTGGCCGGTTTCGAGTTCATCGACCTGGCCGGCCTGCGCGCCAGCCTGGCACCGGTGAACGTGCAGGTGTCCGCTTCGGCACAGCCGGTGCAGGCGGGCGAGGGCATGGAAGTGGCCTCGACCGCTGCGATCTACCGCACCGATGCGGTGGTCCGTCGCGCCCCGGCGCTGCAGTCGCATCCGCTCAACAACGCCCCGCGCATCGTGCTCAACGCTGACGATGCCGCCCGCCTGCAGCTGCAGGAAGGGCAGATGGCCAAGGTCGGCACCGATGCCGGCAAGGCCACCCTGCCGGTGGTGGTCGACGCCCGCGTCGCTGCGGGTTCGGTCTGGATTGAATCGGGCCACGGCGCAACCGCGCCGCTGGGTGCCGCTCGTGTTTCGGTGGTGGCTGCATGAACGAATTGCTGATTAACGCGGTCGATCCGCTGCACCAGTGGCTGCTTGGCCTGGGTGACATCGGCGCGCTGATCTGGATCATCCTGAAGATCCTGGTGATCACCGTCCCGGTGATCGTCTCGGTGGCCTTCTACGTGGTCTGGGAACGCAAGCTGATCGGCTGGATGCACGTCCGCCACGGCCCGATGTACGTGGGCATGGGCATCTTCCAGGCCTTCGCCGACGTCTTCAAGCTGCTGTTCAAGGAAGTCCTGCAGCCCAGCAGCGCCAACAAGGCGATCTTCCTGCTGGCGCCGCTGATCACCCTGGCCCCGGCCTTTGCGGCGTGGTCGGTGGTGCCGTTCGACAACCAGCTGGTGCTGTCCAACGCCAACGCCGGTCTGCTGTACCTGCTGGCGATGACCTCGCTGGGCATCTACGGCGTGATCCTGGCCGGTTGGGCCTCCAACTCGAAGTACGCGTTCCTCGGTGCCATGCGCGCCTCGGCACAGATGATCAGCTACGAAATCGCGATGGGCTTTGCCCTGGTCGGCGTGATGATCGCTTCGGGCAGCCTCAACCTCAGCAACATCGTGGCGGCCCAGGCCGGCAGCTCCGGCTTCTTCGACTGGTTCCTGATCCCGCTGTTCCCGCTGTTCATCGTGTACTGGGTGTCCGGCGTCGCCGAAACCAACCGCGCGCCGTTCGACGTGGTGGAAGGCGAGTCGGAAATCGTCGCCGGCCACATGGTCGAGTACTCCGGCGGTGCGTTCGCACTGTTCTTCCTGGCCGAATACGCGAACATGATCCTGATCAGCTTCCTGATCTCGATCTTCTTCCTCGGCGGCTGGCTGAGCCCGATCCAGGGCTGGGTCAACCCGGGCGAGATCTCGCCGTTCATCGACTGGATCTGGAAGGGCGGCTGGCCGTGGCTGTTCGTCAAGGTCTTCTTCTTCGCCAGTGCCTACATCTGGTTCCGAGCAAGCTTCCCGCGCTTCCGCTATGACCAGATCATGCGCCTGGGCTGGAAGGTCTTCATCCCGCTGACCATTTTCTGGATCGCGGTTACCGCCGTCATGGTGTTCTTCGGCGTGATTCATAAGGGCGTCTAAGTGATGAACAGGATTACCCATTACTTCAAGAGCCTGCTGCTGCTCGAACTGCTGGCCGGTCTCTGGCTGACGCTGAAGTACAGCTTCAAGCCGAAGTACACGATGATGTACCCGATGGAGAAGTTCCCGCAGTCGCCGCGCTTCCGTGGCCTGCATGCCCTGCGCCGTTATCCCAACGGTGAAGAGCGCTGCATCGCCTGCAAGCTGTGCGAAGCGGTGTGCCCGGCATTGGCCATCACCATCGATTCGGCCAAGCGCGAGGACGGCACCCGCCGTACCACCCGCTACGACATCGATCTGTTCAAGTGCATCTTCTGCGGCTTCTGTGAGGAAAGCTGCCCGGTGGACTCGATCGTCGAGACCCACATCCTCGAGTACCACTTCGAGAATCGTGGCGAAAACATCGTTACCAAGCCGCAGCTGCTGGCCCTGGGCGACCGTCTCGAATCCGAGATCGCCGAGCGTCGTGCCGCCGATGCCGCTTACCGCTGAGGTCGAGAGATGGATTGGGTAAATATCGCTTTCTGGGTCTTCGCCATCGCGGCAACGGTTTCGGCCGCTGCGGTGATCAGCGTGCGCAACCCCGTGCATGCTGTCCTGTGCCTGGTGCTGACCTTTTTCTCCATCGCCTGCGTGTGGCTGCTGGTCGGCGCCGAGTTCCTCGGCGTGGCACTGGTACTGGTCTACGTTGGTGCGGTGATGGTGTTGTTCCTGTTCGTGGTGATGATGCTCGACATCGATCCGGACAAGCTGCGTGAAGGCTGGGTGCGCTACCTGCCGGTCGGCCTGATCGTGGCCGTGGCGATGCTGGTGCAGATGCTGATCCTGATCGGCGTGAAGGGCAGGACGGTCAACCCGTTCCCGGCCGACAACGCCGCCGCGCTCGCCGCCGACAGTTCCAACGTCACCTGGCTGGCACGCAGCCTGTTCACCGAGTACCTGCTGCCGTTCGAGTTCGCCGCCGTCATCCTGACCGTGGCCGTGGTCGCCGCGGTGATGCTGACCCTGCGCCGTCGTGAAGGCCTGAAGACGCAGAACCCGTCGCAGCAGACCATGGTCAAGGCGCACGACCGCCTGCGCGTGGTCAAGATGGACGCCGAGCAGCCGCAGATCCACAGCAACACCAAGCCGGTCGCGGGCGACGAGGAGACCAAGGCATGATCTCGATCACTCTGGGCCACATCCTGGCGCTGGGCGCGGTGCTGTTCTGCATCAGCCTCGCCGGCATCTTCCTCAACCGAAAGAACATCATCGTCCTGCTGATGTCCATTGAGTTGATGCTGCTGTCGGTCAACATCAATTTCGTCGGGTTCTCGCGGGAACTGGGGGACACGGCCGGCCAGCTGTTCGTGTTCTTCATCCTGACCGTGGCTGCTGCCGAGGCCGCCATCGGCCTGGCGATCCTGGTGACCCTGTTCCGTACACGCCGAACGATCAATGTCGGCGAAGTCGATTCGTTGAAGGGCTGATCCACAGATGGAAATCACTCTCTCCAAGAGTCTGTTGATCGCAGTGGTGCTTGCACCGCTGTTCGGCAGCATCATCGCCGGCCTGTTCGGTCGCCAGGTCAAGCGCTTCGGTGCGCAGACCATCACGATCCTCGGTGTCGCGGTTGCCTGCGGCCTGTCGATGCACACGCTCTACCAGCTGTTGTGGGGCGGGGCGCAGCCTTTCAACCAGAACCTGTACACGTTCTTCGAAGTCGGCCAGTACTCGGCCCACGTCGGTTTCATGGTCGACAAGCTGACCGCGATGATGATGGTGGTGGTGACCTTCGTGTCCCTGCTGGTCCACATCTACACGATCGGCTACATGCAGGACGATCCGGGCTACCAGCGGTTCTTCAGCTACATCTCGCTGTTCACCTTCTCGATGCTCACCCTGGTGATGAGCAACAACTTCCTGCAGCTTTTCTTCGGCTGGGAAGCAGTGGGCCTGGTGTCGTACCTGCTGATCGGCTTCTGGTTCAAGCGGCCGACCGCGATCTTCGCCAACATGAAGGCGTTCCTGGTCAACCGCGTCGGTGACTTCGGCTTCCTGCTGGGCATCGCCGGCGTGCTGTGGGTGTTCGGTACCCTGGACTACTCGCAGGTGTTCTCGCAGGCTGGCATGCTCGCCGACCCGCGCGCACAGCTGCAGATCTGGGACGGCACCATGTTCGGCATGCAGCTGCTGAACGAGCCGGTGATCTGGTCGATCGCCACCGTCATCTGCATCGGCCTGTTCATCGGTGCCATGGGCAAGTCGGCCCAGGTTCCGCTGCACGTCTGGCTGCCTGATTCGATGGAAGGCCCGACCCCGATCTCGGCACTGATCCACGCCGCGACGATGGTGACCGCCGGTATCTTCATGGTCACCCGCATGTCGCCGTTGTTCGAGCTGTCGCAGACCGCGTTGAACTTCATCCTGTTCATCGGTGCCACCACCGCGTTCTTCACCGGCCTGATCGGCATCGTGCAGAACGACATCAAGCGCGTCGTCGCGTACTCCACGCTGTCCCAGCTGGGTTACATGACCGTGGCGCTGGGTGTGTCGGCATACTCTGCTGCCGTGTTCCACCTGATGACCCACGCCTTCTTCAAGGCGCTGCTGTTCCTGGGTGCCGGCTCGGTCATCATCGCGATGCACCACGAGCAGGACATGCGCAAGATGGGCGGCCTGCGCAAGTACATGCCGATCACCTTCATCACCATGTGGATCGGTACCCTGGCGCTGGTCGGTACGCCGTTCTTCTCCGGCTTCTACTCGAAGGACACCATCATCGAGGCGGCCGAGATCCATGCTCACATGCAGAACAGCTGGGTGGCCACCTATGGCTACTGGGCGGTGCTGGGTGGCGTGCTGGTGACCAGTTTCTACAGCTTCCGCCTGCTGTTCCTGACCTTCCACGGCAAGGAACGCTTCCGCGACGCGCACGATGACCATGGTCATGGCCATGACGATCACCATGCTGCCGACGCCCACCACGCTGATGCGCATGACGACCACGGTCATGGCCACGGTCCGCATGAGCCGCATGAAACCCCGTGGGTGGTGACGCTGCCGCTGATCCTGCTGGCCATCCCGTCCATCGCCATCGGTTTCTTCAGCATCGGTCCGATGCTGCATGGCACCGACTGGGCCGGTCACCACGCCCATGCGGCGATCAAGGGCCAGGTCAACACGTTCTTCACCGGCATCGTCGATTTCTACGATCCGGCCAAGAACACCGTGGCCTTCCTGGGCGAAGAGTTCCATGGTCCGGTGGCGTTCGCGCTGCACGGCATGATGCTGCCGCCGTTCTGGCTGACCCTGGCAGGTTTCCTGCTGGCCGCGTTGTTCTACCTGTGGAAGCCGGACCTGTCGGGCAAGGCACGCAAGACCTTCGCCCCGGTGGTGTCCGTGCTGGAAAACAAGTACGGCTTCGACAAGCTGTGGATCGATGGCTTTGCCGGTGGCAGCGTCAAGCTGGGCAAGGTCTCGCGCTGGATCGACAGCAACATCGTCGACGGCGTGGTCAATCTCTCGGCACGTGTTGTGGACGTCGCAGCCAGCGTGCTGCGCCGTACCCAATCCGGTTTCCTCTATCACTACGCCTTCGCGATGATCATCGGCCTGATTGCCCTCCTGGGCGTGCTGATGCATTACCTGCGTTGATGACCTGTACGGAATAAGAAGACGTGTCGAACTGGCCTCTACTCAGTGTCCTCATCTGGCTGCCGATCCTCGGCGGTGCCCTGATCCTTGCGATCCGTGATGCGCAGACCGCCCGTTGGGCGTCGCTGGGCGTCGCGGTGCTGACCTTCGTTGCGAGTCTCTCGCTGCTGGGCGGCTACAACCCGGGCATCGACGCGCTGCAGTTCGTCGAGACCCACGCCTGGATCCCGACCTACAACATCGGCTACAACCTGGGCGTGGACGGCATCGCCGTAGCGCTGATCCTGCTGACCACACTGGTCAGCGTGCTCGCCCTGATCGGTGCCTGGAGCGCGATCGACAAGCGCGTGAACCAGTACGTGGCTGCCTTCCTGATCCTGGAAGGTGTCACCGTCGGTATCTTCTCGGCCACGGACGCGATGCTGTTCTACGTGTTCTTCGAGGCGATGCTGATCCCGATGTTCCTGATCATCGGTGTCTGGGGCGGCCCGCGCCGCATCTACGCCGCGCTGAAGTTCTTCCTGTACACCTTCCTCGGCTCGGTGCTGATGCTGGTGGCGCTGATCTACCTGTACATGAAGGGCGGCAGCTTCCAGCTGGCCGACCTCTATGCACTGCAGCTGTCGGGCAAGGAGCAGACCTGGATCTTCTTCGCCTTCCTGATCGCTTTCGCGGTCAAGGTGCCGATGTTCCCGGTGCACACCTGGCTGCCGGACGCGCACGTGGAAGCGCCGACCGCCGGTTCGGTGATCCTGGCCGCCATCGCACTGAAGATCGGTGGCTACGGCTTCCTGCGCTTCAACCTGCCGATCGTCCCCGATGCCTCGCAGGAATGGGCATGGCTGGTCATCGCGCTGTCGCTGATCGCGGTGATCTACGTCGGCCTGGTCGCCCTGGTGCAGGACGACATGAAGAAGCTGATCGCCTATTCGTCGATCGCGCACATGGGCTTCGTCACCCTGGGTACCTTCATCGCCCTGTGGCTGGTGCGTGAAGCCGGCAACGTCGATGCGGCCCGCCTGGGCCTGCAGGGCGCCATGGTGCAGATGATCTCGCACGGCTTCGTGTCCGGCGCGATGTTCTCCTGCGTCGGCGTGCTGTACGACCGCATGCACAGCCGCCGCATCGCCGATTACGGCGGCGTGGTCAACGTGATGCCGTGGTTCGCCACGTTCGCCATGCTGTTCTTCATGGCCAACGCCGGCCTGCCGGGCACCAGCGGTTTCGTCGGTGAGTTCATGGTCATCCTGTCGGCGTTCCAGCGGAACCCGTGGATCGCCCTGGGCGCAGCCACCACCCTGATCATCGGTGCGGCCTACACCCTGTGGCTGTACAAGCGCATCTTCTTCGGTGAGGTGGCCAACAGCCACGTCGCCGAACTGAAGGACATCAACGGCCGCGAATGGCTGGTGCTGGGCGTGTTCGCCATCGGCGTACTGGCCCTGGGCATCTACCCCAAGCCGCTGACCGACCTGATGGAGCCCTCGATCGCAAAGCTGGCGATGCAGATCGCATCCAGCAAGCTGCTGTAATTCCAGGATTTGATGATGACCACCTCGCCGCTGCTGCCACTGACCGCCGCTGACCTGCCACCGCTCGCTCCCGAGCTGGTGCTGATCGGCAGCGCCTTCGCCCTGATGATCCTCGACCTGTTCGTCAGCGAGCGGAACAAGATCGTCACCCACCTGTTCTCGGTCGCCGCACTGGCCGTGGTGCTGTTCATGCTGGCTACCGGCGTGGGCGGGCAGGGGGAGGTCTTCCATGGCATGTTCGTGCGCGATACCGCCGCGGACGTGATGAAGACCGGGATCGTGCTGCTCAGCGGCCTGACCCTGATTTACGGCTGGGGCTACCTGCGCGAGCGCAAGTTGTTCCAGGGTGAGATTCCTGTGCTGATCCTGTTCGGCACCGCCGGCATGATGATCCTGGTGTCCGCCGGCAGCCTGCTGATGGTGTACCTGGGCCTGGAACTGCTGGCCCTGTGCTCCTACGCGCTGGTCGCCAGCAACCGTGAAAGCGGCCTGGCCTCGGAAGCGGCGATGAAATATATCGTCCTCGGCTCGCTGGCTTCTGGCCTGCTGCTGTACGGCATGTCGCTGATCTACGGCGCCACCGGCAGCCTGCACCTGGACGCCATCCAGGCCGCCATCCCGCACTCGGAAGAGCGCGTGCTGCTGATCACCGGCGCGGTATTCATGATTGCCGGTGTTGCCTTCAAGCTGGGTGCCGCACCGTTCCATATGTGGCTGCCCGACGTGTACCAGGGTGCTCCGGCTCCGATCGCGCTGTTCATCAGCTCGGCACCGAAGCTGGCCGCCTTCGGCATGGCCTACCGCCTGCTGGAAATGGGCGTGGGCCCGCTGTCCACCGAACTGCAGCTGCTGATCGCCGGCCTGGCCGCGGTCTCGTTGGTGATCGGCAACCTGATGGCCATTGCGCAGAGCAACCTCAAGCGCATGCTGGCGTTCTCCACGGTCTCGCATATCGGCTTCCTGCTGATGGGCATCGCCGGCGGCGGTTCGCAGGGCTATGCGGCCGCGCTGTTCTACGCCCTGGCCTACGCGATCATGTCGACCGCGGCCTTCGGCGCGATCATCGCGCTGTCGCGCGCCGGTTTCGAGGCCGAGAACATCGAGGACTTCAAGGGCCTGAACGCCCGCAACCCGTGGATGGCCGGCCTGGTGCTGTGCATCATGGCGTCGCTGGCAGGCATCCCGCCGTTCCTCGGTTTCTGGACCAAGCTGGCCGTGCTCGGCGCAGCCATCAACGGCGGCCTGCTGTGGCTGGCGATCCTGGGCGTGCTGTGCGCCGTGGTCGGTTGCTTCTACTACCTGCGCGTCATCAAGGTCATGTACTTCGATGAGCCGGTGGGCGAGGCCATGCCGCGCAGCAAGGACCGCGTGTTGGGTGTCGTGCTGGGCGTGAACGCACTGGCACTGCTGGCGCTTGGCCTGGCCTGGAACCCGATCATGGTCTGGTGCCAGCAGGCATTTGCGCATCTTGCATAAAAGTTGACACAAAGCTGCGCGATTCGTGTAATATACGCAGCTTGAGTTGTCACTGCAGCGGTTCAGCCAGAACATCGTTGCGGAGCGCCCCCTCTCCAGAGTGGGGCAGCAGTTCAAACACTTCCGGTGCGGGGTGGAGCAGTCTGGCAGCTCGTCGGGCTCATAACCCGAAGGTCGCAGGTTCAAATCCTGCCCCCGCTACCAACACATCGAATCGGCGCCAACCAGTTCGATGAATGAGGAAAAGCTTGCAGGTTTTGAAGTTATCCCTCATAATTCCGCTTCTGATGCGGGGTGGAGCAGTCTGGCAGCTCGTCGGGCTCATAACCCGAAGGTCGCAGGTTCAAATCCTGCCCCCGCTACCAAGTAAAGAATGCGCCTTCGAAGCTCTGCTTCGAGGGCGTTTTTCTTTGCGGCTTCCGCCGATCCGCCGGGCCATGCCTGGCGAGCGCAGCGAAGGGTTTCAGGACGGCCGCAGCCTTGCACCAGAGCGGTGCAGGGGCTATCATCAGCGGCCTAGAAGTACCCCTGACGGCGGCGCTCCCCATCGGAGAACCACCCGGAAGGAGGGCCGCAACACGCTTGTTCAGCGCGTTGCAACCGGAATCCAGTCACCGGAGTCTTTCCGGAAAAGGGGCCCAGCGGGCCCTTCGTCGTTTTCGGGGCGTCATGTTTCCATGCTGGCCAAGGCCGGCACCCAACCAAGAGATCAAGGCAGGCTGTGAGCGACAAGGCAACCGACATCGCGAATCTGCTCGCCCCGACCGTTGTGTCGCTGGGCCTGGAGCTGCTGGGCGTTGAGTATCTGCCGGCCCCCGGCGGTGCGACCCTTCGCCTTTACATCGACGTGCCGCTGGCGGAACAGCCGGAGCGCATCATCAATGTGGACGACTGTGAGCGGGTAAGCCGCGAAGTGTCCGCACAGATGGACGTCGAAGACCCGATCAGCGGCAATTACACGCTGGAAGTGTCTTCGCCGGGCGTGGATCGCCCGCTGTTCAACCTGGAGCAGTTCGGTCGTCACCTCGGCGAATCGGCCAAGGTCACCCTGAAGCTGCCGCAGGAAAACCGCCGTCGCCTGCAGGGTCGCATCGAAGCGATCGACGAGGCGCAGGGCAGCATCACCTTCATCGTCGACAACGCCGCACTGGTGGTGTCGGCCGACAACATCGACAAGGCGCGGATCATGCCTGACTGGGTGGCGCTGGGGCTGGCCCCGAGCAAGCCGACCGGTCCGGCGCCGAAGCGTCCGAAGCCGAACAAGAATTCTTCTTCCAACGAGCCGGCGGCAAAGAAGCCGCGCGCGGAGTGAGCCAATGAGCAAGGAACTGTTGCTGGTAGTGGACGCGGTCGCCAACGAGAAGGGCGTGCCGCGTGAAGTGATCTTCGATGCCATCGAGGCCGCCCTGGCCTCGGCAGCGAAGAAGCGCTATCCCGACGAGGAAGTGCTGACCCGCGTGGTCATCGACCACAAGGACGGCAACTACGAAACCTACCGCCGCTGGGAAGTGGTGGCCGATGACGTAGTGATGGAATCGCCGGATCGCCAGATCCGCCTGATGGACGCCATCGACGAAGCCGAAGGCGTGGACGTCGGCGATTACATCGAAGAGCAGATCGAGAACCCCGACTTCGGTCGCATCGCCGCCCAGGCCGCCAAGCAGGTGATCGTGCAGCGCGTGCGCGAAGCCGAGCGCCAGCAGGTTGTCGATGCGTGGGCCGACCGTGTGGGCGAGCTGATCACTGGTGTGGTCAAGCGCGCCGAGCGCGGCAATATCTATGTCGACCTTGGCGGCAACGCCGAAGGTTTCATTCCGAAGGACAAGGGCATTCCGCGTGATGTCCTGCGTGCCGGCGACCGCGTCCGCGGTTACCTGGCCGAAGTGCGTTCGGAGCCGCGTGGCCCGCAGCTGTTCATCAGCCGCGCCGCGCCGGAATTCATGATCGAGCTGTTCAAGCTGGAAGTGCCGGAAGTTGGCCAGGGCCTGGTGGAAATCAAGGCGTGCGCCCGCGATCCGGGCGACCGCGCCAAGATCGCCGTGCTCGCCCACGATGCCCGCACCGATCCGATCGGCGCCTGCATCGGCATGCGTGGTTCGCGCGTGCAGGCCGTGTCCAACGAGCTCAATGGCGAGCGCGTGGACATCGTCCTGTGGAACGAGAACCCGGCCAACTTCGTCATCAACGCGATGGCACCGGCCGAAGTGCAGTCGATCATCGTCGATGAAGACAAGCATTCGATGGACCTGGCCGTTGCTGAAGACCGTCTGGCCCAGGCAATCGGCAAGGGCGGCCAGAACGTGCGCCTGGCCAGCCGCCTGACCGGTTGGCAGCTGAACGTTATGACCCAGGACCAGGTGACCGCCAAGTCGGAGGCCGAGCAGGCTTCTGCCCGCCAGCTGTTCATGGACAAGCTGGAAGTGGACGAGGAAATCGCTGGCATCCTGGTCAGCGAAGGCTTCGGCACGGTCGAGGAAATTGCATATGTACCGGTCGGCGAACTGCTGGCCGTGGAAGGTTTCGACGAAGACATCGTCGAAGAGCTGCGCGCACGTGCCCGCGATGCGCTGCTCAATGAGGCCCTGGCAGTCGAGGAAGGCCTGGAGGACGGCCAGCCGGCGCAGGACCTGCTGTCCCTGAAGGGCATGGACGAAGCCACCGCATATGCGTTGGCCGGCCACGGCGTGCGTACCAGCGAGGACTTGTCCGACCTGGCCGCCGACGAGGTCATGGACTTCGGCATCGAAGGGCTGGACCAGGAGCGCGCCGCGGCGCTGATCCTGGCCGCGCGTGCCGAGGAAATCGCCCGACTGGAACGCGGCGAATGAGCCGGCAATGAACAGGGCCCTGAGCCGATCAGGGCGTAGAATCCGCGCCACCTCCAGATGCGGGGGGGCGCCCACAAGATCATAGGATCCGAATGTCGCAGCAAACCACCATCCGCAAGCTTGCTGAACTGGTCAATACACCGGTCGAAAAACTGCTGGAACAGCTGGCTGGTGCCGGCATGAAGTTCAGCGGTCCCGACCAGGTCGTGACCAGCTCCGAGAAAGTGAAGCTCCTGGGCTTCCTACGTCGCTCGCATGGCAAGCCCGAGCAGGCCCCGGAAGAGACTGATCAGTCTGCCAAGAAGATCACCCTCAACCGTCGCAAGCAGCAGGAAGTGACGGTCAATTCCGGTCGCAGCAAGACAACCGTGAACGTGGAAGTGCGCCAGAAGCGCACCTACGTCAAGGCCGATGGTGGTCGCGCGATGACCCCGGACGAAGAGCGTGCCGACATCCTGCGCAAGCTGGAAGAGTCGCGCGCACGCAACCTCGCCGAGCAGCAAGCACTGGCCGAGAAGGACCGCCTGCGTGACGAGGAAATCGTCCGCAAGCGCGAGGAAGAGGTCGCTGCCAAGGAGCGTGCCGAGGCTGAGAAGAAGGCGGCCGAGGAAGCTGCGGTCGCCGCCAAGGCTGCCGAGGCGTTGGCTGCCAGCCAGCCGAAGGTGCGCGCACCGATCGACGAAACCGCGCCGCGCCCGCCGCGCGCTCCGGCTGCAGCCCCGGCTGCTCCGCGTAGTGCGCCGCCGCGCAGCGACGACCGCAACAATCGCAACGCGCCGCGCAACGAGCGTGGCCCGGGTGATCGCTTTGCCGGTCAGATGCACTTGTCCGCCGCCGATCGTGCGCGCCGTGGCAACAGCAACAACAGCAACAACCGTGGTCGCCCGGGCAGCCGTCCGACGTCCGGCCGTCGCGACATGTCGCGCGGCGGTGGCAACTCCGGCCCGCACGCCTTCGAACGTCCGACCGCACCGGTCGTGCGTGAAGTGGCGATCGGCGACACCATCACCGTGGCCGACCTGGCGCAGAAGCTCGCGCTGAAGGGCGGCGAGGTGGTGAAGGCGCTGTTCAAGATGGGCGTGATGGCCACCATCACCCAGTCCATCGATCACGACACTGCCGCACTGGTCACCGAAGAACTGGGTCACAAGGCGATCCGCGCCAGCGACAACGACGCCGAAGACGCGCTGTTGGCATCGGCGGGTGAGAACAAGGGCGAGGCCGTGCAGCGTCCGCCGGTGGTCACCATCATGGGCCACGTCGACCACGGCAAGACCTCGCTGCTGGATTACATCCGTCGCACCAAGGTCGCCACCGGCGAAGCCGGCGGCATCACCCAGCACATCGGTGCGTACCATGTTGAAACGCCGAAGGGCGTCATCAGCTTCCTGGATACCCCGGGCCACGCCGCGTTCACCTCGATGCGTGCCCGCGGTGCCAAGCTGACCGATATCGTGGTGCTGGTCGTGGCTGCCGATGACGGCGTCATGCCGCAGACCAAGGAAGCGATCCAGCACGCCCGTTCGGCGGGTGTGCCGCTGATCGTGGCGATCAACAAGATCGACAAGTCCGGTGCCGACCCGATGCGGGTCAAGAACGAGCTGCTCTCCGAGCAGGTCGTGGCCGAAGACTTCGGTGGCGACACCCAGATGGTGGAGATCTCGGCCAAGACCGGCCTGGGCATCGACGATCTGCTGGAAGCTGTTTCGGTCCAGGCTGAACTGCTGGAACTGAAGGCGGTCGACGAGGGTCGTGCCAACGGCGTGGTCATCGAATCCTCGCTGGACAAGGGGCGTGGCCCGATCGCCACGGTGCTGGTGCAGCAGGGCCGCCTGAAGAAGGGCGATTACCTGGTGTGCGGTATCCAGTACGGCCGCGTGCGTGCGCTGTTCGACGAAACCGGCAAGCAGCCGGAGTTCGCTGGACCGTCCATTCCGGTGCAGGTCCTGGGCCTGTCCGGCGTGCCGGAAGCCGGTGACGACTTCGTCGTCGTCGACGACGAGCGTCTGGCCAAGGACGTTGCCCAGCAGCGTGAGACCAAGCGCCGCGAGTCGCGCCTGGTCGCCACCGCTGGCAGCCGCATGGAAGACATCATGGCGACCCTGGGCAAGGGCGAGGGCCAGCAGGTCCTCAACCTGGTCATCAAGGCCGACGTGCAGGGTTCGGTGCAGGCGTTGAGCCAGGCGCTGGTGGCGCTGTCCAATGACGACATCCGCATCAACGTGATCCACTCCGGCGTGGGCGGCATCACCGAGTCGGACGCCAATTCGGCCGCCGCTTCGAAGGCCACCGTCATCGGCTTCAACGTGCGTGCGGATGCTTCGGCCCGTCGCATCATCGAATCCAACGGCGTGGACCTGCGTTACTTCTCGATCATCTATGACGTGATCGATCAGGTGAAGCAGGTGGCCTCCGGTCTGCTGGGCGTGGAGATCCGCGAAGAGATCATCGGTATCGCCGAGGTCCGCGACGTCTTCCGCAGCTCCAAGCTGGGTGCCGTCGCCGGCAGCATGGTCATCGAGGGTGTGGTCAAGCGCAACAAGCCGATCCGCGTCCTGCGCGACAGCGTGGTGATCTTCGAAGGCGAGCTGGAATCGCTGCGCCGCTTCAAGGAAAACGTCGAGGAAGTCCGCAACGGTACCGAATGCGGTATCGCGGTGAAGGCCTACAACGACGTCAAGCCCGGTGACCAGATCGAGTGCTTCGAGCGTATCGAAGTGCCGCGCACCCTGTAATGCTGCAACGGACCGGCCCTCACGGGCCGGTCCTGTTTCAACCCGTAGACTGCAACAACGAAACCCAACAAGAGCCTGCCGCGTGCCCAAGACTTTCCATCGAACCGACCGTGTCTCCGCCCAGCTGCGCCGTGAACTCGGCACCCTGGTGCACAACGCCGTGCGTGAGCACGGGTTGCCCTCGGTGAGCGTGTCCGACGTGGAAATCACCCGCGACATGGCCCACGCCAAGGTGTTCGTCACCGCGCTGATGCCGGAACGTTCGGTTGAAGCCGTGAAGGGCCTGAAGGAACTGGCCTGGGGCCTGCGCATGGAGCTGGCGCGCGCGATGAAGCTGCGGCACGTGCCGGAGCTGCATTTCCACTACGACGACTCGGTCGATCGTGGCGAGCGCATCGACAACCTGTTGCGCGACCTGCCCGATACCGTGGCCGCCGAAAAGCGTCGCGAAGGCGACGAAGAATAAGGTAGCGCCGGGCCATGCCCGGCGTCTTTCCATTCCGGCAACGCGAAGCCCATGCGGGCCGCGCTGCGGCAGCCGAGCATGGCTCGGCTCTACCAAATCCTGTCATGACCCGAATTCAGTTCCGCCGCCTGGATGGCATCCTGCTGCTCGACAAGCCGACCGGCATGAGCTCCAACGCCGCGCTGCAGGTCGCCCGTCGCCTGTTCCGTGCGGAGAAGGGTGGCCACACCGGCAGCCTTGACCCGTTGGCCACGGGCCTGTTGCCGCTGTGCTTCGGCGAGGCCACCAAGATCGCCGGCCTGCTGCTGGGCTCGGCCAAGGCCTACGACGCCGAGATCGTGCTGGGCCAGACCACCGATACCGACGACGCCGAGGGCCAGGTGCTGCTCGAGCGGCCGGTGCCCGTGATCAGCGCCGAGGCCCTGCAGGCGGCGATCGCGCCGCTGCTTGGCGACATCCTGCAGCGTGCGCCGATCTATTCCGCGCTCAAGCAGGGCGGGGAGCCGCTGTACGTGAAGGCCCGCCGTGGCGACGCCATCGAGGCGCCCGAGCGTCAGGTCAAGGTCCACGCCATCGAGATTCTGGAGCAGCAACCCGAGCGGCTGCGGCTGCGGGTCACCTGCGGCTCGGGCACCTATATCCGCAGTCTGGCCCGTGACCTTGGTGAAACGCTGGGCTGTGGCGCACACATCAGCGCCCTGCGGCGCCTGTGGGTGGAACCGTTCCACGAACCGGCGATGGTCACTCTGGAGCAGCTGAGGGCCCTGGTGGAAGCCCAGGACGAGGCCGCCATGGACGCGCTGCTGCTGCCGCTGGCGGCGGGTCTGTCCGAGTACCCCCGGGTCGACCTGGACGCCGAGCAGGTCCAGCGCTTCTGCGTAGGCCAGCGCCAGCGCGACCCCTCTTGGCCGCGTGGCCTGGTGGCCGTGTTTGGTCCCGGATCGGCGGTGCAGGGCCTGGGCCAGGTCGATGATGGCGGTCTGCTGGCCCCGCAGCGCCGCTTCAACCTCTGAACGAAGAAGCCCGGTTCAGCCCCGGACCTTGTTCCAAAGCCCCCTGGCCGTTACAATTTCGCGGCCGTTTTACGGCAGCCTGCCGAAAGCGGGTTTCATCCATTTGTTGGTTCACGGCGAGCCAGGCGGTGCGCGAAAGCGCGTTCCTGCCGGCCACGCATCACAGAGAAAAAAAGACATGTCGATCGACACCCAGAAGGTCATTGAAGACAACAAGCGCAGCTCGGCTGATACCGGCTCCCCGGAAGTCCAGGTTGCACTGCTGACCGCCCGCATCGAACTGCTGACCGGCCACTTCAAGACCCACAAGAAGGATCACCACAGCCGCCGTGGTCTGCTGCAGATGGTCAACCGCCGCCGCAGCCTGCTCGACTACCTGAAGAAGAAGGACGTCGAGCGTTACAAGGCCCTGATCGAGAAGCTTGGCCTGCGTCGCTAAGCAACGAATCCCCCGCGGCGCAGCGATGCGCCGCGGTTTTGTTTTGTAGCACCGCAATACCTTTTTCAGATCGGAACGACCGATCATCCGTTGGCGGCAAGGGTCGCCCTCGGTCCATTCGCAGACAGCATCCCCAAGGACACCCTCCGTGGCAAAAATCACCAAAACCTTCCAGTACGGCAAGCACACCGTCACGCTTGAGACCGGCGAAATCGCCCGCCAGGCCGGTGGCGCCGTCATCGTCAAGTTCGACGACACCGTGCTGCTGGTCTCCGCCGTTGCCGCCAAGAGCGCGCGTGAGGGCCAGGACTTCTTCCCCCTGACCTGTGACTACCAGGAGAAGTTCTACGCCGGTGGCCGTATCCCGGGTGGCTTCTTCAAGCGCGAAGGCCGCGCGACCGAGAAGGAAACCCTGATCTCGCGTCTGATCGATCGTCCGATCCGTCCGCTGTTCCCGGAAGACTACAAGAACGAAGTCCAGATCATCGCCACCGTGATGTCGCTGAACCCGGACATCGACGGTGACATCCCGGCCCTGATCGGTGCCTCGGCCGCGCTGTCGCTGGCCGGCACCCCGTTCAAGGGGCCGATCGCCGCCGCCAAGGTGGGTTACAAGAACGGTGAGTACATCCTCAACCCGACCGTGACCGAACTGAAGGATTCGGAGCTGGAGCTGGTCGTTGCCGGTACCGCCAACGCTGTGCTGATGGTGGAATCCGAAGCCGCGCTGCTGTCCGAAGACGTGATGCTGGGCGCCGTGACCTTCGGTCACCGCGAAATGCAGAAGGTCATCAACGCGATCAACGAGCTGACCGTGGAAGCCGGCACCAAGCCGTCGACCTGGGTCGCCCCGGCCAAGAACGACGTGCTGATCAGCGCCCTGCAGGAAGCCATCGGCCCGCGTCTGGGCGAAGCCTTCCAGGTGCGTGACAAGCTGCAGCGCCGCGACGCCATCTCGGCGATCAAGAAGGACGTGGTCGAGTCGCTGGCCGGCCGCGTGGCCGCTGAAGGCTGGAACCCGGCCGAGCTGTCGAAGGAATTCGGCGAGCTGGAATACAGCACCATGCGCAACTCGGTGCTCGACACCAAGGTCCGCATCGACGGCCGTGCGCTGGACACCGTCCGCCCGATCGCAGTGAAGACCGGCATCCTGCCGCGTACCCACGGCTCCTCGCTGTTCACCCGCGGTGAAACGCAGGCCATCGTGACCATCACCCTGGGCACCGCCCGTGATGGCCAGGTCATCGATGCCGTCTCCGGTGAGTACAAAGAGAACTTCCTGTTCCATTACAACTTCCCCCCCTACTCGGTGGGTGAAACCGGCCGCATGATGGGCCCGAAGCGTCGCGAGATCGGCCACGGCCGTCTGGCCAAGCGCGGCGTGCTGGCAGTGATGCCGTCGCTGGAATCCTTCCCGTACACCATCCGCGTCGTCTCGGAAATCACCGAGTCGAACGGTTCCTCGTCGATGGCGTCGGTCTGCGGCTCGTCGCTGGCCCTGATGGACGCCGGCGTGCCGGTGAAGGCTCCGGTGGCGGGTATCGCCATGGGCCTGGTCAAGGAAGGCGATCGCTTCGTCGTCCTGTCCGACATCCTGGGTGACGAAGATCACCTGGGCGACATGGACTTCAAGGTTGCCGGTACCGCTGAGGGCATCTCCGCCCTGCAGATGGACATCAAGATCGAAGGCATCACCGAAGAGATCATGAAGCAGGCTCTGCAGCAGGCCAAGGCTGGCCGTCTGCACATCCTGGGCGAAATGGCCCACGGCCTGACCGCCCCGCGTGAGGAGCTGTCGGACTACGCGCCGCGCCTGCTGACCATCAAGATCCACCCGGACAAGATCCGCGAAGTGATCGGCAAGGGTGGTTCGACCATCCAGGCCATCACCAAGGAAACCGGCACCCAGATCGACATCCAGGATGACGGCACCATCGTCATCGCTTCGGTCAATGCCATCGCTGCCCAGGCCGCCAAGGCCCGCATCGAGCAGATCACCTCGGACGTCGAGCCGGGCCGCATCTACGAAGGCAAGGTCGCCAAGATCATGGACTTCGGTGCATTCGTCACCATCCTGCCGGGCAAGGACGGCCTGGTCCACGTGTCGCAGATCTCCAGCGACCGCGTCGAGAAGGTCGGCGACGTGCTGAAGGAAGGCGATGTGGTCAAGGTCAAGGTGCTGGAAGTCGACAAGCAGGGCCGTATCCGCCTGTCGATGAAGGCCGTCGAGGAAGGCGAAGGCGCCACCGCCGAGTAATCGACCGCAGGTCGATTGCGGTAGGTGTCACCCTTGGTTGACACGCCAAAATGAAAAAGCGGGCTTCGGCCCGCTTTTTCTTTGCCTGCAACACCCGCCAGGCACGACGCTACGACGACTGTTCCTCTGCTTCGTCTTGTCCCAGCCACCAGACCTGGCCGGGCTCCGGGTCCGGAAGTGGATGCTCGCGTTGTTCAATCGCCTCCAGCACGCGCCCACTGCCTGCTGCTGTCCATACCGCCATCAGCTTCTCCACTGCAGCGCGGCCCTGCGCGGCGATGCCGAGGTTGCGTTCGCTCTCCCAGTGATCATCATCACGGGTTTCGCCATCGCTGTGGTCGTCATCATGCTGGTGCGGTGTGCCATAGCTGCAGCGCAGGCACAGGTGACGTACCGAATGGGTCCAGTCTTCGACCAGGCCGATGCCGGGCAACGTCATTGCGCGCAGCGCGGCAATGTCCTCCGGCCCTTCGCACTGCACGAACACGGCATGGGTCGCCATGTCCGACTGCTGCAGGCGCTGCATGGCATTGAACACCGGTACTTCGCGCTCGCCGTAGGTCCGGCGCCCGGTGGAGGCACCGTCGTGCAGCACGATGTCGCCGAAGCGGAACCCGCTCTCCGCAAGCGGCACGTTTTCCAGCCGCGCGCGCACCGGATCGAGCCGGCGCATGTACACGGTCTCGCCGCTGGACCACGGATTCAGGCGAACACAGGCAACGCCGAAATTGCCGTTGATCGGGCCTTCGCCCTCGGGGAGGGTGATGCCGCAGCGGGTCCATTGCCGGCGTGCCTCGGCCCAGTCGCCGGCGCCGGTGGCGGCAATTCCCGCATTCCACGCGGTCGCCTCATCGACTTCATCGCGCAGCTGCTCGGAGCGGAGGTTGTCCTGCAGCGACAACGCCCACTCGCGCAGGTACTTGTGTGCCAGCCCGCGCATGTAGTGCAGGTGGGGGATGTCGGGTGTCCATTCGACGAGCTGGCCGAACAGGATTGCTGCGTCAGCAAGGTCGCCCGCATCAAAGGCCGCATAGGCGCGGGCCTCCAGCGCCTGCAGCCTTTCGAGGGTTTCGTCGTCCAGCAGTTCGCCGTCTGCGTCGTGGTCTGCGGTCATGTCCGTGTGCCAGTGAAGATCCAGCGCCACCTTAGCTCAGGCGGGTCGTGTGTTGTCCTGCAGCGAAGTGCTTTCGACGTTGTGCAGCCACGACCGTGTCAGCTTCCAGCGGCACACCACTGTCCAGCGGACGACATGCACGGACATCCGCACCACGGGCCGATCTGTTTGCTAACGTGGCTGCGCCTTCGACCCGGGAGTTTCCATGTTCCGCCAGACCATGGCCGTACTTGCAGTGCTGATCGCCAGTGCCCTGCCCATCGCAGCGCAGGCAGCGCCAGCGCAACCGCCGATCTTCGGTGCGTACTATCCCGGCGGTTCTGCCGAGCGCTATCCGGTATCGAGCATCCCGGCCGAACGACTCACTCATCTGTTCTATGCGTTTTCCACCATCGAAGACGGACGCTGTGCGATCGGTGCCGAGGCGCCAGCCAACTTCGCCGCGTTGGCCGAGCTCAAGCGCAGGCATCCGCATCTGCGCACGTTGATTTCGATCGGGGGCTGGGGCGCGGGCGGATTCTCCGACGCTGCGCTGACCGATGCCAGCCGCAGGCGCCTGGTTGATTCGTGCATGGCGTTGTTCTTCGAGCGTCATGCCGGCAGCTTCGATGGCGTGGACATCGACTGGGAGTTCCCGGTCAGCGGTGGCCCGAAGGAGCTGGAGCACCGCCCGCAGGACCGTGCCAACCTGACCAAGCTTGCGCAGGCCTTCCGGCTGGCGCTGGATGCCCGCGGCAGAAAGGCGGGGCAGCCGATGCTGCTGACCGCCGCGCTGGCCGCTGGCCGTCTGCAGACCGATGGGCCGTACGACCCCGCCGCCAGCTACGATCTGCCCGCGTTGGCCAAGGTGTTCGATTTCATCAACCTGATGAGCTACGACATGGGCACCGGCTTCTCGTCGGTGTCGACCTTCAATGCCCCCCTGCATGAAGTGCCAGCCGACCCGCTGGCGCCGGAGCTGCGGCGCTGGAACAACGTGGCCGGTGCCGTGCAGTACTACCGCGAGCATGGCGTGCCGGCGGGCAAGCTGGTGCTGGGCGTGCCGTTCTACGGGCGCGGCTTCAAGGTCACCGGCGAGTCGGCGGACGGCCTGTACCAGGCCTACAGCGCGCCGGCCGATGCCGGTGACTGGCGGGTGATCAAGGCGCGCTATCTCGACCAGCCGGGTTGGACGAAGCATTGGCAACCGCAGGCGCAGAGCCCGTGGCTGTACAACCCGGCGCAGAAGATCTTCATCAGCTACGAGGATCCGCGCTCCATCGGCCTGCGTGCGCAGTTCGCGCGCGAGCAGGGCCTGGCCGGTGTCTTCATGTGGGAGCTGACCGGTGACGATGAGCAGGCCAGCCTGCTCAACGCCATGCTCGCTCCATGGCAGAAGGCCCGCGTCGGCGACTGACCGGTTCAACATTTCCTGCCAGGGGCCGGTCCGGCGGTGACGGGCAAACGCTGTGGCCGGAAACCGCACATCGGCGCCATGCACGCAGCGCTAAGCTGCGTGCATGATCATCATCGACCGCCTGGACCATCTGGTGCTTACCGTTGCCGACATCGAGCGCAGCTGCGACTTTTACCAGCGCGTGCTGGGCATGCAGGTCGTGCGCTTCGGCGCCGGCCGCGTCGCCCTGCAGTTCGGCCAGCAGAAGATCAACCTGCACCCGGCCAGCGCGCCGTTGCAGCCCCACGCGCTGCTGCCGACCCGAGGCAGCGCCGATCTGTGCCTGATCACCCCGCTGGGCGTACAGGCGGTGCTGGCCCACCTGCAGGCCCAGCAGGTAACGATTGAAGAAGGACCGGTGCCGCGTACCGGAGCGCTTGGGCCAATCGAGTCGGTGTACTTCCGTGATCCGGATGGGAATCCGATCGAAGTGGCCCGCTACGTGGAAGCCATGTAAACCCGCGTGCTGCGAGCGGGCTTGGTCAGTTCGCCCACACGCTGTTGGGGTCACCGTTGCGGGCCCGCCGCTGGCTCGCATACGCCAGCCGGGCAAAGCCAAAGGCCATCGCCAGTGCCATCGCATCGATCCAGAACAACGGCCAGTGGCCGCGTGCGGCGGCCAACCACAGCCAGTCACCGTTGAGGGCGCCGTGCGCCACCGGCACCAGCGCGGTGCTGATCGCCGCAGCCCACAGCAGTTCGCGCGCCGCCTGTGCCGGGCGGCGCAGGGCTGCCCACAGCGCACACGCCGCCCAGGTCACGAAGCAGGCCCAGCGGATGCCGTGGTCGACCTGGGCAGGCGCTACCCGCTCCAGCACCAGCGCGGCCACGAAGGCCACCGAGATCGCCACGCACAGACCGATGCAGACGCCCACCGTGGCCCGCGCCATGTTGACGGCCGCGCGCGACTGCTGCGGCTGACGGCGCTTGCGACGCGACTCGATCCACAGCAGGTTGCCCGAATAGAACAGGAAGGCGCCGCCGAGGCCCAGCAGGAAGTACAGCCAGACCACCACGCCGTTGCCGAACTCGCCGAAATGCAGGGCGTAGGCGGCACTGAGCGTGGCGTGATTGGCATCGCGCTGGCCGGGCAGCTGGCTGGCCAGCACGCGGCCGCTTTCGACATCCAGCGCGACAGCGCCGAGCGGGCCAAGCGTACCGCTGGCCTCGCCGGTGATTTCGATGGTCGCGTTGGCATCACCGCCATTGGCCAGTTTCAGGTAGGCCGGTTCGAAATTTGCCACACCCTGCGCGCGGGCCACTTCCAGCGCCCGTGCGTGCAGTTCGCGCAGGCTGCCCGGTGCCGCAGGGATGCCACTGGCTTCGCGCAGCGGCGCGGTGTCCATCGCCGTCGGTACCGCCTGCAGCGCCTTGCCGTCGTAGATCAGGGGATCGAGTACGGCCATCTGCATGAACACCAGGCAGAGCAGGGCGCCGGTCACCGCGAACATCAGGTGGAACGGCAGGCTGAGCACGCCGATCACGTTGTGCGCGTCCTGCCACTGCTGCTTGAGATTGCGGCCCGGGCGCAGCGCGAACAGATCGCCCAGCAGCTTGGGCAGGTGGATCACCAGCCCGCTGAGCAGGGCCATGCCGTACAGCAGGCTGACGATGCCCATCACGTAGATCCCGGCCACCGGCAGGCCCAGGCTGTAATGCAGTTCGTTGACCAGTTCGGCCAGCCCGGTCTGCGGTGGCGTCGGACTGCCGCCGGTCTGACCCGGCCATGCATAGCGCCAGCTGCCATCTTCGGCCTGCCAGTAGGCCAGCGGTTGCGGATGATCGGCGCCCGGGAAGGTCATGCCGACGTGGCGACGCGCTTCCGCATGCGTGGCCAGTACATCGTCGAGCAGGTACTGGGCGTCATCCAGGCCGGCCGGCAATGCGGTTGCCGCGCCAGGCGTCTGCCACAGCGGGAGGTCGTGGTGGAACAGGGTCAGTGCGCCGGCATAGAACGCCACGAACAGCCCGAAGCCGGCGACCAGGCCGACCCAGGTGTGCAGGGTGGTGAACGTGCGCAAGGTCTGTGAACTGAATTTCATGCGGTCGATCTCATTGCACTGCGCCGGCCAGGCGCAGCAGTCCGAGTACGGCGAAGCCAAGGGCCGCGCAACCGGCCAGGGTCAGCCAGGCGCGCAACGGGCTGCGGAAACTGAAGGCCCACAGCGCGGCCAGCATCCACAACGGGACAAACGCGATCAGGCTCGGCACCAGGGCCTTCTGCCAGGGGCCCGGCGGCAGCCATGCGACCAGGCCGGTCGCCGCAGCGGCAAGGAAGAAGCCGGCGAAGATGCCGGCCAGTGCGCGCGACCACATCAGCGCGGCTCCACATCGGGGCGGTGCCACGCGGCCAGTGCTGGCAGCAGCATGGCGGCCAGCATCCAGGTGCACAGCATCGCCACCAGGCCGGCGGCAAAGCCCAGTTCGGCCATCCACAGCCACAGCGCAGCGACTGCAGCGACCAGGCCGATCTGCCGGCCCAGGCGCCCGGCACGGCGCAGGCGTGGCCAGCGGCAGTGCGGGGAGGCGGCATAGAAGGCCAGCGCGGAGAACATCGCCGACAGCATGCCGAGGCTGCAGAAGCCCAGGGTCGACAGGCCAACGGTGATCATCGGGGGCTCCGGGCCCGGCATACGGCCGGTGAACGCGGGGCACGGGCGGGACCGGCAGGCGCCGGTCGGGGCGGGTGGCGCATTGCAGGATCCTGGGGGGAAGCGGGCAGGCCGGCACGGGGCGGGCTGCGCGGACATGGTAATCATTGCGTTTTCACGCCGCCAGCCAGCGCCATTCAGGCACCGCTTGGGCTTTGTCCGCCGCTGGTTTAAGATCACTGGCAATCACATCCTGGAACCAAGGTGGCCCGCGCACTGCGCCGGCCGAGCGTGCGACATGAGCACTACCACCGCCCACTGTTGACCTGCCCCGAAGGCCCTGCATTCCAGGCGCCCTCGCGGCGCTTTTTTATTGCCCGGACGACAGCCCGGGAGCGCTTTCCAGCCCGCCACGACGGGCCCCGCATGAAGCCATTGCAATGATCACGATTACCCTTCCCGACGGCAGCCGCCGCGAATTCGAAAACCCCGTCAGCGTCATGGACGTCGCCCAGTCGATCGGCGCCGGCCTGGCCAAGGCCACCATCGCCGGTTCGGTGGATGGCGTGCTGGTCGATGCCAGTGATGTCATCGACCACGATGCGTCCCTGCGCATCATCACCGCCAAGGACGAGGAGGGCGTGGAAATCATCCGCCACTCCAGCGCCCACCTGGTCGGCCACGCGGTCAAGCAGCTCTATCCGGACGTGAAGATGGTGATCGGCCCGGTGATCGCCGAGGGCTTCTATTACGACATCTACTCCGAGCGTCCGTTCACCCCCGAAGACATGGCGGCGATCGAAAAGCGCATGGGCGAGCTGATCGCGCAGGACTACGACGTCATCAAGAAAGTGACGCCGCGTGCGGAGGTCATCGAGATCTTCAAGGCCCGTGGCGAGGACTACAAGCTGCGCCTGATCGAAGACATGTCGCCTGACATCCAGGCGATGGGCATGTACTACCACCAGGAATACGTGGACATGTGCCGCGGCCCGCACGTGCCCAACACGCGCTTCCTGAAGGCCTTCAAGCTGACCCGCATTTCCGGCGCCTATTGGCGCGGCGACGCGCAGAACGAGCAGCTGCAGCGCGTCTACGGCACCGCCTGGGCCGACAAGAAGCAGCTCGATGCGTACATCAAGCGCATCGAAGAAGCGGAGATGCGCGACCACCGTCGCATCGGCAAGCAGCAGGACCTGTTCCACCTGCAGGAAGAGGCCCCGGGCCTGGTGTTCTGGCACCCGAAGGGCTGGGCGCTGTGGCAGGTGGTCGAGCAGTACATGCGCAAGGTGTACCGCAGCACCGGCTACGGCGAAGTGCGCTGCCCGCAGATCCTGGACGTGTCGCTGTGGCAGAAATCGGGCCACTGGGACAACTACCAGGACGCGATGTTCTTCACCGAGTCGGAGAAGCGTACTTACGCGCTGAAGCCGATGAACTGCCCGGGTCACGTGCAGGTGTTCAACCAGGGGCTGCACAGCTACCGCGATCTGCCGATCCGCTACGGTGAGTTTGGCGCCTGCCACCGCAACGAGCCCTCCGGCGCGCTGCACGGCATCCTGCGCGTGCGTGGCTTCACCCAGGACGACGGTCACGTGTTCTGCACCGAAGACCAGGTCGAGGCGGAAGTGACCGCGTTCCACCAGCAGGCGCTGGCGGTGTACCAGCACTTCGGCTTCGAGGAGATCCAGGTCAAGATTGCGCTGCGCCCCGAATCGCGCCTGGGCGATGACGCCACCTGGGACAAGGCAGAGGGCGCGCTGCGCTCGGCGCTGTCCAGCTGCGGGGTGGAATGGCAGGAGCTGCCGGGCGAGGGCGCCTTCTACGGCCCGAAGATCGAGTACCACCTGAAGGACGCCATCGGCCGCACTTGGCAGCTGGGCACCATGCAGGTCGATTTCATGATGCCCGGCCGTCTGGGCGCTGAATACGTGGACGAAAACAGCCAGAAGAAGCATCCGGTGATGCTGCACCGGGCCATCGTCGGCTCGATGGAGCGTTTCCTGGGCATCCTGATCGAGCACCACGCCGGCCAGTTCCCGGCCTGGCTGGCGCCGACCCAGGTGGTGGTGGCCAATATCACCGATGCGCAGGCTGAATACGTCTCTGCGGTGACCAAAAGCCTTGCGGATCAAGGCTTCCGCGTCAGCGCCGATTTGCGTAACGAGAAGATCGGCTATAAGATTCGCGAGCACACGCTGCAGCGCGTGCCGTACCTGCTGGTCATTGGTGACCGCGAGAAGGAAAACGGCGCTGTGGCGGTGCGTACGCGTTCTGGCGAAGATCTCGGCAGCATGAGCCTTCAGGCCTTCACCGAGCGGCTCCAGGCCGAGGGCGCGTAAACAAAGGTCCGGCCCGTGCGCATTGGCGCCCGGGCCGGGTTCGACACCCTTGGGAGATCGCAATATCAGTACCCCTGACAACAAACAGAACCGCAAGAATCAGGAAATCCGTGTGCCGCGCGTCCGCGTGATCGGCAGTGACGGAGAAATGATCGGCGTGTTGACGCGAGACGAAGCGTTGTCCATGGCCGAAGATGAAGGTCTGGACCTGGTCGAGATCCAGCCGCAGGCAGACCCGCCGGTGTGCAAGATCATGGACTTCGGCAAGTTCAAGTTCGAAGCCCAGAAGAAGGCCAGCGAGGCCAAGAAGAAGACCAAGCAGGTCGAGATCAAGGAAGTGAAGTTCCGTCCGGTCACGGACGAGGGCGACTACCAGATCAAGCTGCGCAAGATGCGCGGTTTCCTTGAAGAAGGCGACAAGATCAAGGTCAACATCCGTTTCCGTGGCCGTGAAATGAGCCACCAGGAACTGGGCCGCGAGATGGCAGGCCGGATCGAAGCTGATCTGGGCGAGGACATCGTCATCGAATCCCGTCCGCGCCTGGAAGGGCGTCAGATGGTGATGATGATCGCGCCGAAGAAGAAGACCTGAGGCCTGACGGGCTGCCTCGCGGGGCGCCTGGCGGCTGAATGGATCAAGGTGAAGGGGCGCCGCTGGCGTCCTTTTGCTTTTCCGGGGCGGGCAGGGCCGGTCTCGGTGTGAAAACGGTGTGGGGGCTGGTTACAGGGCGGATTTGCCTGTATCATGCCCGGCTCGACCCACCCAGGACGGGTCGTACGCCGATCATGGCAGGACGGAAAGAGCGGCCCAGGCCGCCGCCAGATCAGTCAGAAACCAGGGTCATATCCCATCAAGGACATTGCAATGCCCAAGATCAAGACCAACCGGGCAGCGGCCAAGCGTTTCCGCAAGACCGCCTCGGGCAAGTACAAGTGCGGCCACGCCAACCGTAGCCACATCCTCACGAAGAAAGCGACCAAGCGTAAGCGTAACCTGCGTCAGACGAATCACGTCCGCGCAGAAGACGCAGGCCGTCTGGACCGCATGCTTCCCTACCTCTGAGGACTGATACATGGCACGAGTAAAGCGTGGCGTACAGGCGCGTCGCCGCCACAAGAAAATCCTTGATCTGGCGAAGGGCTACTACAATGCCCGTCGCAAGGTCTTCCGCGTCGCCAAGCAGGCGGTCATCAAGGCACAGCAGTACGCCTACATCGGCCGTAAGCAGAAGAAGCGCAACTTCCGTTCGCTGTGGATCACCCGCATCAACGCGGCTGCCCGCATCAACGGCCTGAGCTACAGCCGTTTCATGAACGGCCTGCTGAAGGCTGGCATCACCCTGGACCGCAAGGTTCTGGCTGACATCGCCGTGCACGACGCAGCTGGCTTTGCTGCACTGGCCGAAAAGGCCAAGGGCGCACTGGCGGCATAAGTCCTTCCCGATGCCGTTGCCGTTCACGGAGAACGGTGTCAGGTTGAGGCAATGCATGGGGAAGGGCGCAAGTCCTTCCCCATTCTTTTTTGTGCCGGGCGCAGCCGTGCAGATGGCGGGCGACCGGCAAGCGGTTGCGACGGCGCGGCCCTTCGCGCATCGCGATGGCAGACCGACTGGAGTTCCGGCTACCCATGAGCGACATCCAATCCCTCACTTCCCAGGCGCTGGCCGACGTGGCCGCCGCGCAGAGCCCGGACGCGCTGGAACAGCTGCGCGTGGCCCTGCTTGGCAAGAGCGGCAGCATCACCTCGCAGCTCAAGCAGCTCGGTGCGCTGCCGGCCGACGAACGCAAGGCGGCCGGTGAGGCCATCAACCAGGCCCGCGACGCGCTGAGCAGCGCGCTGGGCGAACGCAAGGCGGTGCTGGAAGATGCTGCGCTCGATGCGCGCCTGGCTGCCGAGGCGATCGACATCACGCTGCCGGGCCGCAGTGGCGAACGGGCCGGCCTGCACCCGATCACCCGTACCCTCGAGCGCATCACCGGCATCTTCGGCCGGCTGGGCTACGAGTTGTCCGAAGGGCCGGAGATCGAGGACGACTGGCACAACTTCGAGGCGCTGAACTTCCCGCCGCACCATCCGGCGCGCGCCATGCATGACACCTTCTACTTCGGTGACGGCCGGCTGCTGCGCACGCATACCTCCGGTGTGCAGGTGCGCTACATGGGCGAACACCAGCCGCCGCTGCGCATGATCGCCGCCGGCAAGGTCTATCGCAGCGACAGCGACCAGACCCATTCGCCGATGTTCCACCAGGTCGAAGGCCTGCTGGTCGACGAGCACTCGACCTTCGCCGACCTGAAGGGCACGTTGTCCGAGTTCGTGCGCGCGTTCTTCGAGCGTGATTTCGAGATGCGTTTCCGCCCCAGCTACTTCCCCTTCGTCGAACCCGGCGCGGAAGTGGACATCGCCTGGCAGCAACCCGATGGCAGCACCCGCTGGCTGGAAGTGCTCGGCTGCGGCATGGTCCACCCGAACGTGCTGCGCAACGTCGGCATCGATCCTGAGCGCTACACCGGATTTGCCTTCGGCCTGGGCGTGGAGCGTTTTGCGATGCTGCGCTACGGCGTCAACGACCTGCGCGCGTTCTTCGAGAACGACGTGCGGTTCCTGAAGCAGTTCGCGTAAGCCACAACCAGTAGAGCCGGGCCATGCCCGGCTGCACTTGAATCCGAAGCCCAGGCGCATGCGCCGGGCCCACCAGGGTGACCCCATGAAATTCTCCGAAAACTGGCTGCGCAGCCACGTCCCGACCACTGCCTCGCGCGATGAGCTCAGCGCGGTGCTGACCGCCATCGGCCTGGAGGTGGAAGACGTGACCGCGCTTGGCGATGGCCTGCAGCACGTGGTCGTCGCGCGTATCGTCGAAGCCGAGCGCCATCCCGAAGCCGACCGCCTGCAGGTGTGCAAGGTTGATGCGGGGCAGGCTGAGCTGCTGCAGATCGTCTGTGGTGCGCCGAATGCGCGCCCAGGCCTGGTCGCGCCGCTGGCGATGGTCGGTGCGCAGATCGGTGAGTTGAAGATCAAGCCGGCCAAGCTGCGCGGCGTCGAATCCAACGGCATGCTCTGCTCGGCCAAGGAGCTTGGCCTGGACAACGATGCCTCCGGTCTGCTGGAACTGCCGGACGACGCGCCGGTCGGCCAGTCTCTGGTGGAGTACCTCGGCCTGCCGGACGCCAGCATCGAGATCAAGCTGACTCCCAACCGCGCCGACTGCTTCAGCATCCGCGGCATCGCTTATGACGTTGCTGCAGCGACGCGCAGCGAAGTACTGGATTTCATCGCAGAGCCGATCGCCGCCCGTGGCAGCCGCGAGCTGGCGATCCAGCTCGATGCCGGTGCCGAAGCACCGCGCTATCTCGGTCGTGTCATCGAAGGTGTCAACGCCGCGGCGAAGACTCCGTTGTGGATGGCCGAGCGCCTGCGCCGCAGTGGCGTGCGCCCGGTGTCGCTGCTGGTCGACATCACCCAGTACGTGATGCTGGAGCTGGGTCAGCCGATGCACGCCTACGATCTGGGCACCCTGCAGGGCACGATCGGTGTGCGTCGTTCGCGCGCCGGTGAAAGTCTGAAGCTGCTGGATGGCCGTGACGCTGCGCTGGACGACAGCTTCCTGGTGGTTACCGATGCTGACCGCGCGGTCGGCCTGGCCGGCCTGATGGGCGGCTTTGATACGCGCGTCACCGATGCCACCACCGCCGTATTCCTGGAAGCGGCGCACTTCGCGCCGGCCGCGATCATGGGCCGTGGCCGCAAGCTGGGCCTGCACACCGATGCCGGCCACCGCTTCGAGCGTGGCGTCGACCCGGCGCTGCCGCGTACCGCCATCGAATACGCCACCCGCCTGGTGCTGGACCTGGCCGGCGGTGCCCCGGCGCCGGTGACCGAGGCGGTACATGCGGCCGACCTGCCGCAGCCGGCGACGATCCTGCTGCGCCGCGCACGCATCACCCGCGTGCTGGGCATCACCATTGAAGACGCCGAAGTCGAGCGCATCCTGCGCGCGCTGGGCATGCAGGTGGCGATCGCTGGCGATGGCTGGCAGGTCACTGCGCCGAGCCGCCGCTTCGACATCGCCATCGAAGAAGACCTGATCGAGGAGCTGGCCCGGATCCACGGTTACGAGCAGATCCCGACCACGCTGCCGGGTGGCGCATCGCGTGTCGCGATGCCGTCCGAGACCCAGCTGGACACGCTCAGCGTGCGCCGCCAACTGGTTGCCCGCGACCTGCAGGAAACCGTCAATTTCGCCTTCGTCGACGACGCATTGCTGAGCCAGTGGCAGCTGCGCGATAACCTGGTGCCGCTGGCCAACCCGCTGTCGGCCGAGCTGGCAGTGATGCGTCCGGCGCTGCTGCCGGGCCTGGTCGCCACCTTGGGCCGCAATGCCGCCCGCCAGCTGGGCCGGGTGCGCCTGTTCGAACTCGGCCGGGTGTTCGCCCGGCAGGCCGGAGACGGCCAGCCGGCGCCGCTGGAAACCCCGCGCGTGGCCGCTGCGGTCTGCGGTGAAGCGCAGGCGGTGCAGTGGGGCCTGCCGACCCGCAAGGTCGATTTCCATGACCTGAAGGGCGACCTGGAATCGCTGGCCGCTGCCAGTGGCGCGGCACTTGAGTTCCGCCCGTCCACCCGCGGCTACGGCCATCCGGCGCGTTCGGCCGAGGTCTTCCGCGACGGCGTGGCGATCGGCTGGATCGGCCAGATCCACCCGCGCCTGGCCAAGGCGATGGACATCGACGTGGACGTGTACGCCTTCGAGCTGGATCTGGAAGCGCTGTCGGCCCGTGCGCTGCCGCGCGCCGGTGAACTGTCGCGCTACCCGGCAGTGCGCCGCGACCTGGCCTTCCTGGTGCCTGAACAGGTGGCTTGGAGTGATCTGGCCGCGACCATCCGCCAGGCTGCCGGTCCGCTGCTGCGCGAGCTGAACCTGTTCGATCGCTATGTCGGCCAGGGCGTCGAGCCGGGATTCAAGAGTCTCGCTATGGGCTTGATTTTGCAGGACAAGTCGCGCACTCTGACGGACCGCGACGTGGAAGCGGTAGTGGCCGAGGCGGTCACTGCCATCGAGCGTGAACACCACGCCCGGATCCGCGGCTGAGCGGGCAGCACTCGGGGGTAGCAGGCAATGGCATTGACCAAGGCGGAGATGGCGGAAAAGCTGTTCGACGAAGTCGGTCTGAACAAGCGGGAAGCCAAGGAATTCGTCGACGCGTTCTTCGATGTGCTGCGTGAAGCATTGGAACAGGGACGTCAGGTGAAGCTGTCGGGCTTTGGCAATTTCGACCTGCGGCGCAAGAACCAGCGCCCGGGTCGCAACCCCAAGACCGGCGAGGAAATTCCGATTTCCGCCCGTACGGTGGTTACCTTCCGTCCGGGCCAGAAGCTCAAGGAGAGGGTGGAAGCTTATGCTGGATCCGGGCAGTAACCGCGAACTTCCGCCGATTCCGGCCAAGCGCTACTTCACCATCGGTGAAGTCAGCGAACTGTGCGACGTCAAGCCGCACGTGCTGCGCTACTGGGAAACCGAGTTTCCCAGTCTCGAGCCGGCCAAGCGCCGTGGCAACCGTCGTTACTACCAGCGCCACGACGTGCTGATGGTGCGGCAGATCCGCAGCCTGCTGTACGAACAGGGCTACACCATCGGTGGCGCGCGCCTGCGCCTGGATGGTCCGGATGCGCGCGAGGAATCGGCCTTGAGCAACCAGATCATCAAGCAGGTGCGGATGGAACTGGAAGAAGTGCTGCAACTGCTGCGTCGCTGACCCATTTCCGCCGTAATCCGCTATACTTCACGGCCCGCCGCACTGGCGGGCACATCGCAGCATCAGTCGGGGCGTAGCGCAGCCTGGTAGCGCATCTGCCTGGGGGGCAGAGGGTCGTCGGTTCGAATCCGGCCGTCCCGACCACTGTGATGTAACAGACAAGCCTGCGCAGCGATGCGTGGGCTTTTTTGTTGCGGCGTTGTATCCTGCGCGCACTCGTACTACCGCGGCTGCTGAACCCGGTACTCACGAGAACACGATCATGGAAACGCAAAGGAACCGCGCCTGGAGGCGCTCGCAGTCGCGCCATCACGGTGGCGACCACACGGCAGCACCGTCGATCTTCAAGCCGGAAAAGAACTGGAAGCTGATGTATACGCGCGGCGACAAGCTGCTGCGGGCGCGCCAGCTGGGTTTCACCTATCCAGTCCTCAGCCCGCGGCAACTGCTGGACCAGGAATGTTGAACCTGTTGTTTGTCTGCAGTCGCAACCAGCTGCGCAGCCCCACCGCTGAAGCGATGTGGCAGCGCCGGCCAGGTATCAGTGCGCGCTCGGCAGGCACCAGCCCGCATGCGCGCCGGCCCATCAGCCCAGCGGATATCCGCTGGGCTGATGTCATCTTCGTGATGGAGCCCAAGCACCAGCATCGGCTGCAGGCGAATTTTGCCCGCCTGCTTCAACACACGCCGCTGCACTGCCTGGATATACCCGACGACTATCGCTGCATGGATCCGGCGCTGATGGCGCTGCTTGAAGCGAAGGTCGCGCCTTACCTCACATCGTCAGTGGCGAAGCGGTAGATCAACTCCGGATCGCCTTCGTCGAGGCCGTGCACGATGCCGCACTGATGGAAACCAGCGGCTGCCAGCAGCCGCTGCATGTTGGCGTTGGATTGATTGGTGGAGGTGAAAAGCTTGGCGCCTGCGCTGCACGACGTAGCATGCAGAAGCAGCGCGCTGCCGACGCCGTGTCCGCGCAGTGGCGCGGCGACCATCAGCATCTCGATGAAGGCTTCACCGAAGAAGTGCCGGTGCTGGACCCGGTAGCCGGCCAGCGTGTCGTCGAGTTCGGCGACGTGCATGTGGCCGTCCGCCAGCCACTGGCCGATCTGCACGGCACGCCGTGGGTCATCGGCCGCAACGCTGTCCAGGGCGATCAGTGCCGGAAGATCCGTGCACACGGCCGCGCGTATCCGAACTGCTGGAGCCCGCACGTTCATCGCCGACGGCTGCGCAGCAGCAAACCGCTGCCGCTGACCAGGCAGGCCAGAAGCGTGAGCAGCGACAGGGGCAGGTGGAATTCATCGCGACCGGCCGCAGCGAAGCCTGCATGGATGAGGGCTGTGCCGATACCCAGCGCACCGCATAGCAGTGCGTAGCGGCGCGCAGAGCCCAGGCCGAGTACGACCTGACGGTAACCGTGCAGCAGTACGCCGATGGCAAGCAGATTGAACAGCAGGTATCCCTGGATGCCGCCGGGCACCTGGAACATCCGCCACTCTTGCCAGAACGCGGCATCGATCTGATGCAGCAGCAAGGACATCATCGTTGCCAGGTACCAGCGTTCCATGCGGTGTCTCCTGCTGCGGGAGCTTCATTCTAGCGATGATGGGCCCGCAGCCATCGCACTCAGTAGACGCGGAATTCGGCGCGGCAGCCGTCGCTGACCCATACACCGCGTCGGTCCCAGCCCCAGTTGCGGTCCTCGGTGCAGGTGGTGACCGATTTCTGCTTGACCAGCCGCACGTCATGACGGACGCGGATGCGGCACTGTTTCTCCTTGTTCTCGTAGGATTCGCAGACCAGGCGCTCGCCATCCCGATCACGGTCACGCCCACGCCCGGGCCAGCGGCTACGCCCGCGCTCTTCGGCGACGAATTCGGCGCGGCAGCCGTCGGTAACCCACAGCATGCCGCGGCGCTGTCCCCAGTTGTCATCTTCCACGCATCGCGTCACTGACAGCTGCCGGGCCAGTCGCGCGCGTCCTTCGAACGGGCATTGTTGGGTCTTGTTGAAGTGTGATTCGCAGGTCGTGCGCGGTGACGATTCGCTGTCGTAATCCTGGGCCGAGACGGTGGTTGCGGCCAGCAGCAGGGCAAGCGCAGAACCGCCCAGGGGCAGCAGCAGACGAAGGCTCATTGAAACCTCGGATTGGGAATGGGACGCAAGAATGGCGCACGTGCGGCGCTCTGCGACGACCGGGGTCTGCGCTGGCTCAGGACGGATTTATAAGTGTCCGGCGGCGCATGCAGGGCGTTACATCCCGTATCATCCCGGGCACATCCGATTGCATCGGTTTACAGTTTTTTACACGTTCCAGCGCTTTCGGACGCGGCTTTCGGGCCTCGCCCGTGGCTGCTGGCACGGGTGCGGACAAGGATGTGCGGACCACGACGACCACAGGGGGTTGCGTTGATCAGCAGTATCGTCATTCATCGGTCGGCCGGCACGGGCGCGGTCGAAGTGCAGGTCCTGGACACGACGTTCAAGGGCAAGCGTGTTTTTGTTGCCTGGGGCCTGCGTGGCCTGGAATTGACCCGCGAAGCCGAGCCGGAAGATACGGTTGCGGCTCGCCATGCCTTACGGCTGGTTTCCCGCCAGGCCGATGGGCCGCGCAGCAGCGAGATTTTCATCGCCAGCCAATCGGGCGTGGCGATCAGCGTCTACCGGATGCTGACCGAAGCACGCAGCGGCGACGCCGTGTTCTTCCTGTGCGATTCGCCACCGGTGGTGGAATGGTTGGTCACTTCGTTGGAAGTGCAGCCCGAATCGCCTGCGTGACCGGATGCCTGACCGTGCAGTCGAGCCTGCTCGACTGCACCCCGCCGTGGGTTACGCCAACGCTGCGTCCACTGCCGCGCGCGCATGCAGGGTCGTGGTGTCGAACAGCGGCACCGGGCTGTCTTCGGCGCGTACCAGCAGCATGATCTCGGTACAGCCGAGGATGATCGCCTGGGCACCGCGGGCAACCAGGCGTTCAATCACTTCGACGTACATCTGCCGTGATCGCTCGTTGACCACCCCGGCGATCAACTCCTCGTAGATGATCGCGTGTACATCGCGGCGGTCATCGGCCTCCGGAACCAGTACGTCCAGGCCGAAGCGCTCGCCCAGGCGGCCACGGTAGAAGTCTTCCTCCATGGTGAAGGCGGTGCCGAGCAGGCCGATGCGCTGCAGACCGGCCTGCACGATCGCCGTGGCGGTCGGGTCGGCGATATGCAGCAAGGGCAGCGGGCAAGCCGCTTCGATCTCAGCAACGAGCTTGTGCATGGTGTTGGTGCAGATCAGCAGCAGTTCGGCGCCACCGGCCTGCAGCCGCTGTGCGGCATCGACCATTTCGTTGCCCAGGGCATCCCAGTCGCCGTCGTGCTGCAGCTGCTTGATGCGGGCGAAATCCACCGACCACATCAGCAACTGCGCCGAATACGCGCCGCCCAACCGCGCGCGTACCTCTTCGTTGATGAGGCGGTAGTACTGCGCCGAACTCTCCCAGCTCATGCCACCGATCAGGCCAAGCGTCTTCATGCGTGTCTCCGTGCCGGGGAAGGGCCATTGCAGCACATCAGAGGCCGGGATGCTGCGTGCCGGCTTGCCCGGCGCACGCAATCGTTGGTTGGCCCGTCGCAACCGCTGCCGACGCGCCTGATCGGCGCGATAATGGGCCAAGACAGGTAGAGGGCAGGGCGATGGGCGAATGCTGTGGCTGCGGCAAGACGCTGGATGTGGCGGCCATGCAGGCGCGCCACCGGCGCGTGCTGTGGATCGTCCTGCTGATCAACCTGGCGACCTTCCTGCTGATGGTCGGCGCGTCCTGGTACAGCCATTCGTCCTCGTTGCTCTCCGGTGCGCTGGACAACCTGGGCGATGCGGCGACCTATCTGCTGAGCCTGCTGGTGGTGGGGGCCGGCGTGGCGGCCAAGGCGCGGGTTGCCTTGTTCAAGGGCGTGCTGATCCTGGCAGCGGCGGTGGCAGTTGCGGTGCAGATCGGATGGCGGCTGGCGCATCCGCAGGTTCCGCTGTTCGAAAGCATGGGCCTGGCTGCGCTGCTGAACCTGGCCGCGAATGGCTTCTGCCTGTGGCTGCTGACGCCGTATCGCAATGACGACGTGAACCTGGCATCGGCCTGGGAATGCGCGCGCAACGATATCTTCGAGGGCGTTTCGGTGGTGCTGGCGGCGGGGCTGGTGGCGCTGTTCGGTGCCGGTTGGCCGGACCTGCTGGTCGCGGTCGCGCTGCTGGTCGTGTTCCTGCGCTCGGCGCTGCGGGTGCTGCGCATCGCGATGGCCGAACTGCGTGCGTCGCGCGTTGCCAGCGGCTGAGCCGCAGCCGCTGTATCCGTCGAATCGACCCGGGACTGTGCATGGTGGTAACAGCCGCTGCGCACTATCCTTGCAGGGATTATTCCGGTGGACGAAGTGATGGCCCTGCATACCTGGTGGTGGTTCCTGGCGACGGTGTTCGTGCTGTGCGGCACGCCGGGTCCGAACATGCTGCACATCCTGGGACGCAGTGTCGGCCTGGGCTTCCGTCGCAGCGTGCCCGCCATGGCCGGTTGCCTGCTGGCGATGCTGCTGGTGCTTGCGGCGTCCGCGGCCGGCCTGAGCGCGGTGCTGCGCTCGTCGCCGATGCTGTTCGATGTGCTGCGCTATCTGGGTGTGGCCTACCTGGCCTGGTTGGGCATCAAGGCCTGGCGGGACAGCTACCGGCAAGCGCCGGTGGCGACAGACGTCGATGCAGCGCTGGCGCCGGTGCACGGCGCCTGGGCGGTGTTCCGTGGTGGTCTGCTGGTGGGGCTGAGCAATCCCAAGCTGCTGCTGTTCGCCGCCGCGTTCCTGCCGCAGTTCGTCGACCCCGCGCGTGGCCAGGCCGTGCAGTACACGGTGTTGGTGGCCACCTTCGCCACCTGCGAACTGTTCTGGTACGTGATGTACGCCGCAGGCGGACATGGGCTGCGCCGTTGGTTGGCAAAGCCCTTTGCAAAACGCTGGTTCGAACGCCTGGTCGGCAGCGTGTTTCTCGTCTTTGCAGTGGTGCTGCTGCGCTTCCGGCCGCGCTGAGCCGGATCGTTTCACGTCGCGCCTGCGACCTGTTCACGCGTGTGGCATCGCGGCCTGCCTAACCTGATCGCACCTTCAGTATTCCCGTCAGGGAGAGGATCGACATGATCAAGTGGGCCATCATTTTCGCCATCATCGGCCTGATCGCCGGTGCGTTGGGTTTTGGCGGCATCGCCGGCGCTGCCGTGGGCATCGCGAAGTTCCTGTTCTGGGCCGGCATCATCATTGCCGTCGTACTTTTCGTGCTCGGCATGACCGTCGCGAAGAAGGTCGCCTAGCCCAGCAGTTCGTGCAGCGGCGCGCTCAATGCGCGCTGCTGTGCGAGAACAGGTTGATGACCAGCACGCCGGCACAGATCAGGCCGATGCCGATCAGTGCCGGCGCATCCAGACGCTGCTTGAACACCAGCAGGCCGATCAGCGAAATCAGCACGATGCCGACGCCGGACCAGATCGCATAGGCAATGCCGGTGGGAATCGACTTCATCGTCAGCGACAGCAGGTAGAAGCACACGCCGTAACCGGCGAGCGCGCCCAGCGTGGGACCGAGCCGGGTCATGCCTTCGGATGCCTTGAGCAGGGACGTGGCGATCACCTCCAGCACGATCGCACCGGCCAGGTAGACATACGGGTTCATCAAATCCTCCTCATGCCGGTTCGCACAGCTTCAGTGCCTCAAGGGCCATGGCCTGGGCATTCTGGCGCTCGTTTTCGTCCAGCGGCCGCCCATAGGCGGTGGCCCAGTAACCATCGGCAACGCAACGCGCGGCGTACAGGCGCGGATCGCTGGCTTCATCCGGGAACTCGGCGAGCATGCCGCGCAGCCACGTGCGCCAGTAGACCAGAAGCGCCGGCTCCAGCATGTTGCCCATGGTGAGCCCGATGTCGTTGATCTGCTCCTGCTGCAGCAGATGCTCGAAATTCACCTGCACATAGGCACGGCTGAAGCCGCCATGGCGGCGCGGGGACTGTCGCAGCACCGCACGCACTCTGTCCTCGAAGTCGGCGATGAGCGAGGTCAGCGTCGCCTCGATCAGGTCCTGCTTGCTGCTGAAGTGATGGAACAGCGCGCCCTTGCTGACACCGGCGGCATCGGCGACATCCTGCACGGTGAGGGCCGCCAGCCCATTCTGGCCAAGGGTATGGGCGGTCGCGTGCAGCAGTGCCTGGCGCACGCTGTCGGGCGCCTTGCGGCGGGAGCGGGGAGGGGATTCTGTCATGGGGGGACGAAACCGACTGGACGGTATGATTGTAGCGCGGGGGCGATGCGCCCGGCGCGCACGATCAGGTCTTGAGCTCACTGCAGATAGAACGCGATGCCGGTGCCGAGCTGCAGGTCGGGGCTGTTTCCATTGAGGCCCAGGTCGAACGAGGCGTCCAGCTGCACGTTCGGCCGCAGCATCCAGGTCAGCCCTGCGCCGGCAATGGCCTCGTCGGGCTGCTGGTTGGCGTGGGTGAAACCGGCTTCGAGATAGGTGCCAAGCCGCTCGGTCACGCTCAACGAGAGGCTGGGCGACCAGGTGGTGCTGCGCTGGCCGGCGCCACGCTGATGACTGCCATACAGCGCGCCGCTCCAGCGGTCGTTGAAGCTGTGCTCGACGCTGGCGGCCAGCGCGTACTGGCGGCCGTCGCTGAAGGCTGCATCGCCACGCGCGATCACCCCGCTGGCCAGCAGCGCCCACGCCGTGCGCTCGGTACTGCCGGGACCTGCCCATTTCAGTCCGACGGTGCTGTCGCCGGCGCCGCGCTGCTGCGTGCGCGGCAGGTCGGGGCCACGTTCTCGCTGACGCTGCCATGGCGTGGACGCCAACTGCAGTTCCCAGCCCGGAGCCAGTCCGGTGCGCAGCAGCAGGTCGCTGGACAGCGTCGTCGTGCGCAGGCCGTCGCGATCACGCTCACGTTGATAGCTGGGCAGGCCCAGTTCGACGGCAAGGTCGCCACGCGGCACCGTGTCGGTGCCGAAGCCGATGCCGGGACGATCGAAGCTGGGAGGTTCCGCGCCCAGCACCGGGGTACTGGCCAACGACAGGGCGATCAACAGGGTGTGGCGCATGCGGGTTCCGTCTCGCAGGGGGTCTTCAGCATGCCCGGCGATACCGTGCGCGCGGCGTGAGCCGCACCGCTCAGTCGCTGATGCGGGCGAAACGCGCCTGCGGGCCGTGCTCGCCGGGCACCTGCTCAATGAACATCGCATAGGGCCGTACCCACAGACCGCCCTCGCCATACAGAGCGCGGTAGAGAACCATCGGCTGCAGCGTCTCACTGCTGCGGACGATGTCGATCACTTCGTACTCGCCACCTTTGAAGTGGCGGTAGCGGCCAGGTGCCAGCGCGGGCAGCGGGGTCAGGTCGGTCATTGGTGGGCCCGTTACCTGCGTGCCGGCGACGCCGGGGTGGCGCAGTAGGCATCGATGGCTTCGGCGGTGTTGGCCAGGCCCTGCGCCTGTGCCAGTTCCCACGGGCGCTCGCAGCGCTGGCTGCGTTCGCACCACTGATAGCCGGCCGAACCGATGCAACCGTGCGCATCGCGATCGCCACCGACCACGGGTGTGGCGGCGTCATGGGTGACTGGTTTTTCCGGGCTGGCACACGCGGCCAGAGCCAGCAGCGGGATCAGCATCAGGACTTTCATGGGCGCGGCTCCGTGCCGTAAACCGACAGTCTGTTCGGTCCCGGCAGCAGCGGCAAGCATCGCTGGCCGATCCTCAACTCAGCGATGCGCGGACCAGTTCCTCGATCAATACCACGTAGCTGGCGGCGAAATAGAACTTCAGCAGCGTCGAACGCTGCAGTGGAAGCGAGGTGCGCATGTGGAAGGGGCCCCTGTTGATGACGATAGTGTGAAGCGCAGCTGACTTCGTGACAAGGGTCACGGAACGGGTTTCCTAAATGGCCTCAGGGATGTGATGGGGGGCGCTTTCTGAGGCGATGGTGGGGAGTTTTCGGATAAATCCGATAGGTCTTCTCCGGGGCGCTGGCTAGGCTGGTCGGGCATCGGAGATCGGCCTTGCGCCGGTCCCCGATTTCCCAGAACCGCAGGAGCCCATCATGGTCATCACTGTCCAATGCAACGCCCAGCGCTGGTCCGTGCTGGATCCGCAGACACGCTCCACCCAAATGTTCAGTAGCGGCGCGGCTGCCTTCGATGCCGCTGCCTCGCGGGCCAGCGAGCACCACCGCCGTACCGGCCAGCACAGCACCGTGCGCGTGGAAGCACTGGGCACCGCGGTGGACGCGCTGCACTTCGGCCTCTGAGCCGCCGCAGCCGCAGTCAGTTGCGGTTGGGTTGGTTGAATGGGGGAAAAACCACCTTCGCAGCTCCCTCTGTGCGCCACGCCGGGAATCCCCGATGCTTGCCTCCACCGTATTCACCTGGAGACGAGGGATGGGCAAGGGACTGACTTGGCGCACCGTGGCGTGCACCCTGTTGCCGATGATGGCTGCCGCTGGCGGCGTGCAGGCGCAGAACTATGGCTACGACGATCGCTACGATGATCGTGGTGGCAATGGCATCGTGCGCTGCGAATCGATCAAGAACCGCAGCAACGAGTGCCGGCTGGAAGGGCGTGCGCGCATGATCCGCCAGTTGTCCGGCTCCCCCTGCGTGGAAGGTGAGACCTGGGGCCAGTCCCGTTATGGTGTCTGGGTTACCCAGGGCTGCCGTGCCGAATTCGTCGGTGAATACCGGCGGCCGGGCGGTGGCGGCGGTGGTTGGGGTGGCGGTGGTGGCAACGGTTGGGGCGGAAGCCAGTGGGGTGGTGGTGGCCAGGTGATTGCCTGCCATTCCAATGACCGGCGCCAGCAGTACTGCGATGCGCAGGTTCGTCGCGGCGTGCGTCTGGTACGACAGGAATCGCGCAGTGCCTGCATCGAAGGCCAGACCTGGGGCTGGGACCGCCGTGGTATCTGGGTGAGCAACGGCTGCAGGGCCCAGTTCCAGGTGAACTGAGCGGTCGACGCAATCAGTTCAAGATCAGAGAAATCTGATAGCGATCACACTTCTTTCCTCGTATTGTCGACCCCCGGGACGCCTTGCGCGTCCCGGTTCGCACTGGCCATTCCTGTCGCGCCTGGTGCGGTCATTCCCTCGTCGTCGATACGCTGTTCAAGGAGTGAGCAACGCATGTTGATCCGACTGCAATGTGAGCAGCGCCAATGGCGCGTGCTGCACCCGGACAAGCCGGAGCCGATCGAGTTCCGCGATGGCGTCCGTGCCTTCGATTTCGCCGAAACCCTGGCCCGCCTGCATTTCACCGATACCGGCCAGCGCGCCTCGGTGCGGGTGGAGTCCAGCGGTGCATTTGTCGAGGCGATCAGCTACGGCTGAGCGCGCCGCGTGTCGGCACGGTCCGCGCCATCCACGCATGGCGTGGATCTGCTTTTGCGCCACCAGCAATCTGGTAGATCCACGCCATGCGTGAATGAGGAACCTAGGGAGCCACGCATGGCCTGGCCCCACCAGACCCCTGCAACGCTCTCAGCCCGCCGCGCTCAACGGCGGGTTGCCGGCGGCCAGCTGCGGCCAGCGCTTGAGCAGGGCCGCACGGATGCCGGCCGCATCGATGCCGGCCTCGGCCAGCAGGTCCTCGCGGCTGGCGTGATGCTGGAAGGCATCGGGCAGGCCCAGGTGCAGGATCGGACGCAGCACGTTCTCGGCATTGAGCAGTTCGGCCACGGCCGAGCCGGCGCCGCCCGCCACCACGTTGTCTTCGACCGTCACCAGTGCGTCGTGCTGGTTGGCCATGGCCAGTACCAGTTCGCGATCCAGTGGCTTGATGAAACGCATGTTGACCACGCTCAAACCCAGGTCGCGGCCCACCTGTTCGGCGGCGGCGACGGTGCTGCCGAAGGCGAGCAGGGCGACGCGGCTGCCCTGCAGGCGCAGCTCGCCCTTGCCGATCGGCAGGGTCGACAGATCGCTGCCGGCATCCACGCCGGTACCGCTGCCGCGCGGGTAGCGCACCGCAGCCGGGCCGGGGTGCTGCAGACCGGTGCTGAGCATCTGCCGGCACTCGGCCTCGTTGGAGGGTGCCATCACCACCATGTTCGGCACGCAGCGCAGGAAGCTGAGGTCGAGGTTGCCGGCGTGGGTTGCACCATCCGGGCCGACGACGCCGGCGCGATCGATCGCGAACAGCACATCCAGGTCCTGGATGGCCACGTCATGCACCAACTGGTCGTACGCGCGCTGCAGGAAGGTGGAATAGATCGCCACTACCGGTTTGCCGCCCTGGGTGGCCATGCCTGCGGCGAGGGTCACCGCGTGCTGCTCTGCGATGGCTACGTCGAAGTAGCGCTGCGGATATTCCCTGCTGAAGCGCACCAGGCCCGAGCCTTCGCGCATTGCCGGAGTGATGCCATACAGACGCGGCTCGGCCGCGGCGGCGTCACACAGCCAGTCGCCAAACACATCGGTATAGGTTGGCTTCTTCGCGCCGGTCTTGGCCACCAGGCCCTTGTCCGGATCGAACGGGCCCACCGCGTGGTAACCGATCTGGTCGCCTTCGGCCGGCTCGTAACCCTTGCCCTTGGTGGTCATCACATGCAGCAGCTTCGGGCCCTTGGAGGCACGCAGCGTCTTCAGCGCGGACAGCAGCGCCGGCAGGTCATGGCCATCGATCGGGCCGGTGTAATGGAAGCCCATTTCCTCGAACATCGTGGACGGCACGAACATGCCCTTCCAGTGTTCTTCCCAGCGCTTCACGAAACGCGCGGGATTGTTCTTCTTGTCGCCGAGGATCTTCTTGCCGCCTTCGCGCAGCGCATTGAGCGTGCGGCTGCCGGTGGCGCGGCCGAGCATCTTGGTCAGCCCGCCCACTGCCTCGGAAATCGACATGTTGTTGTCGTTGAGGATCACCAGCAGGTTCGGTTCCGGTTCCATGCCGCCGGCGTGCATCAGCGCTTCGAAGGCCATGCCGGCGGTCATTGCACCGTCGCCGATCACGGCCACGACCTTGCGATCATCACCTTCGGTCTGGCGCGCGATGGCCATGCCCAGTGCCGCCGAGATCGAGGTCGAGGAGTGGCCGACGCCAAAGGTGTCGTATTCGCTCTCTTCGCGCTTCGGGAACGGCGCGACGCCGTCCTTCTGCTTGACGGTGTGGATCTCGTCGCGGCGACCGGTGAGGATCTTGTGCGGATAGGTCTGGTGGCCGACGTCCCAGACGAGCTGGTCGACCGGGGTCTGGTACAGGTAGTGCAGGGCCACGGTGAGCTCGATCACGCCCAGGCCGGCGGCGAAGTGGCCGCCGCTTTTGCCAACCGATTCGATCAGGTAGGCACGCAGTTCATCGGCAACCGCCGTCAGTTCGGATTCGTCGAACGTGCGCAGGTCATCCGGTGTCTGGATGCGCGCGAGGCGGGGATAGCGGGCAGAGTCGATCATCATGTTCGCACTTGTTCTGAACGCCCATTTTCGCCCTCAAACGGGGGTGGGGCAAGCAAACGCCGCCGTCCGTGACAGGACGGTGAGGGTTGCATTCCCGGGAGTTCAGGTGCAGAGCTTGGAACGCTTGGGCAGCTGGGCTCTCAGGAACGCCATCTGGTCGGCCAGGATGTTGCGGTTGGACAGGATCAGGTGCTCGATCCAGCTCGGCCGGTACGGCACCGCCAGCAGTGGCATGCCGGCCTGTTGCGGGGTGCGGTCGCTCTTGCGCGAATTGCAGTGGAAGCACGCGGTGACTACGTTTTCCCAGGTATCCAGGCCGCCTTTGGACAAGGGCATGACATGGTCGCGGGTCAGGGTCGGGCGTCCAAACTGCTGGCCGCAGTAAAGGCAGAGGTGGGCGTCGCGGGCGAACAGGGCCGGGTTGGTCAGGTTCGGTGTCGGGTCCAGCGCGCGTGAGCGGGCATGGCCGCGCGCGGCGATGATCGGGTGCAGGTCCATCCCGCTCTGCATGCCACTGCGACGATTTGTCCCACCGTGGATGTGCAGGCAGGGGTCGCCGAGTGTCCAGGCGACCGCGTCGCGGGCATAGAGGCAGGCTGCGTCCTGCCAGGTGATCCAATCCAGGACCCGCCCGTGACCATCCAGTGAGAGCAACCGGACCGTGCCGGGGCGATGCAGCGTCGTGGCGTTGGGCGATGCTTCGGCGCCCGGAGCAGAAAACGGAGCTCCGGCTTCGATCAGACCCAAGCGTGTAGTGTCTGTCTCCATCGGGAAAACAGCTTATACCTGAATGTTGACGATTTGTGTATCGCCCAGCGGGCGATACACAAATCGTCAACATTCAGGTCCACGCATTCCTCCTATTCCCCGCGCCTTTGGCGCGCCCCCTTTAACAAAAGGGGGCTTTTCTCCAGATGGATTCCGGGGGTTTCTGGATCTACGTGTCGACCAAGGTCGACACCTACCAACAGCCGCGGGGAGTTGTCGAAGGCGGGGTGGGTCCGGTTGCGGGGGCGTGAGCGCCATGGATGGCGCGACCGAGGCTACAGGGACGTACTTGCGCCGTCCCCCGCAATTTGACCCACCCCGCCATCCCGCAGGAAACCAGCTGTTGCTGTTGCTCCAGCTGTTGCGGTTGCCGGCCAGCGGCCGGCACTACCGTGGGTGCCGGCCGCGGCCCGGCTCAGGCGCCGAAGCGTTCGTCGTCCATTGCCATCAGCGGTGCGGCACCCGCCTGGATGGCGGCGGCGTGGCTGAGGGTGCGCGGCAGAACGCGGGCGAAGTAGAAACGTGCGGTCTCGCGCTTGCCCTGGGCGAATGCTGCGCCGTGTGCGCTGGCATCGGCGGCGGCAACGCTGCGGGCCCACCAGTAGGCCAGCACCACATAACCCGAATAGAACAGGTAGTCGTAGCTGGCTGCGCCCAGTTCGTCCGGATTGGCGGCCGAACGCTGCAGCACGTCCATCGTCAGCTTGCCCCATTCGGCGGCCTTGGCGCGCAGCGGGCCGATGAACTCGGCCAAGCTCTCGTTGCCTTCATTCGCCTTGGCGAACGCCTCGATCTCGGCCAGCATCAGCTTCAGGCCAGCGCCCTGGCTGGACGCGGTTTTGCGGCCGATCAGGTCCAGCGCCTGGATGCCGGTGGTGCCTTCATACAAGGTGGTGATGCGGGCATCGCGGGCCAGCTGTTCCATGCCGTGTTCGCGGATGTAGCCGTGGCCGCCGAAGCACTGCAGGGCGTTGTAGGTGTTCTCGATGCCCCATTCGGTCTGGCAGGCCTTGGAGATCGGGGTCAGGAAGCTCACCAAGGTGTCAGCGCGCTCGCGTTCACCGGCATCGTCTGCATGGTGGGCGACGTCGATCAGGGTGGCGGCGTGCAGCGCCAGCAGGCGGCTGCCTTCCACCAGCGACTTGATGGTCAGCAGCATGCGACGCACGTCCGGATGCACCAGGATCGGGTCGGCCGGCTTGTCCGGGAACTTGGCGCCGCTGAGCGAACGCGACTGCAGGCGCTCGCGGCTGTACTTCAGCGCGTTCTGGTAGGCGCGCTCGGACAGGCCGATGCCCTGCAGGCCGACACCCAGGCGAGCAGTGTTCATCATGGTGAACATCGCCTGCAGGCCCTTGTGCGGCTGGCCGACCAGGTAGCCCTGCGCGCCATCGAAATTCATCACGCAGGTGACCGAGCCCTTGATGCCCATCTTGTGCTCGATCGAGCCGCAGCGCAGCGCGTTGCGCTCACCGACGTTGCCGTCGCGGTCGACCTTGAACTTCGGGGTGACGAACAGCGAGATGCCCTTGGCGCCTGGGGGAGCATCGGGCAGCTTGGCCAGCACCAGATGCACGATGTTGCCGGTCAGGTCGTGCTCGCCGGCGGTGATGAAGATCTTGGTGCCGGTGATCGAATAGCTGCCATCGGCGTTCGGCTCGGCCTTGGTCTTGAGCAGGCCCAGGTCGGTGCCGCAATGCGGCTCGGTCAGGCACATGGTGCCGGTCCAGCGGCCTTCGATCAGCGGCTTCAGGAAGGCCTCGTGCTGCCAGGCTTCGCCGTGCTGCTTCAGCGCTTCGATGGCGCCGTGCGACAGCAGCGGGAAGTTGCCCCAGGCCAGGTTGGCGGCGTTGATCATTTCATTGAGCGGCACGCCCAGCGTGTGCGGCAGGCCCTGGCCGCCCAGTTCCGGCGCCGCGGTCAGGCCGGTCCAGCCGCCGTCGACGAACTGGTCGTAGGCCTGCTTGAAGCCGGGTGGCGTGGTCACTTCGCCGCTGGCCTGGTCGAGCACGCAGCCGATCTCGTCGCCCACGCTGTTGAGCGGGGCCAGCACGCTGGCGCTGAAGCGGCCGGCTTCTTCCAGCACGGCATCGACGACATCGGCGGTGGCGTCGGTGAAGCCCAGGCGGGCGAACAGCGGTTCGACCTTCAGCACATCGTGCAGGCCGAAACGAAGGTCGGAAAGCGGGGCGGTGTAGCTGCTCATCGGTGCGTCTCGATTTGATCAGTAACAGGGGGAGCGGCGCGATGCGTCGCGGCGGAAAGCGGAGATCAGCGCAGCACGCCCGGCAGGCCCGGGGCCTGGTTGAGCGTGCTGCGGCTGCTGATATCGAAGGTGCGTTGCTTCTTTTCCTGCGGCGTGGCCGACACCGTGCCCTTCAGCCCATAGGCGAGGGTGCGGTTGCTGGCCAGTGCGTCGGCGATCACCAGGCGTGCGGCCGGGCTGGGCTTGAAGTTCACGTTGATGACATCGGCGGAGACGCCGCCGATGGAGATGCCCGGCTTGGCTGACAGGGGGCCTGCTTCGGTGTCGCCGATGGTCAAGACCAGTGCGACATCGTCGAAGCTCATCGGCATCGAACTGTAGTTCTGCAGGCGCAGGGCGACAGTCCAGTCGCCATTGGCCTGCACGGTCAGCTGCTGCAGGCTCGCGGCCGGTTCCGAAACACGCTTGACGATGCCATCGCCGCAAGCGACCAGGGCCAGGGTGCACAGGACGATCAAGACGGTACGGAAGCGGTGGAGCATGGGCGCAGGTCCTCTGAGGGCAGTGCGTGGGATAAGCATACTACGGCGTATGGTGGAATGGAGCGCCTGCGGCGACCCGCCACAGAGGGTAGCGCGTGAAGATGCACGCGAGGCGTGCGTGATGCCGGATTGCGAGCGTGGCGTGCGCCGGTTGGGCAGCGCCTCAATCGGCGGGGGTGTCGCGCAGGGGCGCCATCATGCGCAGCGGTGCGAGGTCGTAGCCCATCGCTTCGGCCTTTGCCTTGAGCCGGTCGAACAGGGTGCGGTCCATCTCCGGCAGGCGCGCGAGGATCCACAGATACTTGTGGCCGGGCTCACCGACCATCGCCCACTGGTAGTCCGGGTCCAGCGCGATCACCCAGTAGTCGGCCCAGACCAGGGGCACCCAGCTCAGCCAGTCGGGAACGAAGCGCACCTGCAGCTGGCCGGGCTGTCCCGCAACGGGCCGCGCCACGCCTTCGGCGACAACCCGCTCGCCATCCACCTTGCGGCAGGCATTGGTGACGCTGATGCGGCCATCGCGACGCAGCCCGTAGTTGGCGGTGATCTCGCCCACGCACTGCTTCTGGAACGACACCGGCAGATGGGCGATCTCGTGCCACTGGCCGGCATAGCGATCAATGTCCAGTTCGCTGACGGCGCGCACGGGCTCGGCAGCGAGTGCCGATGCGGCGAAAAGCAGCAGGCAGGCGAGCAGGGCAGGGCGCAGGTGCATGGGGCGGCTCCGGGCAGGAGGATTGGAGCTTAGGCCAGCGGCGGCATTCCGGTGTAAAAGTTCCATGCGGCGCCGGATCGCGCCTGCCGCCGGCGGTCAGCTACAGGTCGAAGGCGCGTTGGCTGCGCTCGTCGCCATCGTAGGTAAGGGTACGTGTGTGCAACGTACCGTTGGACATGTCCCATCTGAAAGTGTCCATGCCGCCGCCGCCGGAGCCCTTCGAATGCAGGCGCACCACGCCACGGGTGAGGTTGTCGGTCAGCAGCAGCTGGGCCGAGCCATCGGCGTCCACGCGCAGCCCGGCGCGGTCGCGCCAACGGGCGTCCCCCATGCCCAGCGGGGCGTCCAGGGCGAGAGCAGTGCTGCCGTCTTCAAAGGTACTCAGGCCCCCACGCTCGACACCACTGCGGTCGAAGATGAGCAGGCCCGCGGAGCGGCTGCGTCGGTCGCCGTCGTTCGCATCCTGGCCGATCTGCACACGTACCACGCCGCGATCGTCCAGTACCTGCAGCCTTTGCGTGCTGATGCTGTCGGCATGCAGCGGAGCGTTCCGCTGCAGCAGCAGCCAGCCAGTCACGCCGGCGAGTAACAGAAGCAGGGTGGACAAGGCGCCAACAAGGTATTGCAGGCGGCGCAGTGACTGCTGCAGGCGGGGCAGAGTGGGGGTGTCGTCCATGCCATCGGTGCTCCATGCGGTGAACCTCGGACGGTACTACAGTGCCGGCGGCAACAAGCGCCCAAAAAAAAGACCTGCATTTCTGCAGGTCTTCGAACATGGTGGCCGAGGACGGAATCGAACCGCCGACACGGGGATTTTCAATCCCCTGCTCTACCAACTGAGCTACTCGGCCATGTAGAAAAAAAAGACCCGCATTTCTGCAGGTCTTCGAAAGTGGTGGCCGAGGACGGAATCGAACCGCCGACACGGGGATTTTCAATCCCCTGCTCTACCAACTGAGCTACTCGGCCACTTGTTTCGTTGCAGCGATGTCGCTGCCGAGGACGCGCATATTACGGACGTAGGACAGGTTCGGCAAGCGTTTTGGAAAAAAACCTTCACATTGGTGTCTGCGGCCGGCGGAAGGTCGTGCAAGTGATTGATCCTGCGTTGAGCCGGCCTGACCGGGAATGCCGGAGGCGGAAAACAGCGGCCCGCCGCTGACGCCAAAGCTGACGGGGCAAGCGATGCAGCGGCGGAGTGGCGAAGGCGCCGATGGAACGCTGTTTTCATGGCACCCATGAGGGCAGGACGCGGCGTACTGTCGCAGTTCCCCTCCCCGAAGCTGCCCGCAGCAGAGCCATTGGACATGTCCGATTCAACCACCCGCATCGTGCTCGCCTCGCGTCCGCAAGGTGCGCCGGTCGCCGCCAATTTCCGCCTCGAACAGGCGCCGCTTCCGGCGCTTGCACCCGGCCAGGTGCTGCTGCGCAACCGTTACCTGTCACTGGATCCGTACATGCGCGGTCGCATGGATGATGGCCCATCGTACGCACCGCCGGTGGCAGTGGATGCGGTGATGGAGGGCCAGACCGTGGCCGAAGTGCTGCAGTCGCAGGCGCCTGGCCTGGCGGTCGGCGACCTGGTGCTGGCCCCTGGCGGCTGGCAGACCCATGCCGTGGTGGCGGGTGATGCGATCAGCCGGCGGCTGGATCCGGCCGGGCTGCCGCTGAGCACGGCGCTGGGCGTGTACGGCATGCCGGGGTTCACCGCGTACTCCAGCCTGATCGAAATAGGCAAGCTGCAACCCGGTGAGACCCTGGTGGTCGCGGCTGCCAGTGGCCCGGTTGGTGCCACCGTGGCGCAGTTGGCCAAGCTGCAGGGTGCGCGCGTGGTCGCCATCGCCGGTGGCGAGGCCAAGCGTGCGTACCTGGAAACACTGGGTGTGGACGTGGCGCTGGACCATCGCGCCTCCGATTTTGCAGCGCAGCTGCGTGCTGCCGTACCGGATGGCATCGACGTGTATTTCGAGAACGTGGGCGGGCACGTGCTCGACGCCGTATTGCCGCTGCTCAATGATTTCGCGCGCATTCCGGTGTGCGGCACCATCGCCACCTACAACGCCCGCGGCGTCGCGCAGCCTGGGCCGGATCGGCTGCCCGCGCTGTTCAGCCAGATCCTGCGCCAGCGGCTGACCGTGCGTGGCTTCATCGTCCACGACTTCAAGCATCGGTGGCCGGATTTCGAGCGCGACATGCCGCAGTGGCTGCGCGATGGGCGCATCCAGTACCGCGAGGACGTCGTGCAGGGTCTGGAGAATGCACCGGAAGCCTTCTTTGGCCTGCTGCAGGGGCGCAACTTCGGCAAGCTGGCGGTGAAGCTGGATTGAGCCCCAGCGCTCACCTGGCCGGCTGGCGCGAAGGTGCCACCGGCCGCTGAGGTACCTCGGCGGAATGTGTCATCGGCGCGCCATCTGTGCCCCCGACACTGCCGTACCCGGCAGTGAGCCATGGAGAGAAGGCGGATGGAAATGGCGCCGCCCCTCCTTGCCGGCGGACAGCCCGGCGTGGATCGTGCCTACGCAGCCGCGCACTTCGGCAAGAGCCTGTTCTGGCAGGCCGGCGAGCTGCTGCTCGCCTTCTTCCTTACCGAGGCCGCGGGGCTGCCGCCCATCGCGATGGGCGCGGTGATCGCCATCAGCCTGCTGGCCAGCGCCGGCAGTGATCTGCTGGTGGGCCAGCTGTGGCGACACACCCTGGCTTCGGTCAGCGGCGCCGCGCGATTGCAGTGGCAGGGGGCATGGGTGGCCGCATTGGCCCTGGTCGGCCTGTTCTCCACGGCGCATTTACCGCTCGACGCGAGGTTGCCGTTCGCGTTGGCGATGGCGCTCCTGTTCCGTATCAGTTACAGCGTCTACGACACGCCACAGAACGTGCTGCTTGGCCTGGCCACCGTCGATGCTGCAGCGCGCAGCCGTATTGCGGCCATGCGGGTGGCGGTAAGCAGCTTGGCAGGGTTGTGCCTGGCATTGGCGATCGTGCCGCTGCTGCAGGCGCAGGGGCACGATGAGCGGGCGATGCGTTTCATGCTGCTGACCCTGCTTCTGGCGGTGGTGGCGGTCGCCAGTGCGACGTACCTGCGACATGTGCTGGTTGATACGCGGGTGCCGTTGATCGCCGCAGCGACGCAGGACCGGTCAGGGCATCTGCCGCCATTGCCGATCCCGTTGTTGCTGGCGATGTTCTTCGTGCTGCTGGCCGGCGCCCCCCTGTTCGCCAAGCTGGAGCCGTATTTCGTGGCACATGTGCTGCGCTCGCCGGCCTGGGGCGGTGCGCTGCTGGTGGCCGGCTCGCTCGGTACGCTGTCCGCGCAACCACTGGTACATATCGTGCTTGCACGGCAGCCACGGTCGCCGGTGATCTTCGCGGGCAGTCTGTTGCTGATGCTGGCCGCCCTTGGATGGTGGTGGCTGGCGCCGGCCACGTGGGCCGCAGTAGCCTGCGCCGCCATGATGGGGCTGGTGGGGGGCGTGCTTGGCATGACGCTCTGGGCAGCCTTCGCTGATGCTGCCGCGTGCATGCCACCGGCACGGGTCGGCCTGGCCTTTGGCCTGCTCACCGCCACCAGCAAGTCAGCGCTGGCCTGCGGTGCTTGGCTGCTGGGGCAATGGCTGGCGGGTTTGGATTATCGTGGCGAAGACAGCGTGCACTTGCCGAAACTGATGGCGATGGGGCCGGCAGCGGCGGCAGCGGCCTGCCTGTTGCTGGTAACCGTGGGTTGGCAGGTGCTGCGCAGAACGCAAGGAATGAAGGCATGAGTGAACGAAGTGGAGTTGCAGCCGCCATCGACGCAGAGACGCTGCCGATGGCCGCGCGACTGCTGCAGGTCGCCCGGCGCGAGCTGGCAACCGGCGGTACCCGCGCGCTGGGATTGCGCCGTCTTGCGGCAGCAGCAGGGGTCACCCTGGCCACGCTCAGTTACCACCTTGGCAGCAAGCCACAGCTGATGCAGACGCTGGTGGATGCAGAGCGTGAGCGGGATCGCCGCTGGCACGCCGGTTGGCTGGAGCGCATGGCCGCGGTGCCGCGCTGGGACGCTTCCGCACTGGCTGCGGTAGTGGAACAGTATCTGGATGCCGCACGGACCGACGATGTTGATGACGACGCGCGGCTGACGGCGCTGGTGTGGGCGGAGCTGGCGCTGCATGCCGGCGTCGATACGGCTACGGCCGGGTTGTTGCGGCCGTGGCTGCAGGAACGTCGTGTTTTCTGGCAGCAGCTGTTGTCCGGCCGGATCGAGGATGCAGACCGTTGGGCCGAAGCGCTGTTCGCCTATGCCAGCGATGAAGGCGTGCACACGTTGGCGGTGGGCACGCTGCAGGACTATCGCTTGCTGCGCCGGCTAGCGATCGAGCGCCTGGTACATGGTCTGCATCCGCAGCATCGGCATGGATTGACGCAGACCACGGCGGTGTTCGAAGTGCTTGTGCAACGGCTGGATCCGGTGCTGGGCCTGGCGACGCCGGAGGGAGTCACGCCGCTGCTTGAGCCGGGCCGGCGCCGCGATATCGCCGTGGCCGCCTGCGAAGTGATCCTGGAGGAGGGCGCGCAGGCGCTGACCCATCGTGCGGTTGGTGAACGCTTGGGCATTCCGGCGTCCAGCGTCGCCTATCACTGCAGAAGCGGCGCCGACCTGTTGTTTGCCGGGCAGGAAATGGTCTACCTGGTGGCGCAGGGGCGCATGCCGGCGCCACGCGATGATTCGCCGGCACAGCGGCAGCGGGTGACCATGCGCGGCACGCTGTCGATCAGCCTGGCCGCTGCACGTGATCCCGCGTTGCGCCCGCAGGCGGTGGACCTGCGCAGGTTGCGCGGTGAGAACCTGGCCCGGCTGTTGCGCGATGGCGGGCATGCCCTGGCCGATCGCCTGGATGCGCAGGCAGCGGCGATCGTCGGCTTGGGTGCGACTGCGTTGACGGATGCCGAGGGTGCGGATCAGGCGGTGCCAGCCGCACTTCTGGATTGGCTGCTGCGGGACCTTGTTGGTTGAACAAGTGTTCTGTGCGACCTTTATGTCTGCATGGTAAGTGAATATATTTACCGTACAGGCGTAATGCGACTGTCATTGCGCCCGCCTAGGATCGCGCCCTGAACCTACCACCCAGGGGATCCACCCATGCTGTTTCATCCGTTCCAGCCCAGCGGCCTCAGCCTGGCTCTGGCAGTCGCGCTTGGACTGTCGAGTACTGAACAAGCGTCTGCACAGGCAACCGATACCGCAGCCACGCCGACCCAGCTCGATGCAGTGACCGTCACCGCGCAGAAGCGCGAGCAGTCGATCAAGGATGTGCCGATCTCGATCGCGGCAGTGACCGGCCAGGACATCGAGAAGCAGAACTTCACCGACTTCGAGCGGTTGTCGACCCGCATTCCCGGTTTCTTCGTGCAGCAGCAGACCGACAGTTCGGCCAGCTTCGTGATGCGTGGCATCGAGGCCGGCAACTCCGGTGCGGTGTCCGAGCCGAGCATTTCCTTCTTCCTCAATGATGTGGACACCAGTCGTTCGCGCGGCATGCTGAAGGAACTGTTCGACATCGAGCGGGTGGAAGTGGCGAAGGGGCCGCAGGGCACGCTGTATGGCCGCGGCGCGCAGATCGGCGCCATCGCTGTGTACACGCGCAAGGCCGATCCTTCCAACGTGGAATGGCAGCTGGAAGGACAGCTCGGCAACCATGGCCTGTACAGCGCCACGGCCATCTACAACACGCCGCTGGTGAAGGATGAGCTGGGCCTGCGTCTGGCCGTACGCAAGCGCGAGCGCGATGGCTATGTAAGCAACCTGGCCGGTGGCCCGGAGTTGAACGACGACGACATGGGCGCGGCGCGCATGTCGCTGCGCTGGCAGCCTTCCGACGCCCTGTCGATGGATCTGATCGTGGACCACCAGGCCGACGACGATGGCTTCGTGATGACCAAAGCGATCAACGTTGCTTCACCGGGCGGCGACACCAGCCCCTTCAGTGATGCTGCGCAGAACAGCTACGATCCACCGCAGCGTCGTCGCCAGACCGGGGTGACCCTGCTGACCGACTGGAATCTGTCAGATGCCTGGCAGCTGCGTTCCATCAGCGCCTGGCGCAAGGTGGAATTCTCCGAATCATGGGATATCGACGGCACCACCTATCCCTTCCTGATCGGCCGCAACCTGGCCGACAACCAGCGCATCCTCAGCCAGGAGTTCCGCCTGGGCTTCGATGATGGCGGCGTGTTCCGTGCCAACGTCGGTGCAGGCTACTACCAGGACAGCACCTACAACCTGGCCGAAACGGTGATCAACGAGCAGTACCTGCTGGCCGGCTTTCCGCGCGTGACCACACCGGTCACGCGCTACCTGGGACGTGCGGTGACCGAGGGCGTGGCGACCCGCACCTCCACCCGCAACCGGCGCGGCAGTGCGTCCGCCTACGCCAATGTATCGTGGGATCTGCTGCCGGTAGTGACCCTGGACGCCGGCGTGCGCTATACCCGCGACCAGGCCCGCGTGCGCAACTGGGCGCGGGTGTCCACCATCGACGGCGTGGCGCCGATCGCCATGCCCAACGGCCTTGGCAATTCGCTGGGGCAGGAGTTCAGCACCGACGGCGACTTCAATCTGCTGCAGCCACGCGCAGCGTTGACGTGGAAGCTCAGCGAGCAGATCAACCTGTATGCCGGCGTATCACGCGGCCTGCGCTCGGGCTATCCGCAGATCAGCTTCGCCGCTCCGGTGAACGGAGAACCGCGCCCGGTGTTCGGCAAGCTGGGTACCGAGGAAGTGCTCAACTACGAAATCGGTGCCAAGGGCACGGTGGGCAAGCGCCTGTACTTCGACGCAGCAGCGTTCACCTACGACTACAAGGACTTCCAGACCCGTGCCAGCGACATCACCGTCGGCATGGTCAATGCCGGCAAGGCCTCCGCACAGGGCCTGGAACTCAGCGGTGCATTGCAGTTGACGCCGGAGCTGACCCTCTCGGCCGCCTATGCCTACCTGCATACGCGCTATGACACCTTCAACGAGGTGGTCAACGGCGTGCTGGTGGACCGTTCCGGCAACGTGTTCCGGATGGCGCCCAAGCATACCGCCAGCCTCAGCCTGGACTGGCGCGCGCCGGCGTTCGGCCGTTGGGAAGTATTCGCCAACGGCAACTATGCGTGGCGCTCCCGCTACTACCTCAACAACGACAATCTGGACAGCGAGAGCCAGAAGGCATTCGGCCTGCTCGACCTGCGGGCCGGGTTCGAACGCAATGATGGTGCGTTGCTGGTCGAAGCCTACGTGGAAAATGCGCAGGACCGCGAGTGGGTGCGCGATGTCGGCAACGGTGGCAAATTCTTCGGCGTGCCAACCGCCATCCGCGCCAATCCACGGATGTTCGGCATCCGTGTGCGCCTGCAGGGCTGGGGGGAAGCGCGATGATCCGTCTCCTGTTGCCGATGGCGCTGCTGTACACGCTGGCTTTCAATGCACTGGCGTCGGAGCCGCGCTTGAACCAGATCCAGGTCATCGGCACCCACAACAGTTACAGCCAGCCAGCCGATGCGCGCGTGTTCACCGTGATGGACCCGCTGTTGAAACCGATCATCGACGGCATGATGAAGCAGATGCCCGAGCAGATGCGGCAGGCCTTTGCCGATGAACACCCACATGCCTTCGAGGGTGGCCTGCAACCGGCGCTGGAGTATCGCTTTCCTACCTTGGATACACAGCTTCGATCCGGTCTGCGCAGTGTGGAGCTGGACTTGAATGTCGACCACGAAGGTGGACGTTTCAGTGATCCGCTTCCGTATCGCCTGCTGCGTGCACAGGGCGTGCATGACCTGGAACCGCTGCACGATGCCGCGTTGCGCGAACCGGGATTGAAGACGCTGCACATGGTTGATGTCGACTTCCGCAGCAGCTGCCCGACCTTCCGCCTGTGCCTGCAGCAGCTGCGCAGCTGGTCCGATGCCAACCCCGATCACACGCCAGTGTTCGTGCTGCTGGAACCGAAGTTCTCCAGCTTCACCACCGCGGTGACCGGTGCCACGCCGGTGCAGCCCTTCGATGCGCGCGCATTTTCTGAAATGGACGCATCCATCGCCGGCATTCTCGGCCGGGAGCGTGTCATCACACCAGACGATGTCCGCGGCCAGCAGCCGACCCTGGAAGCGGCTGCACGTGCGGGCCAGTGGCCGATACTTTCGGCCGCACGCGGCAAATTCGTGTTCCTGATGATCGTGCCGGGCCTGAACCTGAAAACGTTCGAACCTTATCTGCAGGGGCACCCGAACCTGGAAGGACGCATGGCCTTCGTGCAGGGGCGGCCGGGCATGGACCACACGGCCTTTGTGATGATCGACAACGCACTGACCCGCGGTGATGAGATCCGCACGCTGGTGGGCGAGGGGTACCTGGTGCGTAGTCGCGCCGATATCGATACCGGCGAAGCGCGTGCGAATGATACGTCGCGGCGGGAAGCGGCACTGGTCAGTGGTGCGCAGATCATCTCCACCGACTACCCGTTCACGCCGAACATCTTCGGCAACGACTATGTGGTGAAACCCTTTGCCCAGGGGCTGCGGGCGAACCCGGTGAATGGTGCTGCGGGCATCGCCCAACCGCGTCCATAGCGCTGCCGGCTGGCGGTTGCGATTCCTTTCCTTGCGGTCGAGCCGCGCCCGCTGCAAACGGGCGCGGCAGGCGCCTGCTCAGGGAGCGAAACGGAGCTGATTGGCGTCGCGGATCTGGATCTGGGTCTGGTAGTAGTACTTGTCGCTCTGCCGGCCGTTCGAATCGATGAAGGCGATGCGTACCCGACCCGCGGTACCGCGTGCCAGCACGCGCCGGTTCTGCAGCTGTTCGAGCTTCATGCCAAACGCCTTCTCCAGTTCCGGGCGCAGCGCGGCATCGATGTTGAGCGTGATGTTGAGCGGGTGGCGGTAATCGCGCTCGCTGTTCAGGTAGATTCGCTCGCCTTCGGTACCGGTGGCCTGCACGGTCAGCGCGAAAACGCCGGAGATGCCGCGAGAGGGATCATCCTGCGCCGCACGCACCGCTTCGTAGTTGCCGATGTAGCCTGGTGGCGGCGCTGGTTGCCGGTCAAGGCGATGCGCGCAGCCAGTGGCGAGCAGCAGTGGGATCAACAGGGCAGACATCAGGGCATGGCGATACATGGCGCATCCTTGTGCGAGGTGATCCGCCGATTGTGGCCACGCGACGATGACGATCACAAGCATTGAAGGGGCGTGATGGCTGCACGCGCTGTTCGCAGGCAGCCGACCGCCGCATCACGCAGGCGCGGCTAGCGTTGTCGGCGTCGCGTCGGCCTGTTGCCGGCGCCGAGGGAGCGATTCATGACCGAACACGACAAGAAGCCCTCCAACGCACGCGAAGGTGTGCAGGAGAGTCGGCAGGACCGGCAGCAGGATGAAGTGGCCAAGCAGCGCCCCGGCCAGCAGGACCAGAAAGTGCGTGATGCACATTCGCGCGCACCCGTGCGCAAGGACGGCGGGCAGGACCCGGCCTGAGCGTCTGGCCAGAACATAAAGCCCCGGCAGTGCCGGGGCTTTATGTTTTTCATATGGTGGAGCCAAGGAGGATCGAACTCCTGACCTCGTCATTGCGAACGACGCGCTCTCCCAGCTGAGCTATGGCCCCATGTGGGTGTTGCATCCCGTGGGCAGCGGAGCTGGCGCCACGTGACGGCCCTAGCATAGCGCTGGCCGGTGCCGGCTGCAAAGGGGCGGGCCGGACACAGCGGCGCAGGTGCTCTGCGCCGCTGCAGGCCGGGCTCAGGGCAGCAGTGCCGCCGCGCGCTGGATCGCGATGTCGGTCGCCGCCGACACGCCATGCAGGTGGATGCAGGCGTGGATCATCCCCGGCAGGCGCTCCAGCGCACAGTCCACGCCCGAGTCGCGCAGCTGCGCGGCGTACTGTTCAGCTTCGTCGCGCAGCGGATCGAACTCACAGCTCAGCACCGTGGCCGTCGGCAGGCCACGCAGATCGCGGGCGTGCAGGGGCGAAGCCAGCGCCTGTCGGCGGTCACTGTCGCCCAGGTAGACCTGCCAGCAGCGCTGCATCAGTCCGGCGCTGAGGTAGTAGCCGTCGGCGAACTCGCGGTAGGTGCTGCTGGCCATGGTGCCATCCAGTGCCGGGTACAGCAGCAGTTGATGGGATGGCAACGGCAGTCCCTGATCGCGCAGCAGCAGGCAGCACGCGGCGGCGAGATTGCCGCCGGCGCTGTCGCCGCCGATGACCAGACGCGCTGGATCAAGACCCAGCGCGGCGGCATGGGCCTGCAGCCACAGCCACGCGTCGGCGACGTCGTGCAGCGGCGTCGGGAACGGATGCTCCGGCGCCAGGCGATAGCCGACGGCAGCGACGACATGGCCGCTGGCATTGGCCAGGGCCCGGCAGGGGCCGTCATAGACCGCCAGCGAACACTGGAACCAGCCACCGCCGTGGGCGAACAACAGGGCCGGGCGCGGTTCCGTGCTGATGGCTGCGGGCGTATACAGGCGCACGACGAGCGCATGGCCGTCGCGCGCGCTGACGACGTGCTCCACGACATGCGATACCGCCTCGGTGGCACCCTGCAGCGTGGGCAGCGCCTGTTCGCTGAGTGCACGCAGTTGCAGCAGGTCGTCCGGCAATGGTTGCGCCGCCACCGCATCGACGAAAGACTGCAGCGCAGGTTCAAGCGGCATGACCAGCCTCCAGCAGGAACGGCAGCAGCTGGGCGAGGAAGGCGTGCGGTGCTTCTTCCATGATGAAGTGGCCACAACCCGGCACGACGCTTCCGCGCAGGTCATCGGCGTGCGGCTGCAGGGTCAGCATCGGCGCGTTGCCAGTGGCGTGCTCGGCGCCGATGGCCAGCACCGGCATCGTCAACCGGCGTTGTGCGCGGAGCTGGTTCTGGCGGATGGTTTCCGGAATCGCGCGGTACCAGGCAAAGCCTGCACGCAACGCGCCGGGGCGGCTGTAGGCGGCGATGTAGGTTTCGCTGGCCACCGCATCGCGCCGGTATGACCAGCGGTCGAACATGAAGTCCAAGTAGGCACGTTCGCGACCGGTGATGAGGGCCTCGGGCAGATCGGCCACCTGGTTGAACATGAAGTGCCACAGGAAGATGTTGTCGGCTGGCGCGGCGAAGATGCCCGGCTCGGGTGCCAGCCCGGGAATCACCGCCTCGGTCACGGCCAGGCGTTGCACCGCCTGCGGCTGGTCGCTGGCCAATGCATAGGCGATCCACATGCCGATGTCATGGCCGACCACCTGATAGCGCTCGTGGCCCAGCGCCTGCATGGTCTGGTGCAGTACCGCGGCGGCGCTGCCGGTGTCGTAGCCGTGCGCAGGGCGATCGGATTCGCCGATGCCGGGCGGGTCGACCGCGATCGCCTCGAAGCCGGCCTCGGCCAACGCATGCAGCACGTGGCGCCAGGCGTACCAGGTCTGCGGCCAGCCGGGAATCAACAGCACCGGTTGACCGCTGCCGGCGGAGACGCAATGCACGCGCTGGCCGTCGATGCGCAGGTAGTGGTGGCGCAGGGTGTCGTCGCTGGGGATACCAGCGGTGGGGAAATTGGTCATGGGGATGTTCCTGTGGGGGCTCAGGAGATGCCGAGCATGTGCTGCATCTGGGCGGCGCTGATCGGCGCGCCGGCGAAGTCGTCGAAGATCTTGTCGGTGACCGGGATGATGTGGTCGCGGATGAAGGCGGCACCTTCGCGCGCGCCGGCTTCCTGGTCCTTCAGGCAGCACTCCCATTCCAGCGTTGCCCAGCCGGCGTAGTCGTACTGCGCCAGCTTGGAGAAGATCGACTTGAAATCGACCTGGCCATCGCCCAGCGAGCGGAAGCGGCCGGCGCGATCGGTCCAGTCGGCGTAGCCACCGTAAATGCCCTGGCGGCCATTGGGGCGGAACTCCGCGTCCTTGACATGGAACATGCGGATCAACGGATGGTAGATGTCCAGGAACTGCAGGTAATCCAGCTGCTGCAGCACGAAGTGGCTGGGATCGAACAGGATGCGGCAGCGCTCGTGCTGGCCCACACGCTCGAAGAAGCGTTCGAAGCTGGTGCCATCGTGCAGGTCTTCGCTGGGATGGATTTCGTAGCAGAGGTTGATGCCGTTGTCCTCGCAGGTATCGAGGATCGGCCGCCAGCGGCGCGCCAGCTCATCGAATGCGGCGTCGATCAGGCCCGGCGGACGCTGCGGGAAGGGGAACAGGTAGGGCCAGGCGAACGAGCCGGAGAAGGTGCCCATGTCCTGCAGCCCGAGCCGGCGCGAGGCGCGGGCGGCCAGATGCAGCTGCTGCTGTGCCCATTCGCTGCGTGCCTGCGGATTGCCGCGCAGCGCTTCCGGGGCGAAGCCATCGCACAGTTCATCGTATGCCGGGTGCACGGCCACCAGCTGGCCCAGGATGTGGGTGGTCAGCTCGCTGACCTGCAGGCCGTGCTCGGCCAGGGTGCCACGCAGGTCATCGCAGTAGTCCTGGCTGTCGGCAGCGGTGGCCAGGTCGAACAGGCGCGCGTCCCATGCCGGAATCTGCAGGGCCTTGAAGCCATGGCCGGCGGCCCAGGCGGCGATGCCGGACAGGCTGTCGAACGGCGCCTGGTCGCCAGCGAACTGCGCCAGATGCAGGCTGGGGCCTTTGAGGGTTTGCATGTGTTGCTCCAAATGTTTGTCGGTCGACAAAGAATAGGCGCGTGCATCGGGATGGTCAACACCCGCGTTACACTGCGCGCCTCAGAACGGCAGGCAGGCAGATGGCAGGGCGACCGCGCGAATTCGACAGGGACCAGGCATTGCGCAAGGCGATGCTGCTGTTCTGGCAGCACGGCTATGAGGGCACCTCGATGTCGGCCCTGGTCGAGGCGCTTGGCATTGCCTCGGCGCGCATCTACGCCGCGTTCGGCAGCAAGGAGCAGCTGTTCCGCGAAGCGGTGGCGCTGTACGAGGAAGGCGAGGGCGGCTTCGCGCCGCGCGCGCTGGAGCAGGCGTCACTGCGCGATGCGATCGGCAGCATGCTGCGGGATGCCGTGTTGACCTACACCCGTCGCGGTCGTCCGCATGGCTGCCTGGTGGTGTCCTCGGCCAGCAGCGTGTCACCGGATGGCGAGGGCGTACGCGACTGGCTGGCCAGCCACCGCCGCCAGCGCACGGCGGCGATCATCGCGCGGCTGCAGCAGGCGCAGGCGGCTGGCGAGCTGGCGGCCGATCTATCCGTGCAGGCGCTGGGCGATCATTTCGCCACGGTGCTGCATGGCATCTCGGTGCAGGCGCGAGACGGCATCAGCCGCGAACGCCTGCTGGCGATGGTCGAGGTCGCGCTCGCGCCTCTACCGTAGGACGGCTGAGGCCGGACTGTGCCGAAAACGGCTTGATGCCCCTGCTGTCTGCCGACGCAACGAAATTGTAACAATTTGGAGGATAATGGCCGCTTGCGCAGTTTTCCTCCTATTTGCCGCCCGGCCAGCGCAGGCCGCACGGACGCCTCCTCAGAGCTTTCGATGCCTTCCCATTCCGATTCCCGCCGTTCGTCGGGCATGTCGTCCTCCTTCGTTTCCTTCCGTCGCCATCCGCTGGCCCTGGCCTGCGCAGGCCTGGCGCTGGCTGCCAGCTTCGGTGCTGTCGCGCAGGACAGTGCACCGACCCCGACCGGGCTGGACACCATCACCGTGACCGCCGAGCACCGCGAGCAGAACCTGCAGGAAGTGCCGGTGTCGGTAGGCGTGGTGCAGGGCGAGCGCATGCGCGACTTCACCGCCGGCGGCGACGACACCCTGCTGGCGTTGTCCGGCCGCGTGCCGAGCCTGTATGCGGAAACCACCACCGGCCGCATCTTCCCGCGCTTCTACATCCGCGGCCTGGGCAACATCGATTTCTACCTGGGTGCCTCGCAGCCGGTGTCGATCATCCAGGACGACGTCGTGCTGGAGCACGTGGTGCTGAAGTCCAACCCGGTCTATGACGTGGACCAGGTTGAAGTGCTGCGCGGTCCGCAGGGCTCGCTGTTCGGCCGCAACACCACCGCCGGCATCGTCAAGTTCGACACCCTCAAGCCGACCCAGGACTACAGCGGCCGCGTCAGCGCCAGCTATGCCTCCTACAACAGCGTGTCGATCGACGGTGGCTTCGGCGGCCCGATCAACGACATCGCTTCGTTCCGCGTGTCGGCGCTGTACCAGCACCGCGACGACTACGTCGACAACACCTACACCGGCCCCAGCGCCGACGGCACGGTCAGCCCGAAGAAGAACGCCATGGGCGGCTTCGACGACCGCAACGTGCGCGCGCAGCTGCTGCTGACCCCGAGCGACCAGTTCTCGATCCTCGCCTCGGCCCACGCCCGCGACTACGAAGGCACCTCGACCCTGTTCCTGCGCAATGCGCTGACCAAGGGCTCGAACAAGACCGACGTACCGCGCGACCAGGTCGCCTACGACGAGGCCGACAACAACCCGCAGGCGTACAAGACCTACGGCGGTTCGGTGAAGGCGCGTTATGACTTCGGCGCGATCGACTTCACCTCGATCACCGCTTACGAGACCACTTCCGGCTACAGCCGCGGTGACACCGACGGCGGCGCTGCGGTCAACTTCCCGGTCAATGGCGTGCCGAACGGCTACGGCCAGTCGATGGGCCAGATCCGTGACCTGGACCAGTGGACCCAGGAGTTCCGCCTGGCCAGCCATGACGACAGCGCCCTGCAGTGGCAGGCCGGTGCGTTCTACTTCAACGGCAGCGACACCACCGACTTCTACCAGCGCGCCTGGTTCCTGAAGGGCGCTGCGCGCAACCCGAACAACTGGGTGCGCCTGCGCAACAAGAACACCTCCTGGGCCGGTTTCGGCCAGCTGAGCTACGCCTTCACCGACAAGTTCACCGTCACCGCCGGCCTGCGCCAGACCCGCGATGAGAAGCACACCCGTCTGTTGAAGACCGCCGACACCGCCGCTGGCGCAGTCACCTACAAGGGCCGCACCGACGTCAAGATGACCGACACCACCCCGAGCTGGGATCTGAGCGCGATGTATCAGATCACCCCGGACGTGAGCGTCTATGCGAAGGTCGCCCGCGGCTTCCGGGGCCCGACCATCCAGGGCCGTTCGGCGGTGTTCAATGCCGACTTCACCACCGCCGATTCGGAGACGATCCTGTCCTGGGAAGCGGGCGTGAAGAGCAGCCTGTGGGACAACCGCCTGCGCCTGAACGCCACCGCGTTCACCTACACCGTCAACGACATCCAGCTCAACGGCAACGATTCGGACGGTAACGGCGTGCTGTTCAACGCCGACAAGGCCAAGGCCTACGGCTTCGAAGCGGACATGGAGCTGCGCCCGATCCAGAACCTGACCCTGAGCGCCGGCCTGAGCCTGCTGCACAGCGAGATCAAGGACAAGCGCGTCTACGCGCAGGTCTGCGGCCTGAACGGCCAGGTGGTGTGCACGGTGAACGATCCGACCATCAAGGTCGGTGCCAACACCTTCGCCCAGATCGATGGCAACCCGCTGCCGAACGCACCGAAGTACAACATCAACCTGGCAGCGCGTTACGACTTCCCGGTCAGCGACGCGGCCACGATGTTCGTGTCCACCGACTGGAACAAGCAGGGCTACACCAGCTTCGTGCTGTACGACAGCAAGGAATTCAACTCCAAGGGTGATTTCGAGGGTGGCCTGAAGATCGGCTACTCGGGCAACTACGGTGCCTACGAAGTGGCGCTGTTCGCGCGCAACATCACCAACGAGAAGAACCTCAAGGGCGTGATCGAGAACTACATGGCCGCGGTCTACAACGAACCGCGCACCGTGGGTGTTTCGCTGAACATGAACTGGTAAGCCGCATCGGCCGGTATCGCACGCGATACCGGCACCCTTGCACTTCCCTGCAGACGCCCTGCCTGTGCAGGGCGTCTGTCGTTGGCATGCCGCTGGTTCAGACCGGCTGCACGTCGTGCCGGTCCGGGACTGCATCCAGGCCGAAGGTCAGCTGCCAGCTGCGCAGGTCCACTTTGTCGCGGTCGCGGGCTTGCTGGCGCGCCGCACGGCTGGCACCAAACAACTTGCCCTGCCCATCGATCAACGGGCGCATGCGCAGCACCTCCGCGTTGTCCGGCTCCGCATCGGCGGCCCGGTCAAGCCAGACCTTGGCCAGGAAGGCATTGGCAGGCACACCGTTGCCGAAGTGGAACACATCGGCCAGGAAACCGGCCGCCCATGCCTGGGTCGCGCTGTCGCCACGCCACCACAGTGGCCCCAGCAGGTCGAACACCGCTTCGCGTTTGTCGATGTCGTCCTCACCCTGGTACAGCAGCACCGCAAGGTTCTTGTGCGCCGGGCGCCATACCCGGTCATGCGGCTCAGCCTCGTCCACGCAGCGCCGATACAACACGCGCGACTGCTGCTGCAGCGCGGGGTCGGGCGTCTGCCTGAAGATCTCGCCCAGCTGCCAGGCGCGGTTGTAGATCACCACCAGGTCGCCGGCAGCAATCGCACGCTCGGTCCACAGCGCCTCCTGCACGGGGTCGGCGTAAGCGGGGAAGTCCTTGCCGGCCACACGCCCGCGGTACAGATCCACCAGCGATGCCATCGACCTCGGGTCGCCGGCGTGCGCGAGCTGCAGCAGCATCTGCAGACCGGCCGGCGCGGAAACCGAGCAGAACAGGTTGGCAGCCACCGTGGACAACTCCACGCCATCTTCGTCGGCCGTCGCCAGCGCTCCCTGCAGGTGCTGCGCGGCCAGGGCGCTGTCCGCGCTGAAGCCGAACAGGCCGGACTGACGACCGGCTGCCAACCACGCAAGGGCATGCGCGCTGTCGGTCCAGTCTTCGACACTGGCGAGCACCTGTGCGAACAGCGCGTCGGCGCCGTCGACGCGTGCAAAATGCGCACAGGCTTCCAGTGCGTTCATGCCCTCATCGACCACACAGCCGGGATCCAACGCGAACGCCTCTGCCAGGCAGTCACGGGCATGCGTCATCCGCATCGGGTCCCAGTTCACCTGGTTTTCCTGCGGTTCGTCGCGGCCGAGGTGGTAGTCCAGCATCGCCCGCCAGCACAGCACCTGTGCCCGCGTTGATGCATCCAGGTGCAGGTCGAGCAGGGCGCGATAGGCCTGCTCCTGTTCGGCGATGGCCTCGGCATCGTCGGCATCCGGGGCGAGCCAGAGCCAGTCGCGCTCCTTGACCACACGCAGTCGATTACGCTGCGGAAGCATCAATCGTGCTGCTTCGGGACCGTCGATGAAGTCCTGCATCAGCGCGTGGCTGCCGCCCCAGCGCGGATACAGGTAGTACAGATAGATCTCGAGCACGTCGGCATCATCGGCACGGAACGACAGCGCCAGCTGCAGCCAGTAGTCGGCGGCATACTCGAATGCTTCTTCGCTGCGGTGCGCCAGCACAGCGGGCAGGGCGGGAAGTTCATCCAAGGGGGCACCGTAGGGCGCAAGCAATGCGACCGCGGCGGCGAATGCTTCCGGGTCCTGGCGCTGCTGCGCGGTGTACAGATCGGCGCGTCCACCGCGTTGCAACTGCTGCAACCAGCGCGGCTCGCCCAGATAGCAGGCCATCCGCAGCATCCGCCCCAGTACGAAGGCGGGACGTGGATGGCGTGCGATGGTATGCAGCCATGCGGCCAGAGCGTGGTCGCGTGCCAGCGCAGCACCGTCCCATTGCGCCTGGCGGATCTTCTCGATGGTGTCGGTGGAACGGATGCGGCCGGCAACGCGGTCCCACAGCGTGCCCAGTACGGCCCACGCATGCGGGCTGTGTGGCTGCCGTGCACACCACTGCCGCGCCCGTTCAAGGCGGGCAGGCAGGTCCTGCGCAGGCTCAAGCATGGTGGCGAGCAGCCAGCCATATCCAAAGCGCGGGGTGCCACCGTCGAGCCACTGTTGCTCCACCTCCCCGAGCAGGCGGTCAACGTCATCGAAACGCTCCTGCTGCAGTGCATCGCGTGCTTCGCGGCGCAGGGCCATCGCTTCGTGGGGGGAATGCGGCATGGGGAACAGCGTCCTTGCAGATGATCGGACGCGCATTCTAGGCAATCCGGTGCATGCCTGTTATCGCCTGCAGTGGTGCGGCAGGACGACGCCCCGCAGGGGCAGGGCGTCGCGAGGAGTCTACCTGGCGGCAGGCGCGACAGCAGGGGCCAGTTCGGCGAACAGACCGCCGAGCACGCCCATGGTGGCTGTGTCGGCGCCCATGTCTTCGGCGGCGTTGGCAATGGCGATCACGCCACTGTTCTGTGCGGGGAACAGCACCACCCACGCCAGCCAGTTGCCATCAGAGCCACCGTGTACCAGCACCGGGCCCTGGCGGCCGGCGATCGACGGCTGTACGCCCCAGTCCAGACCGGATGGGCTGCCCGGTTGCGCGCTCTGCATCAGCGTGTAGGACGCCGGCGTCAACAGCGTGCCCCTGCCGTGGCTGCCGGCGAGCTGGTCTATGGCGAACAGTGCCAGGTCCTGCAGGCGCATGTGCAGGTTGCCGGCGGCGGTGTAGATCGGCGGTACACCATCATCGGCTTTCTGCGGCGCGCGGGTGACGGGCTTGCCGCCGCGGTGGCCCAACGGCTGCCCTGCCGTGGTCGGCCCGAAGCCGGCGCCGGTCATCTGCAGCGGTTGGAACACCTCACGTTGGATCAGCGTTTCCACGTCCTTGCCGGTGGCGCGCTCGGCGATCACCGCTGCGATCAGGAAGCCGCTGTTGCTGTAGGCGAATTCCGTTCCCGGAGGGTGGACCGGCGCCTCTGACAGCGCGGCCTTGATGTAGGCTTCGCGTTGTACGGGCAGGGCACGCGTGTCGGTGAAGAACGCATCCAGTGCGGCGCCATCGGTGAGGTTCTCCGGCAGGCCGGCGAGGTGCGACAGCAGCTGCACCAGCGTGACGTTGCGGTAGGCCGGCTGCATCTGTGCCGCCAGGTCGGGCAGCATCGTCGACAGTGGCGCATCCCACTTCAGCACGCCCTGTTCGACCAGACGCGCGATCATCGCCACGGTGATCGGTTTGCCGGTCGAGCCGATCATCCAGGCATCGCCGTTGTTGGCGGCCACCTTTTCATCATTGCGGCGTACGCCGCTGACGGCCTGCTCGGCGATCCTGCCGTCGCGGATCACCAGCACTCCCATCGCCGGTGTCGTGTTGCCCTGCAACGCCTGTGCGATGCGTGCCTGCAGGTCATCGGCGGCGCTTGCACTGGCAGCGACGCACAGGAGTGAAACGCCCAGCCATCGGCGCAGGTGGCGCATGGTCCGGGAGGAGGAAGCTGCGGTCCGTTCGGAGATGATCGTGTGCATGGGAGTCCTCTGCGCAGCAGCGTGGGCAAGACCTGCGCCGACGGCATCGGTCCTGCGGGATGCGTCGTCCACCAGCGCCCTGAGCAGGCGAACGAGGTGACGTGCGATTCACTCTTGCATGCTGCCGATTCGGGCGTATGTGTCTGCAGTCATGTAGGTAAACGGCGCGGCGCGATCACGTTGGCGTGCGTACAGGATCGCGGCGGGCACTGCGCCATGCGGCGATAGGCGCTGGATAGGATTCGAGGGGAAGCCGCGCGAAGTGTCGCGCGTTGCAGGCACGCACCAGATCTCAAGGCGATACCGGTGTCGGCCGTCGCCGCGCTGCATGCGCGACGACGGCAGGGGGGCTCAAGCAGCGGGCAACAGCGGTGCCAGCACCGGCTCCAGCTCCTGCTGGCGCCAGCCGGCCAGTGCGGCAGGCCACTGGCGATGCTCCAGATAGCTTTCCAGATGCTTGCGTGAGGCCAGCACGCCGTCGGCCAGGCCGAGCTCGCGGCTGCGTTCGGCCACCGCATCCTGCAGCTTCTTCAGCAGCTGCTTGCTGGCATCGCTGGCCTGCATCGCCAACGGCGCATCGGCTTCGTCGGCCAGCGGCGTGTCCAGCGCCTGCCATACCGCAGCGGCCAGCTTGCGCGGCGCCTTCGGGAACTGTTCGAACAGCTTGCTCACTGCAGCGGCATCGGCTGGCGGGGTGCGTGCCAGGGTGGCGGCCAGTTCGTTGTCCAGGATCCAGCTGCGCGGGCGGTCGCTGGCGCGCGCCTGCACGTCGCGCCAACGCAGCAGGCGCAGCAGGCGGCGCTGCGCGGGCGCGTCCAGGAACTGCGCCGAGCGCATGCCCAGGTGGGGCCAGCGGTCTTCGTCATTTGCCACGCTGGCCAGCAGGCGCTCGCCATCGTCGTGCAGCCACTGCTGGCGCCCCAGCGTTTCCAGCTTGGCGGAGATCGCGTCGTGCATCGCGAACAGATGCTCGACGTCGTCGGCGGCGTACTTCAGTTGTGAGTCCGACAACGGCCTGCGCATCCAGTCAGAGCGGGTTTCGCCCTTTTCCAGGGCCACGCCGGTGATCTCCTGCACCAGCTTCTGGTAGCCCATGCCAGCACCGATGCCGGCCAGCGCGGCGCCGATCTGGGTGTCGAACAACGGACGCGGCAGCACGCCACAGGTCCACTTGAACGCCACCAGGTCTTCGCTGGCGCTGTGCATCACCTTGGTGATGGATTCATCGGCCAGCCACGGCGCCAAGGCCTCGGGCATGCCGGGAATCAACGGGTCGATCAGCAGGATGTCCTCGCCGACGGCCATCTGCACCAGCGCCAGCTGTGGCCAGAAGGTGCGTTCACGGATGAATTCGGTATCCAGGCCGATGCGGGTCGGCCGCTGCTGGCGGTATGTGTCCAGCTCGGCGGGGGTGGTGATCCAGGTTGCCACGTGTCAGGGCCTACTACTCGGGTTTGCTCAGGCAGGGGAGAATAGCCTAACGTCGGTCCGCATCCGTGCCGAAGGAGGCCCTGCTTGCGTTTTCTGCTGTCGCCCGCGCTGTTTACCGCCTTGGCCGTGAGCCTGGCCGGTTGCACGCCGTCGCCCCCTGCGCAGACCGCCGGTGCCACCGCAGCCCCGCCGGCCGATGCCGCACCAGAGGCCGGTCCGGCGCGTGGTACCGGGCGGGGCACGGTGACCATTGCCGGTGACGACGCGGCCGAGGACATCCAGCAGTGGACGCCGCCGCGGGTCGATCGCCAGGGACGTACGCTGGCACAGCTGCGCCGGGCTGCCGACCAGGCTTTCGCGCGGGGGCATCTGTATGAAGATGGCGATGCGGCAGTGCCCCTGTGGCTGGCAGTGCAGGAGGAGGAACCCGATGATCGGCAGGCGCGCCTGGGCCTGCAACGCGCGAAACAGAAGCTGCAGCAGCAGGCCGATGCGTTGCTGCAGCAGCCATTGCAGCAGCGTGAAGCGCTGGCTGAAGCCGGGCGCCAGGCGCTGGTGCTGCTGACCCTGGCGCCGAAGGATGAGAAGGTGCGCGCGCTGCAGGGGCGGGTCGAGACTGCGCAGCGCGTGGTCGCCTACAACCGCGCGGGCGAAGACGATCTGCGTGCCGACCGGATAGGTGAAGCCGGTGATGGTGCGATTGGCAACTTCCGTGAGGCACTTGCGCTGGACCCGGCAAATCATCGCGCGCGGCAGGGTCTGGCGGCTGCGGAAAGTGGGCTGATCCGGCGTGCCGAGGATGCCGCGCGCATCCGCGATTTCGCCAGTGCGGGCGCGTGGTTGGCAGAGGCCAGTAAGGTGCGGGACTCGTCACCGACGATCGCCGATGCGTTCGAGCGCATCGAGCAGATCCGTGCAGCGGCACTGGTACAACTGCGCGATGGCGGCCTGCATGATCTGACCACCCCGCAGGGGTTGAAGCCTGCGCGCGAGAAGCTGGCCGAAGCGCTGCGCATCGCTTTGCCGGGCGACGCGGTGGTGGCGCAGCTGCGCGAGCGCATCGAACTGGCCACCCATTACGGCAGCTTCCGGCCGGGGCAGGTGTTCAGCGATGCGCTGCGTGATGGCGGCCGTGGACCGCAGATGATCGTGGTGCCGCATGGCGGATTCCAGATGGGCGCCAGTGATACCGAACCGGGCGCAACCGACGCAGAGCGGCCATCGCACTATGTGCGTTTCGAGCGTGGGTACGCGATGGCGATCACCGAGATCACCGTGGGTGACTTCGAGCGCTATGTGAAGGCGACCAATGCCCGCCCACGTGCGACCCGGCGTGGACATTCGGTGGTCTATGACGAGCGCAGTGGCAATTTCATCCGTCGCAGCGGCGTGGACTGGCGGTCCGACTATGACGGCGGGCGGGCACTGGGCAATTCGCCGGTGATGCACGTGAGCGTGCGTGATGCGGAGAACTACGCGAACTGGCTGTCCGAACAGACCGGCCGCAGCTACCGCCTGCCCAGCGAGGCCGAGTTCGAGTACGCGATGCGTGCCGGCAGCAGTGGCCGCTACCCGTGGGGCGATGCCGGGCTGCCACCGGAGGGCAGTGGCAATTACACCGGCAGCAAGGATGTTTCGCCTTCCGGCAGGCATTGGCACAACGCCTTCGTCGGCTATGGTGATGGGTGGTGGGGGCCGGCACCGGTCGCCAGTTTCCAGGCAAACGGCTTCGGGCTGCACGACATGGGCGGCAACCTGAGCGAGTGGGTGGCCGACTGCTGGCATGCCAGCTATCGGCGTGCTCCGGCCGATGGTGTGGCGTGGTTCAACCCGGGCTGCCGTGCACGGGTGATCCGTGGTGGCAACTGGGCCAATGCGCCGGAGCAGACCCGGGCGGCCTGGCGGCAATCGCAGGATTCGGATACCACCAACGCGCGCATCGGCTTCCGGCTGGTGCGAGGGATCTGACGGGCACGGCTGGATCGGCTCCGGTTTCACCCGCCGCAGGCAGCGCCGCACTAAGATTGCGCCGTACCCGCCGGCCGGCGGGGTCAGCCGGAAGACCAGCCGATGCGCAACGATCCTTTTTCCCGCTCGCCGCAGCAGCGGCGTGGCCTGTTCGGCAACATCCGCTGGTGGGTGCTGCTGCTGGCCGCTGGCTACGCGGCGTTCTACTGGTTTTCCAACCGTGCGGTCGACCCCTATACCGGCGAGAAGGTGCTGATCGACAGCAGCCTGGACGCCAGTCAGGAGAAGGCGCTGGGCCTGCAGGCCTACCAGCAGATCCTGTCGCAGGAACGCCCTTTGGGCCCGAATGAACAGGTCTCGCGCGACGTCCGCGCGATTGCCGAGCGACTGATCGCCAAAGTGGATGTTGTCGAAACCGCGTTGGCGCAGGAACACGGGTTGCAGCCGGCACACTTCGCACGCGACTTCGAGTGGGAAGTGAACGTGATTCCGTCCGAGCAGGCCAATGCGTTCTGCCTGCCCGGCGGCAAGATGGCGGTCTACACGGGGCTGATCCCGGTGGCGCGCACCCGCGATGCGATGGCGGTGGTGATGGGCCATGAGATCGCCCATGCGTTGCTGCGCCATGGTGCACAGCGGATGGCCCAGCAGAAGCTGACCCAGATCGGCCAGGTGGCCGGCGCCGCCAGTGGCATGGATGCGCAGCAGCAGCAGATGATGATGTCGGCGATGGGCTACGGGTACCTGTTGCCGTACGCGCGCAGCCACGAGACGCAGGCCGATGAAGTCGGCCTGATGCTGGCGGCCGCGGCGTGCTTCGACCCGCGCGAGGCGGTGCCGTTGTGGCAGCGCATGGGCCAGGCCGGTGGTGGCCAGTCGCCGCCGGAGTTCGCCTCGACCCACCCCAATCCGGGCACCCGTATCCAGAACCTGCAGGCATTGATGCCGAAGGCACTGGAGTATCGGCAGAAGTTCTGCGAGCAGGCCAGGTAAAGGGTGGTTCGGCAGGGCTGCGCCCTGCACCCGCCGAAGCGGTAGTGCCGGCCGCTGGCCGGCAAGCTCAACAGCAACAGCAGAAGCGGGCTATCCGTGGGGTGGCGGGGTGGGTCCGGTTGCGGGGGACGCTGCAAGTACGTCCCTGTAAGCTCGGTCGCGCCATCCATGGCGCTCACGCCCCCGCAACCGGAC